>JAKIZM010000011.1 GCA_022708025.1 Bacteroidota bacterium | reverse complement strand
TGTCCCGTCTTGCGGGATCGAAGTGTGACTTTTTATTATATTTTTCAAAAATAATAACAGATTAAATAGTCAGTCTTCGACAAAGTTTACAGTGAGCCTGTCGAACTACTCAGACTGACAGAAGAAATAATTACTTTTTTCCCCCCTTCTCGACGATAATTTTCAATAATTCTTCAAATTTAGCATTTTAAAATCACGCATTTGCGTGATGATTTGTTGTTTTTATTGATTTAGTTTTCTATCAGAAAAATCGCTTAAAAAAACTATTAAAAGGAACTAAAACTATGAAAACACTGCAAACAACAATCACGAAGAAAATTGGATTTTTTTATTTACAGTTTTTCCTGATTTGTTTTTCCGTTAATGCTCAGAACAACTGGGTATTTGATCAAAGCTTTGGAGATAACGGAATTAAAAGAATCAATTTCGGTCCAAACTATAATGATATACCAAATGATATCTTACTTATGCCAAACGGAAAAATTTTAGTTGCAGGCATAAGTCGGGATAATATGAGTTATTACATTGCAATAACTCAATTGCTTCCAAACGGGCAGTTAGACACTGCAGGTTTTGGAGATGGCGGTAAAGTTTCACACCATTTTGTTCTTAGAGACCACGCAAATGCAATTGAGCTTCAGTCTGTTCAGTCTGATGTTAAGATATTAGTTACCGGTGCTGAAGCTGAAGGCAATGGCGGAAGTCAGATAACTCCGTCTCTTTATCGCTTTAACGCAGATGGCTCTTTAGATACTACCTTTGCAGCTAACGGAAGAGCAGTGCATCGTTTTAAAGGTAATTATTCAGGCGAGATGTATGGAGTAAAAGTTCTTTCTGATGGAAATATTTTAACCGCTGGTTATCGGACTGGTTCAGGTGCTTTTGGTTTGATGAGGTTTAACTCAGTCGGCGGGCGTGATTTGTCTTTTGGTGATCAGGGTGAAGCAGTTTTACCTTTTCTTGGGGATTCTGCAGTTGTAATGGCTACTGTGGCATTTGCAAATGGAATGAGTCAGTTTGCTTTGGCTATGATGGATCGTTTTGGTAATCCGGTTTCAACTTTCGGAGATAACGGAATAGTTCTTACAGAAAAAGATGGTAAATATAATTACTCAGGTGGCGAATCCTTGTTATTAACCAATGATGGAAAGATACTTTTATCAGGAACCACACCGGATAGCGGACCAACAAATTTTATAGTTGGCAGATTTTTACTTGACGGAACAATCGATCCCACATTCGGTAATAACGGCTGGGCAGAGATACATTTTGCAGAAAACTTTGATATCTGTTATGATATGAAGGTTGATAGCCAAGGCAGGATATTGCTCGTTGGAGGCGTAAGTGTTGGTTACGGAATGGCTGGGTTGGCAAGGTTGAATTCTGATGGCACACCGGATACAACATTTGCTCCTGATGGAAAATTTATTCTTGATCTTAATAACAATAGCGGCACTCATTATTTAACACATTGTATTCCTCTTGATAATGGTGATATTTTAGCCGCAGGATACGATTTTCATAGCAACAGCGGAGATTTTATGGTTACCCGCTTAACACAAAATCCAACAGGAGTTGAAGTGAGTAATTCTGAAGTCCCAACGGATTTTGTTTTACATCAGAATTATCCGAATCCTTTTAATCCGTCAACAAAAATAAAATTCACAATTCCAACCCCTCCTTCATCCTCCCCTTTATCAAAGGGGAGGAACGAGGTGGGGTTCGTGACTTTAAAAGTATATGATGTTCTGGGAAATGAAGTAGCAACGTTAGTTAATGAATACAAACCTGCAGGCAATTATGAAGTTGATTTCCAGTCCACGGTCAACAATCATCAGTTGGCAAGCGGAGTATATTTCTATACTTTACGGGCAGGTTCATTTGTTGAGACAAAGAAAATGATTTTATTGAGATAAAGCTTATGTCATACAGAGCGCAGTCGAAGTATGACCTTTTATTATATTTATCAAAAATAATAACAGATTAAATAGTCAGTCTTCGATCCGCCTCTGGCGGACTTAGGGTGACAATCAATAAGCGTAGATCGTAAACCTAATCTCACACTGAATTTACCTGTCCCACCTTACGGGATCGAAGGGTGTCTTGTTTCACAGTCATTCTGACGAATGTCAGAATCTTATGAGTGGATATACTTTTGAAATAATTAGTGTTATAGATTTCTAATATTAACCATCTGTCACTCTTCGACAAAGTTTATAGTGAGCCTGTTGAACTACTCAGACTAACAGAAAGAATAATTATTTTATTTTTCCCTTTCTTGGCAGTAATTTTCATAATTCTTCAAATTTAGTGTTTCAAAATCACGCATTTGCGTGATGATTTGTTGTTTTTATTGATTTAGTTTTCTATCAGAAAAATCGCATAAAAAAACTATTAAAGGAAACTAAAACTATGAAAGCACTGCAAACAACAATCACGAAGAAAATTGGATTTTTTTATTTACAGTTTTTCCTGATTTGTTTTTCCGTTAATGCTCAGAACAACTGGGTATTTGACCAAAGCTTTGGAGATAACGGAATTAAAAGAATCAATTTCGGCGAGAACTACGATGATATACCAAATGACCTTTTACTTATGCCAAACGGAAAAATTTTAGTTGCCGGTAAAAGTGATCATAACGGTAGTTATTTTATTGCATTAACTCAGTTGCTTCCAAACGGACAGTTGGATACTGCAAATTTTGGAGATAGTGGTAAAGTTTCACTTCAGTTTTCTTTCAGAGATTACGCAAATGCAATTGGACTTCAGCCTGATGGTAAGATATTACTTACTGGTGCTCAAGCTGTGAGCAATGCTGGAGGTCGTATTACACCGTCTCTTTATCGCTTTAACGCAGATGGTTCTTTGGATACTACATTTGCTGATAGCGGAAGCGCAGTATATCGTTTCAAAGTAGATTATTCAGGCGAAATGTATGGAGTAAAAGTTCTTTCTGATGGAAATATTTTAATTGCCGGTTATAGAACAGGTTTAGGTGCATTTGGTTTGATGAGATTTAACTCAGATGGCGGACGTGATTTGTCTTTTGGTGATGAGGGAGAAGCAGTATTACCCTTTGTCGCAACCTTTCGTCCGATAGCATGTTTGTTCCTTGGAGATTCTGCTGTTGTAATGGCTACTGTGGCATTTGCAAATGGAATGAGTCAGTTTGCTTTGGCTATGATGGATCGTTTTGGTAATCCGGTTACAACTTTTGGAGATAACGGAATAGTTCTTACAGAAAAAGATGGTAAATCTCATCTTGCAGGCGGTGAAGGCGGTGAATCTCTGGTATTAACCAATGATGGAAAGATACTGTTATCAGGAACAACGCCAAATAGCGGACCAACAAATTTTATTGTTGGCAGATTTTTACTTGACGGAACAATCGATCCAACTTTCGGTAATAACGGCTGGACAGAGATACATTTTGCAGAAAACTTTGATGTCTGTTATGATATGAAGGTTGATAGCCAAGGCAGAATATTGCTCGTTGGAGGCGTAAGTGTTGGACACGGAAAGGCAGGATTGGCAAGGTTAAATTCTGATGGCACACCGGATACAACATTTGCTCCTGAGGGGAAGTTTATACTTAATCTTAGTAATACATACGGTTATTATTTAACACAATGTATCCCTCTGGATAATGGTGATATTTTAGCCGCAGGATGGGATTTTGCAAATAACAATGGAGATTTTATGGTTACCCGGCTGACACAAAATCCAACCGGAGTTGAAATGAGTAATTCTGAAGTCCCAGCGGATTTTGTTTTACATCAGAATTATCCTAATCCATTTAATCCAACAACAACATTGTCATTTGTCATTGGCCATTCGTCATTTGTAACATTAAAAGTTTATGATATTCTCGGAAACGAAGTCTCAACATTAGTTAACGAATATAAACCTGCAGGCAGTTATGAAGTTGATTTTAACAGTCATTCTGACAAAGGTCAGAATCTTTCGAGCGGAGTATATTTCTATACTTTACGGGCAGGTTCATTTGTTGAAACAAAGAAAATGATTTTATTGAGATAAAGCTTATGTCATACAGAGCGCAGTCGATGTATGACCTTTAACTAAAGAAATGAAAAGATTATAATAGCAAATTGAATAGTCAGTCTTCGACAAAGTTTATAGTAAGCCTGTAGAAATACTCAGACTGACAGAAGGAATAAAATAAAATGAAATTTCAAAGAATCTTTCTTCTTGTGTTTTTTGTTATAACTAACCTTGCAGCTCAAGAGTTTAAGTCGGAACATTTCACAATTGAAAAATTAAGTGATGGAATTTTTGCAGTTATACACAAAGCCGGCGGATATGCAATATGTAATGCGGGCATTGTAAATCTTGGCGATGAAACGTTGGTGTATGACTGTTTTATTTCACCTTTGGCAGCAAAGGATTTAAAAACTGCCGCCGAGGAGTTAACCGGCAATAAAGTTAAATATCTTGTAAACAGTCATTTTCATAATGACCATATAAGAGGTAATCAGATTTTTACAGATGCTGAAATTATTGCGACTGAAAGAATTAAAGATTTAATAGAAACAAATGAGCCAGAAGAGTTAAAATCCGAAACTGAAATTGTTGGACCGATGATAGAAAAAACTTTGAAACAAATTGAAAAGGAAAATGATCTGAATATGTTTGAAGAACATAAGATGTGGCTTGATTATTATAAAGCAATTCAACAATCACTTGATGAATATAAAATTACTTTACCGAATAAACTTTTTACTGATACACTGGTGATAAAGGGCAAAAAGAGAAATGCAGCTATAATAAATCTTGGTAAAGGACATACTGAAGAGGATATAGTTTTATGGCTTCCGGAAGAAAAAATATTATTTGGCGGGGATTTAATGTTTGCCGAACGCCATCCGTTTTTAGGCGATGGATTTCCGAATGAATGGATAAATTGTCTGGAAAAATTTAAAAAGCTTGATGCAAAATATATCGTTCCGGGTCATGGAAATGTTGGAAGCAATGAAGATATTGACAAACTTAAACTATATATCCAAAAAGTAGATAATATTATTGATAATGCTATTGCAGATAACTTGACTATTGATCAGCTTAAACAAACTGAGATTCCGGATGAATTCAAATCCTGGCGGCTCAGTCGGTTTTATATGCTTAACCTGATAATTGGTTATCAAAAGAAAGTCGGTGCGAATAAGTAAAGCCTTTTTTCAAGAACTTTAAAGTATAATCTCTTTTCAAATTGAATTAAATTATTTTTTTCGTTCAAATAGAGTTTTCGATTTTCACTTATCAATTTTGATAGTATTATTATTTCATCCTTCTGAATACTAAACATTTCTGATAAAGAATTCCTGGAAAGTGTGAGACAGTATTTTCATGAATTTCTTTCCGCTGAAAATAATTATTTTTATAAAGGTTCTATTTACAGTTTTTCTTTTTTATCTTTGATTAGACAGGAAAGGATAAAAACATCAAATATAGAAAACTTGGCAATTCGGATATAAGTGTTTCAGAAATCAGTCTTGGCTGTTGGACAATGGGCGGATTGAATTGGGTTGATGGTGTTTCAAATGGCTGGGCTGATGTTGATGAAAAAGAAATTTCTGAAGCAATAAATTATGCGATTGATAACGGTGTTAATCATTTCGATAATGCCGATGTTTACGGTAACGGCAGGGCAGAAAGAATGCTTGCACGGATTCTTGGAAAGCGTTCTAACAATTTTATTATTGCTACCAAAGTCGGGTGGTTTCCCGGGACAGCTGAACATGCCTATGAACCAAAACATATCCGTCATCAGTGTGAACAATCTTTAATAAATCTTAAACGGGATTATATTGATCTTTATTATTTCCATCATGGAAATTTTGGTGAAAATGATAAATATCTGGATGATGCTGTTGAAGTAATGTATCGGCTTCGTGAAGAAGGTAAAATCAGACTGATTGGGCAATCCGCATATAAGCATGATGATTTTGTAAAATTAATTCCCAAAGTAAAACCGGATGTTATTCAAAGTTTTGCCAGTGCAATTGATGATAGATTTTTAAAAGAAGATTCTCCAACCAGAAAACTGCTTGATCAGCACAACATTTCTTTTATTGCTTTCGGTCCGATTGCACAAGGTTTATTGCTTGGTAAGTATCATCACAGAAATCCGCCTCAATTTGAATCCGGTGATCACAGAGCAAAAAAGGAAGCATTTAAAGCAGAAAATCTTGCAAAGTTAGAACCTAAAATTGAACAACTGAAAATTAAGTTCGGTCCTTCTAATCAGGAACTATCAAGAGCTGCATTGCAGTATTTATTATATTATAAACAGGTTGGTGCTGTAATACCGGGATTCAGAAATCTTGATCAGGTTAAATCAAATTTAAGCGGAATGGATAATCCTTTAACTTTGGAAGAGTTTGAGTTTATTAAACAGTTATTTACTTAGTAATTCCAAAACAAATTATAGGTGTAAATATGAAAAAAATTATTTTTACTGTATTAGCAGTATTTGTATTGGGAGTAAATCATCTGATGTATTCACAAATGTTGGGGAGTAATATAAATCTGATTCCAAGTCCAAAAAGTATTGTAATTAACGATGGCTCATTTACACTGACTAACCAAACAAAAATTTATTTTGATCAGTATTCAAGAAAAGTAGCAGATTATCTTTCAGAAGTAATTAAACCGGCAACAGGATTTGACCTGAAACCGGAAATCTGGAATGGTATGATGGAAACAAATTCAATCATACTCTCCCTAAAAACCAAAACAAATGAATATGGTAAAGAAGGATATACATTAGTAATAAATCCGTTTAATGTCCTAATAGAAGCTAATGAATTAAACGGATTGTTTTATGGTGTTCAGACATTGCGTCAGCTTTTTGATCCATATATTAACTCAATAGTAAAAGTTGAAGGCATCGATTGGATATTGCCCGCTGTTGTGGTTTACGATAAACCGGAATTTGAATGGCGTGCATTAAATCTTGACTGCTGCAGACATTTTATGGAAAAGGATTTTGTAAAAAGATATATAGATCTTCTTGCTTATCATAAATTCAACACTTTACATTGGCATCTTACCGAAGATCAAGCCTGGAGAATTGAAATTAAAAAATATCCAGAATTAACTAAAAAAGGTGCATACCGTACTTATGAAGATGGAACTGTTTACGGCGGTTATTACACACAAGAAGATGTAAAAGAGATAGTTGAATATGCTGCCAGCAGATTTATTAATGTTGTTCCGGAAATTGAAATGCCCGGTCATTCACTTGCTGCGCTTTCTTGCTTTCCGGAAATTTCCTGCACCGGCGGTCCGTTTGATGTTGGAACTCTTTGGGGAATTTATCCCGATATTTACTGTGCCGGTAATGAAAAAACATTTCAGTTTTTAGAAGATGTTATAAGTGAAGTAGTTGAGTTATTCCCGGGTAAATATATTCATATCGGCGGTGATGAAGCGCCAAAAGTAAGGTGGCAGAACTGTCCGAAATGCCAGCAAAGAATTAAAGATGAAAACTTGAAAGATGAAAATGAGTTACAAAGTTATTTTGTAAAACGAATGGAAAAATTTATTAACTCAAAAGGGAAGAAGATTGTTGGATGGGATGAAATACTTGAAGGCGGACTTGCACCTGAAGCAACGGTTCAATCCTGGAGAGGTCTGAAAGGTGCAATCGAAGCAGCTAAAATGGGACACGATGTAATTGTCTCGCCTACAACAAACTGCTATTTTGATTATCCTGTTGAGACCACTGATTTGCGGAAAGTATATTATTTTGATCCGGTGCCGGAAGAATTAAGTTTTGATGAAAGGAAACATGTTCTTGGCAGCGAAGGATTGATGTGGACAGAATACGCGCCTCAGCAATTTGTTGATGACCGGTTATTTCCAAGAATGTTAGCTCTCATCGAGGTTATCTGGAATTATCCTCAGGAAAGAGATTTCGAATCATTCAGACAAAGAGTTCAGAATCATTATAGGAGATTGGATTTACTTGATGTTAATTACGGTCTTGAAACAAAACCATTTGAGATTACCAAAACTTTCAATCCTTCAAAAAATATTTATGATATTAAGGTAACTCAGTTGCAAAAAGATATTGATCTGAGAATAGGTTCATTCGTGAGTGAACTGATGATAAATAAAATCTCAGAAAACGAATTTCAATTTGAAATAGATAAAACAAACTTAGTTAATATCTTTTTTCAGAAAGGCGAAAAGAAAGTTGGTAAAACGTATGCCTTTGGAATTTCTTTTAATAAAGCAAACAGAAAACCTGTTAAACTTTCATATCCTTACAGTGAAAAATATTCTGCCGGCGGAATCGAGGCTTTGACTGACGGCATCCGCGGTTCAGATAGTTTTCGCGGTGGTGATAATACCTGGCAAGGATATTATGGAACTGACTTTGAAGCAATTGTTGATTTAGAAAAACCATATACATTTAATAAAATATCTCTTGGTTTTTTTCAAGCCTCTTCTTCATTAGTCTTTTTTCCGCAGTATATTGAATTTTATACTTCGGTTGATGGAAATGAATATGAAAGCGCAGGGAAAGTGGAAATACCTTCTTCGTTAAAAGATCCAGATTGGATACAGAGGGATTTTGGTGTTCAATTAAATGATACTTATGCAAGATATATTAAGATATTTGTAAAAAATTATGATGAAGCGCCTAAATGGCATCCTATTGCTTTCGGAAAAACCTGGTTAATGATTGATGAGATAATAGTTGAATGAGTTTTTGCTTAGCTTAATTCTGTGAGTCACACTTCGGCCTAAGGCGGACTCAAAGTGTTAGAAGGATTAACGTTTTTCTAGTCATACCGAGCGCAGTCGAGGTATGAATATTTCTTGAAGTTATTTTAATATTTTCAAATGTCACACTTCGACTCCGCTTAGTGTGACTACTACTTGTCAGGCTTAACTTAGTCGAAGCCTGACTTTCCCAAATCACTTGTTCAATTTTCCAAGATTAAATCTTTTTCTTTCATTCGTATCAAGATAAAGTTTTCTTAAACGGATTGACTTTGGAGTAACTTCAACCATCTCATCATCATCAACATATTCAAGTGCTTCTTCAAGTGAAAATTTAATTGCTGGAGTTATCTTAATTGCTTTATCTGCACCAGAGGCACGCATATTTGTAAGCTTTTTACCACGTTGAATATTTACTTCGATATCATTTTCTTTGGAATGTTCACCAATGATTTGTCCTTTGTAAACAATATCTCCGGGATCTATAAAAAACTTTCCACGATCCTGTAAACTATCAATTGCATAAGCTGTAGATGAACCTTCATCCATAGAAATAATCACACCGTTTTTCGGACCGTTAATTGAGCCTTTGAAAAATTCATATTGATAAAAACGATGATGCATTACTGCTTCACCCTGAGTTGCATTTAAAATTTTTGTTCTTAATCCCATAATGCCGCGTGAAGGAATATGAAATTGAATTTTTGTCATATTTCCTTTCTTTTCCATCTTGGTTAGTTCGCCTCGCCGCTGACCAACCAGCTCAATTACTTTTCCAGAAAATTCCTCTGGCACATCTACGACTAATACTTCGATAGGTTCAGCTTTTTTTCCATCAATTTCTTTGTATATAACTTTTGGTTCACGTATCTGAAGTTCAAAACCTTCACGTCTCATATTTTCAACAAGCACAGAAAGATGAAGAATCCCTCTTCCTGATACTTTGAATGAATCGGGTGAATTTGTTTCCTGAACTTTGAGAGCGACATTATGTTCAAGTTCTTTGAATAATCTTTCACGCAGTTGTCTGGAGGTTACAGATTTTCCTTCTCTTCCGTAAAAAGGAGAATTGTTTACAGTAAATGTCATACTTATTGTTGGCTCGTCAATAGAGATATTTGGTAATGGTTCGGGATTTTCGGAAGCAGTTATTGTATCACCGATATCAACATCATCAATTCCAACAATTGCACAGATATCACCGCAGTAAACTTCTTCAGCTTCTGTTCTTTTCAATCCTTCAAAAACCAACAATTGATTTATTGTAACAGGATGAACATTTCCGTTACGTTTGATAATTGAGAGTTTATCAGAGCTTTTAAGTTCGCCTCTGAAAACTCTGCCGATTCCAATTCTTCCGACATAATCATTATAATCCAGAGTTGTAATCTGTAGTTGAACGCTGCCTTTTTTTATAATTGGTGCAGGCACATCATTAATAATTGAATCCAGTAACGGAGTTAAGTCTTCTCTTTTATCATTTAAATTCCTTACTGCCCAGCCGTTGCGTCCGCTTGCATAGATAACCGGAAAATCAAGCTGCTCATCATTTGCATCAAGCTCGATAAATAAATCATATATCTCATTAAGCACTTCAGCAGGGCGGTTATCAGTTCTGTCGATTTTATTTATTACAACAATGGGTTTAAGATTTAACGAGAGAGCCTTTTCAAGAACGAATCTTGTTTGCGGCATCGGACCTTCAAATGAATCAACTAAAAGTAAAACACCATCAGCCATTTTAAGAACACGTTCAACTTCACCGCCAAAGTCAGCGTGTCCGGGAGTGTCTATCACATTAATTTTATAATCTTTATAAGTGATACTTATATTTTTTGCAAGTATGGTGATTCCTCTTTCGCGTTCAAGATCATTTGAATCAAGAAATCTTTCTCTTACTACCTGATTGGATCTGAAAATTGAGCATTGTTTTAATATTTGATCTACAAGAGTTGTTTTTCCATGATCAACGTGAGCTATGATTGCAATGTTTCTTATTTTTTTTATCATCTTCTATATTATTATTTTACAAGCGTGCAATTTAAGTATGATGAATAAAATATTATAGAAAAAGCAGGATAAATTTTTATTAAAATTTTTGTTTTATTTGAATAACTCTGAACGGTTGTGCTTTATGTTACACTTACCTTTGTTATTATTAAGCAATTAAATTATTGTTTTATTTATGTCGGCAAGATTCAGGTTTAACAGACAATTCGTTTTAACTATTATAATAGTTTTCTCGCTGCTGCTAATTTATAGTTTTATCAGAGCAGGATTTTTAATTTATAATTTCAACAGGTTTAATCAGTTTTCGTTCGGTGAAATATTATCTGCCTTTCTCATTGGGTTAAGATTCGATATCAGTGCGATCTTTTATATCAATATTTTCCCATTAGTTTTATTAAATCTTCCGGGAAAAATTTTCAGAAATAAATATTATGAAAAAACAATATTTACTCTGATGGTCATTATCAATCTTATAATGATCATAATATCTTTTTCTGATTATGGTTATTATAATATAACTGAACGCCGTTTAAGCTATGAATTGTATTTTATGATTTCGGATATAATAACAATTCTGCCCGGGCTTATTATAACTCACTACATCATTACAATTGTAATTTTATTAACAGCAGCATTAATAATATACTTCAGTAATAATTTTATTAAATCATTTTATATAAAGCATCCAAGAAAATCTACATTTATCAGGGAGTTATTATTCTGGATAGTTTTAATTCTTAGTTCAATTATTGCAATACGGGGCGGATTACAATTAAAACCTTTACGGCAGGCAAATGCATTCCCAAATGAAAATCTGGAGCTTGGATATCTTGCGCTTAATACACCATATACTGTTATAAGAAGTTATTATCAGGATAATATAAAAGCTGTAAATAATCTTGAGTATAATGATGCATTAACAACTGTCCGGAAAATGATCGTAACAGATAATGATAAATTTATTGATAATGATTTTCCTTTTTTAAGGATTACAGAAGCTGATTCAGGAATAAATAAAATGAATGTTGTTATATTTATTATGGAAAGCTGGTCGGCTAATTTTTGCGGAAGTATAACAAATAAAGAATCCTTTACTCCCTTTTTCGATAGTCTTGCAGAGCACTCAATTTTGTTTACAAACTTCTATGCAAACGGTCAGCGTTCAATAGAAAGCGTGCCTTCTGTAACTGCATCAATACCTTCTTTGTTTGATATTTCAATAATCGGTTCAAGAGCGGAGTTAAACAATATTAAAGGTTTAGGTTCTGTTTTGAAAGAGGAAGGATATACAACTTCATTTCATCACGGTGCAAAAAGCGGTTCAATGGGTTTTGACGGATTTACAAAACTTGCCGGTTTTGATAATTATTTTGGTAAAGAAGATATGAGCGAATATGATGATGATGATACTGATGGAATGTGGGGTATTTGTGATGAACCGTTTTTTATTGAATCAGCAAAAAACATTGACAAGTTTAATCAGCCTTTTTGCTCAATCATCTTTTCACTTTCATCTCACGACCCGTTCAGAATTCCTGATAAAAGAAAATCTTTATTTGAAAAATACAGTAATGAAACTGAGCTAGAGCGCTCAATCAGGTATTCCGATTTCAGCTTGCAGAAATTTTTTGAATATGTAAAAACAAAAAACTGGTACGATAATACCATCTTCTTAATAACTGCCGATCATACACTATATAATAACAGAAAAGATTTTAAATCTACATTTCATATTCCTTTACTGATCTTTAATCCGAAAAATACAATTGGAACTAAATATACTGATGTTGCTTCACAGATGGATATAATGCCTTCGCTGATTAGTCTGCTGAATATTACAACAAAACATTCATCAATGGGGAAAACAATTTTTAATAAGGAAGATCGTTTTGTTGTATTTAAATTTCATAACGAATATACCATACTTACTGATAAATACAGATTGGCTAATGATCTGGAGAAAGCTCCGAGATTATATTATAGCAATGGCTCATCAGACATTGATTTGTCTGATAATGAACCTGAAATAACTTCTGACTTGAACAAAAAATTATTGGCATATCTTCAGATTGTATCAGACTGCGTAGCTGAAAACAAAATCTATATTTCAAATAAATAAGAAGTGATTAAGAAACTGAAAGTTTTAGATAAGCAGAGTTGATCAGAGTTAATCAGAAATCTTCACAACTACTTTTCCAACAGTATTACCTGACTGAAATTTTCTAATTGCCTGAGGCAGATCATCGAATGAATATATAACACCAATTTTTGGTCTTTTAAGATTAAGCTTTATTAATTCATTAAGTAAAGATTTTAAATAATCTGTCTTTTCATAAAGCCAGATAAGATTAAAAGCCATTATAGAACGATTTTGTTCAATTAGTTTCATAACATCCACTTTAGGTCGTGTGAGATATCTGTAAATAAGACGGAAATAGTTTGGATATGATGTATGTGTTGCAAAGTTTGCTGCGCCATATACAATCGTACGGCCCTGAGGTGCAATTAATTTAAAAGTCTGATGGAAATATTTTCCGGTTAAAGCTTCAAGAATTATATCGAGCTTTTTATCACCTAAAATATCTTTTAGATTTTTTATAAAATTTTTATCTCTTATTAAAATATGATCAATCTGTTCATCTGATATCTGCTGAATCTTGTTTTCATTACCTATTGTTCCGATAGTTGTGCAGTTAAATTCTTTTGCAATTCTGTTTGCATAAATTCCTACACCGCCGGCAACGCTATGAATTAAAACCGTTTGATTTGATCTTAAATTCCCAAGCTCTTTAAGTGCATAATAAGCGGTTAATCCCTGAACAACAAAGGAAGCACCTTCTTCAAAAGTCCAGTCAGATGGAAGTTTGATTAAATAATTTTTATCAAGGTTTACAAATGTTGCATATGCTCCGAATTTGGTTATCCCGATTACCTTATCTCCTTCATTAAAATCTTTTACCGATTTATGCTTTTTAATTACAATTCCTGAAAACTCAAGACCGGGAATTAAATTAGTTTTAGGAGCAGCTTGATACAAACCGTGCAGACAAAATATATCAGCAAAGTTTAAACCAATTGATTTTACTTCGATTGTTGCTTCATTTTCAGAAGGTTCACTCAGATTGTCTTTAATAAGTTTTAAATCATTAACTGAACCAACTTTATCGATTTTGTAAATTAACCTGTTCATTATCAAATCTATTTTGTGATTTATCTAATACCGGAATGAGAATTCTCTTTAAATGTTTTAACTTTGCATACAGTTAAGTAAAAAGTTATTTAAAAATACTTAATTATAAAATATAAAAAATATTAATCAATGAGGATCAGATGAACGAACAAATAATAGAATGTGTACCGAACTTTTCTGAAGGACGGCGTCCTGAAATCATCAAACAAATAACCGACGAAATTGAAAAAGTAGAAGGTGTAAAATTGCTTGATGTTGATCCCGGCTACGATATGAACCGGACTGTTGTAACATTTATCGGTAATGCTAAAGGAATAAAAGAAGCTGCATTTAATGCCATTAAAAAAGCTGCTGAACTTATTGATATGAGTAAACATAAAGGTTCACATCCGAGAATGGGCGCAACTGATGTTTGTCCGTTTGTACCGGTAAGCGGAATAACAACCGAAGAATGTATCGAGCTTGCTAACGAAGTTGCAAAAAGGGTTGGTGAAGAATTGAATATACCTGTTTACCTTTATGAAAAATCTGCTAAGAAACCTGAAAGAGAAAATCTTGCAAAGATCAGACAAGGTGAATATGAAGCACTTGAAGATAAATTAAAGAAACCGGAATGGAAACCTGATTTTGGTCCTGCAAAGTTTAATGCAAAAGCTGGTGCAACTGTAATGGGTGTAAGGGAATTCTTAATTGCTTATAATATTAATCTTAATACCCGCGAAGAAAAATATGCTACCGATATCGCATTTGATTTAAGAGAAAAGGGAAGAAGTGCAAGGGAAGGCGTTGCTGGTTCGTTCTATTTTAAAAGCGAGAAAATTCTGAAGTATGAAAAAGATAAATATCCCTGCGGTAATTGCGATTTTATTGGAAAAACTTTTGCTGATACAGTAAAGCATTGTAAGGATGTACATAATTTTGATTTAATTGAACTGTTGGAATTAAATGGAATTGATTCATCAAAACCTGAAGGACAATCAGTTAAGATACCCGGTTTATTTAAACACTGTAAGGCAATTGGCTGGATGGTTAACAAATTCGATCGTGCACAGATATCAATAAATCTTACAAATTATAAGATTACCTCAATGCACGATGTTTTTGATGCAACAGAAAAGCTTGCTGCCCAAAGAGGTTTACGCGTTACCGGAAGTGAAATAGTTGGAATGGTTCCATATCCCGCTTTGCTTGAAACCGGAAAATATTATTTAAGAAAGCAACATCGTTCTGTCGGTGTTCCGATAAAAGACATCTTGAATACAGCAGTTCAATCACTTGGATTAAATGATGTATCTGAATTTAATATTGAAGAAAGAGTTTTGGGTCTGCCAAAAAATCCGGATACAGCTTTGGTTGAAATGAAACTCACAGATTTTATAGATGAAGTATCCAGGGAAACACCTGCTCCGGGCGGCGGTTCTGTTGCAGCATTAGCAGGTGCACTTGGTGCAGCTTTATCATCAATGGTTGCTAATCTTACAGCAAACAAACGCGGCAGCAGTGCTGAAACCAATGAGATACTTAATGGGGCAGCGGATAAATGTCAGGAAATTAAAAATGCTTTGGTTAAAGCTGTTGATGATGATACAAATGCTTATAACGATTTTATTATTGCAAAGCGTTTACCAAATAAAACTGCTGAGGAAAAGAAAATACGTGAAGAAGCTATGCAAAACGGATTAAAACATGCAGTGCTTGTTCCGTTAAATACAGCACAATTAAGTTATCAGATAATTGAGGTTGCTGAAGTAGTTGCAAAATACGGAAATCCTAGTTCTATTACTGATGTTGGAGTTGGTGCACAAAGTGCTTTTACCGGAGTGTTTGGCGGAGTTTATAATGTGCTTACAAATCTTAAAGATATTAAGGATGAAAAATTTGTTTCTGATATGAGAAATACTTGTAAGGATCTGAAAATACAGGCTCAGGAAGGATTAAATAAAGTTTTAGAATTAGTTGAAAGCCATTTATGATAGTGGTCGTCATACTTCGATCCGCCTCAGGCGGACTCAATGTGACAACTGTCTGTCAGGCTGAGTTCATCGAAGCCGGAAATATTTGTTGCTACTTTTAATTTAGACAAGAAACCATACTCTTTATTTCACTTTGTTAAACGCTGGATGATAGCAAACTCTGCTTCTGTCATACCGAGCGAAGTCGAGGTGTGATATTCTCACAAAAGATTTGATTGTCACTCTTCGACTCCGCTCAGAGTGACGATTGTATGTCAGGCTGAGTTTATCGAGGCCGGAAGTAATTGATTGTCACGTTTCGATCCGCCTCAGGCGGACTCAACGTGACAACTGCTTGTCAGGCAGAACCTATCCAAGCCTGAGCGCATCTATTATCACTCTTCGCCTCAATTCAAAATAAAAAAAAATAATTAGTAAAAATTATTATTGATTATAAGCTAAACTACTTTTAATTTCCTTCCACAATTTTAACACTAACTAATAATTCGAGGAGAATGTATGTCTGGAAAGAAATTAACCGGTGAAGTGTATTATCCGGATAAAGAAATACTGGATCGCGCTTATGCAAAATGCGAAAGTATTTATAAGTCAGCAGAAGAAGATCCATTGGCATTTTGGGAAAATGAAGCAAATAATCTTCACTGGTTTAAAAAGTGGGATAAAGTTCTTGATGATTCAAAAAAACCGTTTTATAAATGGTTTGTTAACGGAAAGACTAATATTGCTTATAATTGTCTTGATGTTCATATACAGACTCCAAGAAGAAATAAACTTGCACTTATTTGGGAAGGCGAAGATGGTGAGTTCAGATCATATTCATATTTTAAACTGCACAGAGAAACCTGCCGTTTTGCTAATGTATTAAAAAGTCTAGGTGTAAAAAAAGGCGATAGAGTTACTTTGTATATGGGTAGAATTCCTGAGCTGATGATCGGGATGCTGGCTTGTGCAAGAATTGGTGCAATTCATTCAGTTGTTTACGGCGGCTTTTCAGTTGAATCACTTCACGAAAGACTGGAAGACAGTAAATCGAAAGTTTTAATTGTTGCTGACGGTGCAAAACAAAGAGGCAAAATTGTTGAACTTAAAAAGATTGCTGATGAAGCCCTTCAAAGAGCTGCTACAGTTGAAAGTGTTCTTGTAGTTAAAAGAACCGGTCATCAGATAAATATGGAATCCGGAAGAGATATGTGGTACCACGAATTAGTAAATCTTCCGATTGCAAACAGTTCAGAATGCCTTGAAATAGTTGATGCAGAAGAACCTCTTTACTTACTTTACACTTCCGGAACAACAGGAAAACCAAAAGCTATTGTGCATACACACGGCGGATATATGGTAGGTGTATATTCCACTTTAAAATATGTTTTTGATATTCACGAAGAAGACAGATACTGGTGTGCGGCAGATCCCGGGTGGGTTACCGGACACAGCTATATTGTTTACGGTCCTCTGCTTAATGGAGCCACATCATTTATGTATGAAGGCGCGCCGACTTATCCTTATCCGCATCGCTGGTGGCAAATGATAGAAAAATATGGAATAAATATTTTATATACTGCTCCAACTGCAATCCGGGGTCTGATGAGATATGGAGATGCCTGGCCAAACAGATATAATCTTTCTTCTTTGCGTTTACTTGGCAGTGTTGGTGAGCCAATAAATCCGGAAGCCTGGAGATGGTATTATCGTGTAATCGGAAAAGAAAAAACTCCGATTATGGATACCTGGTGGCAGACGGAAACAGGAATGTTTATGATTACTCCTTTACCTTGCACTCCGTTAAAACCCGGCTCAGGAACGAAACCGTTTCCCGGATTAAAGATGGATATAGTGGATGAGAAAGGTATGCCTGCAGAAGATAATGAAGAAGGATATCTTGTAATTAAAAGTCCATGGCCCGCAATGTTAAGAACTATCTGGAATGATCCCGAAAGATACATACAGCAATATTGGAGCCGCTTTCCCAGAATGTATCTGACCGGTGATTCTGCTAGAAGAGATGAAGATGGATACTATTGGGTAATCGGCAGAGTTGATGATGTGATAAAAGTTTCCGGTTACCGCTTGGGTACTGCAGAGATTGAAAGTGCACTTGTCAGTCATCCGGCTGTTGCAGAAGCTGCAGCAATCGGATTGCCCCACAGTGTTAAAGGTCATGCTATACATTGCTATGTTCTATTAAAAACCGGATATGAAAAATCTGATAAGCTGATAGAAGAACTCAGACAACACGTAGGACACGAAGTCGGACCTATTGCTAAGCCTGAGGGCATTGAAATAGTTGATTCGTTGCCTAAGACCAGAAGCGGAAAAATTATGAGAAGAGTATTAAAAGCAAAAGCACTTGGGCAGGATCCTGGCAATATCAGTACGCTTGAAGATTGATTTTTAGTCAATAATCATTTAACTGAACATAAGGTTTTACTTTTGTAATGGATTTAATTGAAAGTAGTACATATAGCAAATACACAACTTATGACTACTCTCCATTTGGCAGTTTAATGCGTTCATCAATAAACGGAGATGTGCATTACCGTTTTACAGGGCAGGAGTTTGACAGCGAAACCGGTTTGTATAACTTTAGAGCAAGACTCTATGATGATGAGCTTGGGATCTTTTATGCTGTAGATCCTAGTGCACAGGGCTTCTCTCCATTTTCTTATTGTGCCAACAATCCGGTGATCTTCAAAGACAAAAATGGACGGTGGTTTGGACTTGACGATTTGTTTGTAGCAGTTACGTCTTTTGTTTATGGTTATTTTAGCCATGCTATTTCAACTGGAGAATGGGGTCGCCAGGCTTTAACTTCAGGTGCAATTTCAGCGGGTGTAAGTTGGCTCGCTTATAATACTGGCGGTGCAGCTGCGAGTATATTCTTTGATGATAAGCTTAGTGCAGGATATCAAATAGTCAGTTCTACAGTTGGTAGCGCTGTTGGTGGCTTTGCAGGAAACACAGCTAATCAATTAAGATATACAGGTAGAATTGATTTGCAACAATCATTAAATGCTGGTATCGCTGGCCTAGGTGGAGGACTTTTGGGTGGTTTAGCTGATGTACAAATGTCCAATAGTTTCTTAGGCAATACTATGGGTCATCATTTAGCAAAACATATATTTCGATCATCAGCTTATGAAGTTGGCTCGCATCTCATAACTGGCAATCTTGATTTTGGTGACTTGCAATATGGATTGAATACAAGCGCATTGTTCCCAGCAGTTAATGATGTTATATATTTCACCTCACCGCTTTGGAGTAAAAACATAGTTGAAGCAAAACTGAAAGATTACATTAAGTCAGTTCTTGGCACAGATGAAATGATTCAGGAGGTTACAAATCCATCAGTAGATCTTAGTTTTTCTTTAACAGGCGATGGTATAGAATTTTTTAGAGTGAGTGGAACAATCAATGTTGCTGAAGGGACACACAGATTTATTTATCCTCCTTGGGGAATAGATCTTTCAATATATGCTCAGGGATTTACTATTAGGTCAGAACTTGGTTATGGATGGTCTCAATCAGGAATACCTGTTTGGAGTAATGTAAATACTTTTAATAATTATTTCTTCAACTATTTAGGATATTGGAGGTAATGTAGTTATGAGGAAAAACATCTTAATAACAACTTTTCTAATCTACTGTTTTGTAAATGGTTGTAGCAGTAACTCAAAATTCTATAATGAAAATAAAAACCACCTTCCAATTTTAGATATTATAGGAATTTGTGTTCATATTATAAATGCTCAGAAAAATTTTTATGAGGTTGAAGATACGACATATTTTAAGATTTTAACTTTGACTAAAAGTTATAACGCTGAAAAATTATTTTATAATCAATTTTTAGAAGTGAACTTTACAAATATTGAGTTTAATGTTGAGAATATTAGAATCAATATTATGAATGACAACAACGACACCATAACTATAAGTAATTTGAATTACAATTTTACAACCCCTGATAGTTTAACTCTGTCCAATATTTCCATAGAAGGTAGAGTACCTGAAGTAATCTTTAGTAACAGTTGTTGTAATGTTGGAATTCACTATGTAGGGTCAATTATAGCAGTTCCTAAAAATCAGAAAAATAGTGTCTTGATACAAAAGCAGCATTATAATTATTCCATAACTTTAGATAAGCAAGAAATAAAAGAAGTTCAATTAAATTTAGATTAAAGGTCTGAAAAACGTGATGTTACTAATATTTCTAACATCAATTATGATCTTAACGGAAATATTTCTCAAATAACGAAAGGCGGAGTTACAAAAACTTATGCTTACTACGATGGAACCAATAGAATAAAGAACACAGACGGAAGCGGAAATGATTATCTGTATGATGCCAACGCAAACATAACTGCATCATTACCAAAAGGACTAAATCCTATTGTTTATGACCCATTTACACAGATGACAAAGAGTATAACAGTTACAGGAACACCGACTCATACAGTAAATTTCCAATACACAGCGGACAATGAGCGTATATTGAAAAATGAAAAACAAGGAACAACAAGAAATTCCAATCTTTATATCAGAGGTAATAACAATTACCCGATAACAGAAAAGATAAATTTAAACTCAGTATTGAATGACAAGATTTATATTTATGGTCCTACAGGTTTAATCGCTTTCAAAGATGCAACTGCGACTTATTTTGTTATTAAAGATCATCTTCGCAGCATAAGAGTAGTTGTAGATACTTTAGGCGAAATAGTGAGTTACGGTGACTATGACCCTTGGGGAATGATACTAAACGGAAGAAGCATCAACTTTGGGTTTGCAGATGACAAATATAAGTTTACAGAAACACATAACAATACAATGTAACTTCTGTATTTTCCTTTAGTGCATAATTAAAAAAATAATTTGTGTCAGTTCGAAAACCTTATACAATTTTAAATTATCCCTTTGATTTTAACAGAACCTTGCTTACTCTTGTTTCGTAATATTCCTATAAAACGTAAAATGGCGAAATAAAATGACAATTTTATCATTAAAAAGCTTGCTTAAAGACTATCCTGTTTTTTCAGTTAACGATATTATTAAAATTGAACCTGACTTTCATCGTCAGAGATTAGTTGAATGGCAGAAGAAAGGTTACTTAAAAAAGATAGTTGATAAATACTACATATTTAGTGATACAGAATTAAATGAAGAAATTTTATATTTAATTTCCAATCGAATTTATCAACCATCTTATATTTCATTGGAATCAGCTTTAAGATACTATAATCTTATACCGGAAAATGTTTATACAATAACCGCTGTATCATCCAAACGCACATATCTTTTTAACTCCGGTATCTCAAACTTTCAATACAGAAAAATTAAGTCAGAATTATTCTTCGGGTATAAAGCAAGTAAATACAAAGACTATACATATAAAATAGCTGATATTGAAAAAACACTGTTGGATTATTTTTATTTAAATCCGCACATTAAAACAAAAGCAGATTTTAAAGAACTGCGTTTTAACTCATCGGAATTTTTTGAGAATTACAGTAATAAAAAATTTATGCGTTATCTTCAAATGTTTTCCAATAAATCTTTAAGTAAAAGAATAAATAACTTTATTGATTATATTTCAAATGTTTAACCTTACAGAAATTGAAAAATATTTTCCTCCTAAAGAGCAGGTATTTAAAAGAAATATATTTCGTGAGTATTTGCAGTATAAGATTTTGCAAATAATTTATGATTCTTCTTTTGGTGCTAAGCTTTATTTTCTTGGCGGAACCTGTTTAAGAATTGTGCATAATAATCAAAGGTTTTCTGAATATCTTGATTTCGATAATGTTGGGTTAAGCCAGGGAGATTTTGATAAGATCAGTCAATTAGTAAAGAAAAAGCTTGAGCTTGAAGGAACAAAGGTTGAAATCAAAAATGTGTATAAAGGTGCCTATCGATGTTATATCAGGTTGCCTGAAATTTTATTCGAAAATAAATTATCAGGTTATAAAGAAGAAAAAGTTCTTATACAGCTTGATATTGAACCGCAGCATTTTAATTATCAACCTGAAAAGCACATCTTAAATAAGTTTGATGTATTTACACAAATACAAACAACACCTCCGGACATAATTTTATCGCAAAAGATTTATGCTATATTTAACAGGAAAACTTTAAAGGGCAGAGATTTTTTTGATGTGGTTTTTCTGCTTTCTAAACACGAGCCAAATTATGATTAATTAAATCAGAAGCTTAAAATAAAATCTCCTTTGGAATTAAAGAAAAAATTATTGGCTAAGTGTGGCTCAGTCTCTTTTAAAAATCTGACAAAAGATGTTGAAGTATTTTTAATAAATCCAGTTGATAGTAATAAGATTACTTTATTTACAGAATACATAGAGAAAAGATTTTAGTAATGGTTTTAAATACAAAAACCGGTTATTCAAATTATTGTTCAGGTGATATTTTAACCGGAGAGACACAAACCAATCTGTAATAGCAATACACTATACTTAATACTTATAGAATAGATTTTTTGTAAAAAGCAAAAAGTCCAATAAAAAAGTATATAAAATAAAAACCCATTACTTTATATTAGTTCTGCATTTTTTTATCAATTATATACTGGACAACATTGCGGAACATTTTCTTCTTCACCATTCAGATATTTCTGATATCCTTTTTTATCTTTTGTATTAATACAAACGCTCAGGAATTTGGCAGACTTCGCGGCGTTGTTACTGATTCATCAAATGGTGAAGCACTTGCGTTCAGTAATGTGGTTATCGAAGAATTAAGAATTGGCGCCGCTACTGATAAGCGCGGAATGTTTATACTGAACAAACTTCCCGTCAATACCGAAATGACTGTAATTGTATCCTACATGGGATATAAAACAAAAAAAATTACCTTTCGGTTAAAACCTGATGAACTATTGGATCTTAAAATTCCTCTCAGCCCATTAAATATTGAATTAAATACGGTAGAAAAAATCGGAGAAAAATACATTGATAAAAATGTAACTGATCTTGGACTTGAAGTTATTTCTATGAGACAGCTTGAAGTAATTCCTAAAGGAGTTGAAACTGATGTTATGAGAACTCTCCAATATCTTCCGGGAGTCAGTTCAACGGGAGATATTTCAGCAAGATATTATGTGCGCGGCGGAAGCAGTGATCAAAATCTTGTTTTACTAAACGGAATTACTTTATACGCTCCTTTTCATTCGCTTGGTTTGTTCAGTTCTATTGAACCTGATATGATAAATTCAATTGAGTTTTTTAAAGGAGGATTTACTTCCGAATATTCGGGCAGACTTTCTTCTATTCTTAATGTTATTACAAAAGACGGTAACAAAAATGCTTTTAATGCATCAGCAAGTGCAAGTTTTTTAACCGGCAAAGGAATGATTCAAGGACCGATCCCAAATGGTTCTTTTATGCTTTCCGGAAGATTCAGTTATTCGGATAAAATTCTGAAAAATTTTTTAGATCAGAAAACTGTTCCGGTTAATTTTTATGATATAGCTGCAAAATTGAATTATTCGAGTCCTGATGTTTTTAACAATGCAAAGTTCAGCTTATTTACATTTTTAACCGATGACAAAATAAAATATTCAGATCCTTTAAGGGAATCTTACTCTTGGAAAAATAATTTATTGGGATTTGAATGGCTTCAGGTTTATGATGCTCCTGTATTCTCCAGACTTGGTATTTCTTTAAGCAAATTTGAAGGAAAGATAATTCCTAACGGAAGTAATTTAAAACCTCTTGTTAACAATCTTAATGATGTTACTATATCTTTCGATTTAAATGCAGTGTTCAGCAGTAAAGATCAGCTTGATGCAGGACTTTTAATAAAACTTATGGATGCAGAATTGCGTTTGGAAAACAGAAGCGGAATAGAATCAGATATCTCCAGATTTACCGGTAACATAAGTGCTTATGGAAAATATAAATTGTTAAGATTCGATAATTTCGGTCTTGATATCGGATCAAGGATTAATATTTCGGGATTAAATACAAATTCATCAGGCATATTGGAACCAAGAGTCAGTCTTACTTATAATCCTTTCGGAGATTTAATTATCAAAGGCTCTGCAGGAATGTATCTGCAGGAGATGACAACAATTTCCGATGAAGACGAAATTATTTCTGTGTTTGATCCCTGGATAATAATTCCCGATTATCTCAATCCTGCTGTTGGTTACAGTTTTTCAGGAGGAATACAATATAATTTTTCTTCCAACTCAAATATTCAGATAGAAGCTTACAGACGCACTTCGGACAATACTCCGATATTAAATGATAAAAAATATTTTGACTTTGATCCTGATTTGATTGAAGGCAGCCAGGAATCTTATGGATGGGAATTTTCTTACGATTTAACTGAAACAAATTTTAACTTATCGGCAACTTATTCCTTAAGCTGGGCTTATAAAGAAATTGACGGCTATATTTATTATCCAAAATACGATACAAGACACGCCGGTAATTTAATGTTTAGTTATAATCCTGGTGCTGGTTGGAATTTTACTTCCATCTGGTCGGTTTACTCTGGTTTACCGTTTACGGAAATAATTTCTTACTACGATAAATACAATGTTACAAATCCGTTTGAGATAATTCCCGGCAGTTCCAATTATATTCCATATCTGATTCTTGCCGATAAAAATCTTGGCAGACTGCCGTCTTACCACAGATTGGACTTAAGTTTATCAAAAAAGATTTCGATAGCATCATCCTTAATTACAATAAGCATTGATGCAATTAATGTTTATAACAGAAAAAATATATTTTATTACGAACGCGATACGGGAAGAAGAGTAAATATGCTTCCGTTTTTATTAACCGGAACTGTGAAGATCGAGATATGAAATATTTACGAATAATAATTTTTATTAATATCCTTTTATCATTTTCTGGCTGCGATGATTCCTTTAATCCATACACGGATTTCAAAGAAAAATATTCATTAGTTAGTATATTAAGATCCGATACAACTTTACAGATTGCAACCATAACAAAAAATTATCTTAACGAAGATAATAACTTCACAAATCATAAAATGCTTTTTGAAAAAAATGCTGATGTAAGAATCTGGTATGGCAATTCTGTTTTCAGATTAAGAGATACGGTTTTAACTTCCGATAACGGAGCAGATACAATTCAATGTTACTATACTAAGGATTTTTCTATAACAACAGAAAAAGCAATTGAAATTGAAGCTTTGCTTTCTAACGGTAAAAGGCTTAAAGCAGTTTCAGAAACTCCCGCTAAAACTGAGTTTAAAAATACCAGCGAAGTAATAATTCCGCCGATTGGGAAAAATGTTGTTCAGGTTTATTGGATACCTGCAGGTATGCAGAATTATTATCAACCCAGATTAAAAATGAAATGTGAATTTGTTGAAAACGGAATAAACAAAATATTTTATAAAGAATTACCAAGTTCAGTTTCGATTAGTAATGGGGAAAAATATCCTGTTTATCCGAAAGCTTCCAGGAATAATTCTGTGGTTTATAATCTTGATGCTATCAGTTGGTATTTGCAGTCAATATCTGATTCGCTATCAAGTCCTGTTAAATTAAGTATTCATCAAAATCTTGTTTTGGAATTACTGACATTTGATATTGAACTATCGCGTTATATTTCAATATCTTCGAGCACAATAGATAATTTTTCCGTAAGATTTGATGAAGGTGATTATTCAAATATTAATGGCGGACTTGGAATTTTCGGATCGCTGATTAAGACTGATTATTCTAAACTGAAGTTTATTGAAAGTTATATAAGAAGCTTTAAGTTTAATTTTATTTTTGATCTAAAGTAAATTAATTATGCTGTTAAATCGATTAAGAGATTTTTTATTATCTGTTTTAGTTTTGATACTGCTATCGGGATGTGATAAAGATGTATCTGTCAATCCGGATGAACCGCAGCCGTCTAAAGGAAAGATAATTGTCAATTCTGATCCATCAGGATTTTTAATTTATTTAAATAACAGGAATACCGGCTCAATAACTCCGGATAGTATATTATTTATGAATCCTGGTGATTATCAGATAACATTAAAGAAAAATTATTTCAGGGATACTTCAGTTGTAATCCATTTAGCGGAGGATCAGGAATTATCGGTTAATATTGATCTTTTAAAAAATGAAGCTATGCTTGGGAAACTGTATATATTCAGTATTCCTGCCGGAGCTTCAATTTATATAAACGATTCATTAACTCAACGGGTTACTCCTTATACTTTCTCTCATTTATTACCCGGCGAGTATAATGTAAAACTAACATATCCTCAATTCCGCTCAATAACATTTGATGTTACAATAACGAGCAATCAAACAAGTTCCTATTCAAAATCCTTGCAGGATACTTCTGTGTGGGTTGATTATCAGGTTTCAAATTCAGGAATAGCAAGCAATACTCTTAGCAGTATTGCAATTGATAATTTTGGGACAAAGTGGATTGGCTCACTTGATAAGGGATTAATAAAATTTGATGAAGTGGAATTTGTAAATTATAATACATCTAATTCCGGAATACCAAGTAACAGGGTCTTAACAGTTGAAACAGATCAGCAAAATAATGTTTGGGTTGGAACACAAAACGGAATTGGCAAATTTGATGGAGCAAACTGGACAGTTTACAACAAAAACAATTCTGGTTTATTATCTAATGAAATTTATTCTATAAAGGTTGATCAGCAAAATACACTTTGGGTTGGAGCTTCTTCCGGGCTTTATAAATACGACGGAAGTGCGTGGAACAGATTCAATGATTCTTCATTATCAATCTGGGTAAATGATATTGAATTAGATAACGATAATATCTGGATTGCAACCAACGACGGAGTTGTTAAATTTAACAATGGTTCTTTTCAATATTATCCCCAATCATTTTATAATTATCCAACAGTGATTGTCTCATCAGTTGCAAAAGATTTGACAGGAAATATTTGGTTTTGTCATAAAAATTCAGGCTCATTACGAAATGGAGTTTCTTATTTTAATGGTTCACAGTTTACTAATATGTATATCGGCTCACATATAAACTCAATGAATCATATATGTGTAGATATGTATAATAATAAATGGATATCGACTAGTGAAGGTTTGGCGAAATTGAATGCAAGTAATGATATGGTAATTTATAATAAATACAATTCTTTAATCAGTTCGGATTTAATATCTTCCTCCGCAATTGATAAGAATGGTGTACTCTGGATTACTAATTCAAATTATGGTCTGAATAAATTTAAGTTTAATCAAAATAATTAATTAAATCTGTGAGGGAAAATGAAAAAGCTAAACATAATTTTTATTGCTCTGTTTATCTCCTTTAATCTCTTTGCACAAGATTCTGACTTAATAACCTGGCTTAAAAGCCAACCTGATTTAGAGATTGCAGATACTATAGTTAGTGATAAATATTCTGAGGTGTATGAAATATTTGTTACTCAGCCGATTGATCATAACAATCCTGATGGACCAAAGTTTAAAGAACAAATATTTTTATCACATATTGATAAAGATAAGCCAATGATTATTGAGCTTGATGGCTACGCAGTAGGTAACAGACCAACCGAGTTGGCAAAAATATTAGATTGTAATCAAATAATGGTTGAACATAGATATTTTGGTGAATCTGTTCCCGAACCGTTTGATTGGAAGTATCTTACAATTGAGCAGGCAGCTAACGATCATCATAAAATAATTGAATTGTTTAAACAATATTACTCCGGCAAATGGATTACAACGGGAATCAGTAAAGGCGGCTCTTGTGTAATGTTCCATAGTTACTTCTTTCCTGATGATGTTGATGTTGCTGTCCCTTATGTTGGTCCGTTAAACTATTCAATTGATGATAACCGGGTTTATGAATGGATTAAGTCAGTTTCAACTCCTGAGTGCAGAGAAAAAGTTTATAATTTTCAAAAACTATGTTTTGAAAAGAGAGATGAACTTTATCCGATGTTTTTGAAAAATGCTGAAAATAAAAAACTTACTTATGATATTGTTGGTAATGAAAAAGCTTATGAATATTCTGTATTAGAATTTTCTTTTGCGTACTGGCAATGGGGTGATGGTGATTGTTCGAAGATTCCGGATGAAAATTCAACCTTCGATGAAATCTGGGATGAATTATCAAACTATGGCGGAGTTACTTATTTTGATGATGCAAGCATAACCGGTATTTATCCTTTCTTTTATCAATGTTATACTGAGTTTGGATACTATGCTTATGATATAACTCCATTTAAGGAATATATAAAATATGCTGATGGTCAGACTTCGTTTTTTATTCCCAAGGATTCAAATCCAAAATATGATCCAAGATTGTTAAAGAAAATAAATGATTGGGCTTCCAACAAAAGCAAAAATTTTATTTATATCTATGGTGGAAATGATCCCTGGACTTCTACTGGTGTTTGCTTAACCGGAAAATCTAATTCAATTAAGATGGTCTGTCCGAATGGTTCACACGGTTCAAGAATAAAAAGTTTTTCTAAGAAAGATCAGGAAATAATTTATTCGCGATTGGAAGATTGGCTCGGAATACAAATCGAAAGATAAATTTATTTAAATTTTTTATGTCACCCTGAGCAAGGTCGAAGGGTGACAACAATTTATAAAAATTCTTGTTCTATTTTTTATTCAATAACTTATCAAGTTTTCTTTTTAACTCCTCTTTTGCAGGCTGAGCTTGTTTAAAAATTGAATCAGCTTTTAGAAAATCAAAAACTCTTACATCATAAATTTCCGGTCTGATGTAAATATCAGGTTTCAGGAATTTTAATCTTTCCTTTATGATTGAGTTTTGCATCGTTTGATATGTTGTAAAAACAGAATCAAAAGTTGTCGGAAGTTCATCACCATTTTTATTTATTAATGCAGTTACATCAATTGCAATTGTAATATCGCATTTGTCTTTCAGTAAATCGTATGGTAAAGGATTAACAGCTCCGCCATCAATTAAAATTCTATTTTTAATTTTCACAGGAGTAAATAATCCGGGCAAAGAATAACTTGCTTTAATCGGATTTAGCAATTCGCCTTTATCAAAAACAACTTCTTCTTTTTTCCAATAATCGGTTGCAACAATTTTAAGCGGCTTCTTCAGTTCTTCAAATCTGGAAACTTTTAGATTTGCTTCCATAAATTTTTGAAACTTTTCACCTTTAATAAAACCTGATTTGATGAATTGAGGATCAAACATCGTAAACATTTTTACAATATCTGATTTAAGAAGAAAAGTAAAAACTGAATCACTTTTAGGATTAATAAGCTGATCCAGAATCTCTTTCATTTCTTTCGAAGAAAATCCTGCAGCATAAAATGCTCCAACTACTGCACCAATACTTGAACCGGAAATAATAGTAGGTTTTATTCCCAGTTCATCCAGAGCTTCAATCATCAATAAATGAGCAATGCCTCGTGCACCACCAGCGCCAAATGCTATTCCAACTTTCATTTGAAGTCCAATTTGGATGTGAACAGTGTAGTCCACCTTAGAGGTGGACTACACATTGAAAACCACTTTTGTGAAATAAATGCTCCTGATTGTTTGAGCGATTATAAAAATGATAATATTTATTATGTTCTAATTCCATAAAACTATAAGTGTAGTCCACTTTAGAAGTGGACTACACATTGTGAAAAGCTTGTTAAGAAAAGGAAACATATAATGTTTAGCCTTCATAAAGTAAAAAAAAGTGTAGTCCACCTTAGAGGTGGGCTACACATTGAAAACCACTTTTGTGAAATAAATGCTCCTGATTGTTTGAGCGATTATAAAAATGATAATATTTATTATGTTCTAATTCCATAAAACTATAAGTGTAGTCCACCTCTAAGGTGGACTACACTTTGTAAAAAGTAAAAAAAAGTGTAGGCCATCTCTAAGATGGACTACACATTAAGGATAAAATTAAATTTCTCAGCTTTTGTCATTGAAAAGAACCTAAATTCTTTTATTGTAGGGATATGAGCCGAAACAAAATCTTTATTTATTAAAGTTCCGGATCGGAGATTAACATAATCCCTGAAACTCGAAAATTCCCAATCCTCAAGATTTTTAACCAGCGCTTTTCTTAAAGGATTTTGATGAATATAATTTATAACATTTAAAATAGTCTTATCATCAATTAATTCCTTGGTTTTACTGTGCTGCTGAAAGAGACTGCCGACTCTGCCATACGCTTTGTTAATTGCTTTTGAATAAGAGCTCAAAAATATACCAATGTTTCTTTTGAGTTGAACAATATCTGAGTCTGTTTTAACTTTAACAAGAAAGTGAAAGTGATTTGGCATTAAACAATAGGCTAAAGTATTCAGATACTCATCTAAATATTTTCTGTATTTTGATAAAAAATATATGTAATTATCTCTTTCGTGAAACAATAGTTCCTGATTGTTTGAACGATTATAAAAATGGTAATATTTATTGTGTTCTAATTTCATAAGGATAATGTGTAGGCCACCTTAGAGGTGGTCTACACTTTGACCACTTTTGTGAAATAAATGCTCCTGATTGTTTGAGCGATTATAAAAATGATAATATTTATTATGTTCTAATTCCATAAAACTCTAAGTGTAGTCCGCTTTAGAAGTGGACTACACTTTGTATTTATGTGTAGGCCACCTTAAAGGTGGACTACACGTTTTTAATCTCAAAAACTGAATCCAAAACAGTTCCATCAACCCATTTTACAATTGCAACAACTTTAGCTTTGTTTACTTTTGGCTTAGCAGGAGCACCGCCGCAAATTGCATCAATCTCTTTCTTCAATTCTTTTATATCGATAATAGGAATCGAAGAATTCTTCATTGCTTTTAATAAATCTTTTCGTTTTGGATTTATACAAAGACCTCTTTCAGTTGCAATTACATCAATCAATTCTCCGGGTCCGCAAATAGTTGTAACTTCATCAACAATAACAGGAATGCGATCTCTGAAAGTTGGTATTGCAAGTATAGTGCATTTTGAGAAAAGACAATTTTGCCAGCCGCCGATTCCATGCAGTAAATAACCATCGGAATGAGTTACAACATTTGCATTAAAGTTTACATCAACTTCCGTTGCGCCAAGAACTGCAGCATCAACCATTGAAGCAAAATTTCCTTTTCCGTGAAAGTTATAGCTTGTAAATGGTGAAGTGTTAACATGTCCGGCATTTTCTCTCATACTTCTTACACCTTCAAGATCAAAAGTTTGTCCATCAAGAATGTAATCAGTCAATCCTTCCTCAAGCATCTGAACAAGATATTTTGTGCTTCCGCCTCTAATAAATCTCGCTTTAACATTTTTCTTCTTCATTCTTTCTTTAAGATAGACAGCAAATGCAAGTGTTGTCCCACCAGCTCCGGCTTGAAATGAAAATCCATCTTTCATTATTCCTGATTCATCAAGGAATTGAGCAACATATTCTGCTATCAATAAACGATCAGGTGATTTTGTTACTTCAGTTGTTCCTGAAACTATTTTAGCAGGATCACCAAGCGTTTCAACTTCAACAACGTAATCAACGTTGTTACCCTGAATCTGCCACGGAACACAGGGAAAGGGAACAAGGTTGTCAGTTACAACGATAACTTTATCAGCATACTCAGAATCAGCAAGAGCAAATCCAATTAATCCGCAAGCTGATTTTCCTCGATCACCTGTTGCGTTTCCAAACGGATCTGCAGTTGGTGCAGCAATTACTGCAATATCAATGTGAACTTCACCATCCTGAATTGATTGATATCTTCCGCCGTGTGAACGAAGAACTCCGACTCCTTTCATCTTTCCTTCAGTTGTAAATTTTCCGAGCGGTCCGTTCATACTTCCTTCAATGTGATGAATCGTTCCGTCTTCAAGATATTTTATCAAATGTGAATGAACGGGGAAGGATGCGGAAGGAAACCAGCGGATATTTTTTATTCCCATTTCTTTAACTACATCGAATAAAATATTTGTAACAACATCGCCATTACGAAGATGATGATGAGTTGAAATTGTCATTCCGTCTTTTAGCCCTGCTTTCTTCAGAGCAGTTTTTAAATCTTTAACAACTTTATTTCCATCCGTTGGATAATCAATACAAGTGCGTATTGGTGGCTTTGCCTTGTTGCCGGTTGGTTTGTATTTGTTTACTCCTCTGAAAGGAACTTGTTGTAATCCGTTTACTTCTGTCGGGACTAATCGTCCCGCTGCGTTTTTTACTAGTTTCATATTTAATCCTTTAGTAAATGGGACACTGATTTTTATGATTGTTTATGATCAGCGCAGATCATAATAAAATCAGTTCTATCTGTGTCCTATTATTCTCTCCAATTTTTATCTAACAGATTATTTAAAATTGCTAAATCAATTGTTCTGATCGCTCGTTTAACAACAGGCGGATCAATCATTTTGCTGCCGAGGGAAACAACGCCCAATCCTTTCTTTTCTGCTTCTTCAAATGCAAAAACAATTTTCTTTGCTTTTTCAATTTCTTCAACAGTTGGAGCAAATGCTTCGTGAACAACTTGTATTTGTCTTGGATGAATACATCCTTTACCTTCAAAGCCAAGTGACTTTGCTTCAATAACACTTTGACGAAGTGCTTCCATATCTGAAACATCAGAAAAAACAGTGTCAATTGCCTGAATGCCTGCAGCTTTTGCAGCATTGATAAGCATCTGTCTTGCAAAAATACTTTCTCGACCTTCGTTTGTTCTTTGTGTCCCGATATCGGCAGTGTAATCTTCAAGTCCGATTGCAAGAGAGCAAATATTATTTGATGCGGTTGCAATCTCATACGCTTTGATTACACCGAGCGCACTTTCAATAATTGGCATAAAGTAAATCGGGTTTTGAACTTTATACCGCTTTTTAAGTCTGTCAACTTCTTTTTCAAGCAGATGAATTTGTTCAGCAGATTCGCATTTTGGAACGAGAATTACATTTACATTATGCGGAATTATAAATTTAAGATCATCCAATCCTTTTGGAAGTTGATTAATACGAACCATTCTTTCTGAATTATAAAAGTCAACTGATCTTAAAGCGTTTCGGACGAGCAATTGTGCAGCATCTTTTTCTGATGGTGAAACACTGTCTTCTAAATCTAAAATAATTCCATCCGGTGAATGAAGTCCCGCATTAACAAAAAACTTCGGTTCATTACCGGGCAGATAAAGTCTGCTTCTTCTTAGTTGATCTTTTTTTGTGGAGTAAAGATTTTGCTTTATGATTGGAAGCAGATATTCTTTTTTCAAATCCGGCAGCAATCTCTTTACTGCAAGTTCAAATCGTGCTGCTAACACAAGTGGAAGTGCTCCGTTGTCTTCACAAAGTATTTTTGCATTTTTCAATCCAAAGAATTTACTCATACCAAGAATCATTTCTTTGATTGATTCGCCATACATTGATTGCACTTTGCTTTTTATATCTAGTTTTATTCCGCCTGAGTTTGTTAGCTCAATTTCAAAATAGCAATCCGAACGAACTGAATCGCCGCGTTTGCCACTAATTGCCTTATTTATATTTTTTGCCATAAAAATTCTCTTTAATTATTAAACGCGAATATATTTGATACTACTGTTTCATTGTTAAATTGTTGCATTGTTACTCAGATAATTTTGAATTAGTGAATTTTATTAGTTGATGAATCAGTTTTGGAAGTTTCTGTAGTTCCGAAAAAATATAATCATAGTCTGACTTTGATATCAATTTTCGTTTAAATGCCTTTTCATTCCAATCCAATGATTCATACATTGATCCAAAACTAATTCTGAAAAATTTAATTTTATCTTTTTTTGAATACCTTCCAAAACCTTCGGCAATATTTGCTGATATTGAGTCAACTGCTCGTATAAATTGTTTTCCGACTGTATCAGAATTAAATTGATTCCATTTAACAATTAAATCCCACACATAGTTGCTTAAACTAAAAGCAATCTTATATGCATCAATATCGTTCAATTTTAAATATTTTTTATCCATAAAATTAACAATGAAACAATTTATCAATCGAACAATGAAAAAATTAAATAATCATCTTCTTCATAAACTCTCTTGCAGTCATTAATTCTGCGTTGAAGATTGCATCCTTAATTTCCTTTCTTCTTCCTGCTACTAAGAGTTTAGATGATAGTCCTTCAAATTTGTTGTCAAGGTCTTCCATTGTCATTGGCTCTCTCGGATCGCCTTTTGGATATTCGAGATATTCGGAGAACTCTCTTCCGTCCTTTGTTTTAACAACAACTTTACTTGGTTGTTTTGCAGGGAACATCTTTTCGAATTCTTGTGATGGTTCGCCTTTAACACGATCGATTACTTCCCAGATTCTCGGGTCTTTTAATTTTTCATCGGAGAAAGATTGTGTTGTAATTTTATGATCAACCAAAGCAGCGGCAATACAATAGGGAAGTGAGTGATCTGCAGTTTCTCTTGATTCGGGGCGATATTTATGTGGATCAAAAAGAATATCATAAGCTTGCGCTAAGGTTGTAAGAGTTACAGTATCAATTTGATCATAAGTGATATGATTTTTTGTAACCGCGTTTAATGTTGCAGAAAGATGGGTATGTGTTAAAGCTTCAGTTGGAAATGCTTTCATACTGCATTCAAGAATTTTATAACTTTCACCTAAACCACCGATTAGTTTATCAATATTCCATTTCCATTCTGAAACGCCGTCGCGACCTTTCATACTTACCGGTTCAACTTTCTGTTCTTTTACATTCCATCCAAGAAATGTATCCATAAATCCTTCTTTACCTTCAAACACTGCTTCTGTTCCTGTATAACCGCGCTGAGCCATCAATGCAGCAAAGACTCCGGATTGTGTTGCCATTGGATCAACTGTATTTTTCATCATTGTAAGTTTGCCTGCAGTAGGGCAACCTATTGTATGATTGTGGCTTCCGCTTATTCCGATTGCATTAACCATTTGATCAACACTTAATCCTAAAATTTTTCCGGCAACAATTGGAGATACAAATTGTGTTAAAGTAGCGTGATGCCATTTTCTTTCACGAACTCCCGGTGAGGCAAACAAACAGAGCCTTTGTTCAAATTCATAAGCAAGCACAATTGCTGTAATTACTTCTTCCATTGATGCGCCAACTAATTCAGCAGTTGCAAGTGCTGCTGGAATAATGTCCGATGGATGGGAAGGATCTTCTTTCCAATAGATATCGTTAAAATCCAATGCACGAATCATCAACGAATTTACAAGTGTTGCGTTCACTGCCGGAATTTTATCTCCGAATCCGATTACCGTTGCTTCTTCTGTTCCGCCCATATCGTGATATATGTTACGGATTATTCTTACATCTTTTGTATGATATCCGCCGAATGCACATCCGAATGAATCGTAGAGATATCTTTTTACTTCGTGAATTACTTCTTGTGGTAAATCTTTGTATTGCAGATTAACTGCAAATTCAGAGATTATTCTTGATATTGATTTGCTCATTTTCTATCACTCATTGTTTAATTGTTAAATTGTTATTTATTGTTTTTTTATTTGATATCTAAGTTCACGATTATATATCTTATAAATTATTTTGTCATATTTAATCAATTGTAAAGCCAACTTTCTTTTTTGTCGGTGATGGCGGAGTAATTAATTGATTTATTACCTGAATTATTTGCACAATTTGATCGTCGTGTTCTTCTAGTTTGTTTTCAAGTTCTTTTAGTTTTTCTTCAACTTTTTTATGAGTTGATAATATTTCTCTTAACTTTACAAAAGCTCTCATAATCAAAATATTTACTTCGATTGCTCTTTCGCTATTAATGACTGATGAGAGCATAGCAACTCCTTGTTCTGTGAATGCCATTGGATTTGCTCCCCCAAGATAGCTTTTTGATGGTATCACATTTTGTGATACCATTTTTTCAATTTCTTTCTTTGAAAGTGTGAACATAAAATCTTTTGGGAATCGTTTAATATTTCTTTTTACAGATTGTTTTAAGACACGGGTCTCAACTCCATATAAAACAGCAAGGTCTCTATCTAGCATTACTTTCTGACTTCTGATAACCAGAATTTTATTCAGTAAACTTTCTGTCGGTATCAATTCCTTTGAAGACATCAACAAATATCCTTCTATTTTTTTCTGAATCACCTTTTTAGTAAATCTTTATATTACAGATTTATTTCCCTTTCTTAAAAGTTTTATTTTCTTATGTAATACTTGGAACACAGATTTAATAAATAAACTGATTTTAAATCTGTTTTAATCTGTTCAATCAGTTCGATCTGTGTTCCAATTTCTTTCTGTCTTTTCAAAGATTAAAGATTTCTCTTTACCCATTCTTCAAGTCCACTGGTAACAATAAGTTCTTGCGCAGCTTCACCAACTGGATCGATTGAATATGTTCTATTATCAAATGTCAAAGACGAATTTTCAAAATCTATCTTTACATTAATTCCTGTTTTTACTGTTAGTTTATCTTTCCCATATTTAGATTTCAAATCATTAACAAGCTGCGGACATTCAATTAAAAGGTAACCATTGTTAAGTGCATTTCGTTTATAAGTTTCGTTAAATGTTCCTGCAATAACGAGTTGAATCCCTTTATACTTTAATGCAGTTGCAGCTTGTTCACGTGAAGAACCTGTTCCGAAATTAAATCCGCCAACAAGAATATCACCGGATTTTGCAATCTTAACAAACTCAGGATCATAATTTTCCATTACAACTTCCGCTTGCTGTTGCGGAGTAAAATCATCAATGTAAGTGTATTTACCGGGATAAATTCCATCGGTATTCATATTATCCTGATGACAGAAAATTAATTCGCCTTCAACAACAGCCTTGAATCCATCAATAATTTTTACTGCTGATTTTGCTGCTGACTTTTTAGTATTAACTTTAACTGAACCTTTAATTTCGTGAATATCTTTGTCTTTCCAATCATAATCAATCTTACCTGAAATTGCTGATGAAGCGACAACAGCAGGAGAGGCAAGATATGCTTGTGCATTTGGTGAGCCCATTCTGCCTTTGAAGTTTCTGTTAGTTGCCGATATTCCGATTTCACCATCCTCAAGCAAACCTGTCCCGAGACCGATACAAGGACCACAGCCCGGAGGTAATGGGATTGCACCAGCTTCAAGTAATGATTGCCAGTAACCATTTCGCTCAGCTTCTTTCTGAACTTCACTCGATGCAGCAGCAATGTAAAATTTAACATCAGAATTAACTTTTTTACCTTTTACAATTGCAGCGGCTTCTGCGATATCATCAAGTCTGCTGTTAACACATGAAACGAGATATGCTTTGTTGATTTTAATTTCTTTGCCTTTTAGCTCGGAAACAGAGGCATAAGTCTTAACAGTATTAGGACCCGAAACATATGGTTCGATTGTTGTTAAATCGATAGTAAGTTCTTTTGCATAAAACGCATCGGCATCTGCTTTAGGAATATTATTTTCGAGTTCTGAAATTCTTTTACTATTCATTCTGGGATGTTGTCCGTTTCCGTCTGCATCTGAAAAAACTCCTTCAAGTCCGCGTTTTTTAATAAATTCTTCTCGCTTTTTTAACCAGGCAATTGTTGTTTTATCAACAGGAAAAACTCCTGCAAGTGCGCCCCATTCGGTTGTCATATTTGCAATTGCCAATCTTTCATCAACAGTTAGATGTTGAACTCCGTCTCCGACAAATTCAATTGCGTGATTTAATACTTCATCCTGATTGAAATATCCGCAAAGCGCAATTATAACATCTTTTCCAGTTACGCCTTTTCTTAAACTGCCTTGAAGTTCAACTTTTGCAATTGGTGGAACTTGCCACCAGGTTCTTCCGGTTGCCCAGATTGCAGCAGCATCGGTTCGAACGATTGGAGTTCCGAGACATCCAAGTCCGCCATACATATTTGAGTGTGAATCAGATGCAACTACCATTGTTCCAGGCCAGGCATATCCTTCTTCACACATTATTTGATGTCCGATTCCTCTTCCAGCAGGATAAAAATCTGCGCCCATTGATTTTGCAAACTCTTCAATCTTTCTATACTTCTCAAGATTCTTTTCTGATTTATCCTGCACATTATGATCAAGTGTGTTTACAACCTGTCGTGGATTGAAAAGTTTTGTTGCACCGATAGATTGAAATTTCGGAATAACTGCACCGGTATTATCGTGTGTCATTACATAAGCAGGTTTGATTGAAAGATAATCACCTGCGTGAACTTCATGCTTTGGATCTAATCCAACTGCATCCGCCACGGCGGATTGTGCTATTTTTTCTATTAATGTTTGACTCATTTATCCTCCGAAAAAAGAAAAACGAAAGACGATAAACGTCAATCTTTTTTAATTTTTGAATATTTCTTAATTAATTTAGTTAACATTGCAAAAATGTGATTTGATATCTCTGTTAATTCAATAATATCTTTTTCAGTTATATATTTTAATTTCAGAGCAACTTCAATTTGTGTATCTACTTCAACTAAAGACGCTCTAGCAATATCAAAAAATCTTTTTGTTTCTAATTCAGAACTCCGTGCAAAACCTTCTGAAAGATTAGAGATAATCGAAATTGAAGCTCTTCTTAACTGTGAAGTTAATCCAAATTGTTCATCTTTTGGGAAAGAATTTGTCAGTTTATAAACATTTGTGATCAAATTGATTGTCTTTTGCCAAACATCCAATTCTTTGTGAGCTAATTTTAACATAAAGTCGTTTTTCTTCTCTCGTCTTTCGTTTATCGTATCAAGCTTTAAACGGATCGAACGAAACAAAATCTGCGTGATGAACAATTATTGCTTCAACATTTCTTTTTGCAAGATCACCTTCTTTTGCATGATATGCAATTATATGCTGAACTTCATAAGGTAAACCAAAACGATCTGCAATTGAGACACCACTGAACGGATGACGAAGCAAATGTCCAGCTTTACTTGTTACAAGTTTGCCGTCAACTTTATCATACTCAATAAGTTTTCCGATATCAATTAAGATTGCGCCTGCGATAAGCAAATCCATATTAATTTTAATCTCATCGCCAAAATTTTCTTTCATTCTTTTAGCGATGTCAACAGAAAGCTGAACGGCAGTGCGTTTGTGGTTCATAAAAGTGATTTTGCAATCTTTAATTAAAAGTGAAAATGGAATGACTTCAAGATCTTCTGGAGTAAGAACTGAGTTTTCAATTGCATAAACCCAGCAGTTCAATACTTTTTCTCTTAGTTCTTTATTTTCAATCCAATTTATTTCAGGCCAAATTTTTAATACTTTTTCTTTCATTTTTTCTCCGTAAAACGCGAGAAGCGAGACGCAAGTAGATTATTCGCTTTTCTTGTTGTTTCTAATTTTTTAAATAAATTTTGATAACATAGCAAATGTATGGTTTATCATTTCAGCCAAGTTATCTGTATCATAATTTGTTAAATAATTTAATTTTATTGCAATCTCAATCTGGGTATCTGATTCAACTAAAGATGCTCTTGCAATATCTAAAAATCTCAATGTTTCTACTTTTGAACCGCGAGCAGTTCCCTCAGCAATATTTGAGGGAACTGAAACAGCAGATCTTCTGATTTGAGATGTAAGACCATATTGTTCTTGAATTGGAAATTTCAAAGTAAGGTTATAAACTTCTGCAACAAGTTCTATACTTTTCTTCCAAACATCAAGTTTTTTATGACTGAGTTCCAGTATTAAATATGAAATCCATTCCCGTCTTACATCTAGCGTCTTACTTTTTACAATTTCGCAATTATCTCATCAGTCATTTGTTGTGTTGTGCAGGCGCCTTTGCTGAAAACATCCGGACCGCCGCGCAGCTTCATCATATCATAGGTTTTTACTTTTCCTTCTTCAACAACTTTTGCAATTGCTTTTCTGATTTTTTCAGCTTTTTCATTTTCACCAATATGATCGAGCATCATACAAGCACTCATTATCATCGCAATTGGGTTTACGATCGAAGGATTTAATTCCTGATACTTTGGCGCACTTCCATGAGTTGGTTCAAAAACTGCAACTTCCTCTCCGATGTTTGCACTGCACGCAAATCCAAGTCCGCCGATTAATCCTGCAAAACCATCAGATATAATATCACCGAACATATTCTCTGCAACAACAACTCCGTAATCTTCAGGATTTTTTGTAAGCCACATCATCTGCGCATCTATGTTTGTATCCCACAAAGCAATACCGGGATATTCTTTTGCCATTTCTTTTCCGATTTTAAGCATCATACCGGATGTTTCTCTAAGAACATTTGGCTTTTCACAAACTGTTACGTTTTTATATCCGAATTTTTTCGCATATTCAAATGCTGCACGAATAATTCTTGTTGCTGCGTGTTTAGTAATTATTCTTGTTGAAATTGCAAGCTCTTCATTCGGCACATCTTTAAAAGCTTTCCATTTGGGATGAGATTCAAAAGCAGATCTTACATTTGCAGGAGGATTTGTCCATTCGATTCCTGCATAAAGTCCTTCTGTATTTTGTCTGAAAATAACGGTATTAACCGGTGGTTCTTCAAATCCGCCTTTACCATCCTGACGAATAAAGTTTAACGGATTACCTTTAAATGAAATACAAGGACGGATACAAATATCAAGATTAAATATTTGTCTCATTGAAACTATTGGTGAAAAGTAAACATAACCTTTTCCTTTTAAAGAAGGATCAAGTTCTTTTTCTGCGGCATCTTTTGGTTTAGAAGTGATAGCACCAAAAAGTCCGAGTTTATGTTTTTTTAATAAATCAATTGTGCGTTGTGGAAGAGCGTTTCCTTCACTGCACCAAAAATCCCAGCCGATATCTCCGTGAACATATTCGGCATCAAAACCGACTGCGTTTAAGACTCTTATTGCTTCTGGTAATACTGTTTTACCAATGCCGTCTCCGGGCATTGAAACGATAGTTCTTTTCATAAAAAATTTCCCGTAAAATTAGAAAATATTGACATACGCAAATTACCCATTTGATGATGATGAAAGCAAGGAAAACCAATACTTTAAGGCATTAATCAGCAGAAAGAAAATTTAGTTTTCATTTGCAAAAGTGTTAAATTAGGCAGGAATTTGAAGATATTATGATTTAACCAAACAAAAATAGAAAGATGTCCGAAAATCTATCAGAAAAATCACTAAAACAAATCAGTCTTGAGTCATTGTTAGACTCTTCATTAGATGTAATTATTCGTATTTCTACTAATGCATTTGTTCATTATGCAAGCTCTTCTTTAATTAATTTAATCGGATATTTACCTGCAGATTTATACGACAAATCTTTAATTGCTTTTATCAGTGAAGATCAGGTTGATAGTTTTAAAATAAAACTCTCGGAAATTTTACAATCTGAAAAAATTCATACTTTTAATTCTGCATTGATCAACAATAGTAATGAAAAAGTTGCTGTTGAGTTTTCTTTAAGACGAACTGAAATTGAAGGAATTAAATTTGTTCAGGGAACAATCAGAGATATCAGAGTTCCACAAGAGACTAAACGGAAATTTTTTAGCTCCGAAAATATTTTCAATACTATCTGGGAAAATACAAAAGATGGAATGAGGTTAACTGATCAGGATGGCATTGTTGTTCTTTGTAATAAAGCTTTTGCAAATCTTTTTGGCAAACCGGTAGAGGAAATTGTTAATCATCCGATCAGTGATCTTTACAATCCTGAAAAAAGTGAACAGATTATTACTAACTACAAGCATAATTTTATTCAGGATAAGGTTAGAGATTATCTTGAAGCTTCCGCAACCTTATGGAATGGAAGTCAATTATATTTTGAAGTTTCAAACTCAATAATTGATGACTATGCCGGAAAGAGATTTCTGTTAAGCATTTTCAGAGATATCAGCGAAAGAAAAGTCAGTGAGAATCTGCTTGATAGAAAAGGAAGATTGCTTCAGGGAATTGCTAAAGCATCTAATGCTTTGATAACTGATTCGGAATTTATTGATGGCTTTAATATTGCTCTTGAAATCCTTGGAGAAGCTGCTGATGCTGATAGAGTTTATATTTACAAACACTTTGAAGATGATGAGACCGGCGAACTTTATTTTTCTCCTCAGTATGAATGGAATGCTGAAGGTATTGAATCTCAATACGATGATTTGATTTTGGGTAAACTTTCTTATTCAAGATTTGCTCCTCTGAGATTTTATGAATCTTTTATAAATGGTGAAACATTAAAGTTTATAATTAAAGAATTGCCGCCACAATTTCAGGAAGTTTTTATAGATAGAAATATCCGGTCAATTATTTTAGTGCCGATTATGATTGATAGTGCTTATTGGGGATTTATCGGATTTGATGAATGTCATTCTGATAGGATTTGGAGCAGCGATGAAGAATCAATGTTAAGTGCACTCGCAGCAACTTTCGGTGAAATAATAAAGAAAAATAAATTTCGTGACGAACTTTTAAGAAAGAATTCAGAACTTGATAAAGCAGCTATTGAAGCACAAAACGCAGCAAAAGCAAGAAGTGAGTTTTTAGCTTTAATGAGTCACGAAATAAGAACTCCGATGAACGGTGTTATTGGAATGACCGGACTTTTACTTGAAACGATGTTAACCGAATCTCAGAAAGATTATGTGCGCACAATCAGATTAAGTGGTGAACAACTGTTAGTTATTATAAATGATATTCTTGATTTCTCCAAAATTGAATCTGAAAAACTTGAACTTGAGATACAGCCTTTTGATTTAAGAGAATGTATTGAAGATTCTATGGATCTTGTTTCTACAAAAGTAGCAGAACAGGAAATAGAACTTTTTTATACTATTGATGATTTAACTCCTTATGCAATTACCGGTGATGTTACAAGATTACGACAGATACTTACCAATCTGTTAAGCAACGCGGTTAAGTTTACTAAAAAAGGTGAAGTTGAAATAACAGTTACTTCTGAATTAATTGATTATAGAGATTATATAATAAAATTTAATGTCCGTGATACCGGCGTTGGAATTCCTCCGGATAAACTTGATAGATTATTTAAACCTTTCAGTCAAGTTGATTCATCTGTTACCAGAAGTTTTGGCGGAACCGGTTTGGGTCTTGTCATAAGCAAAAAACTTGTTGAGATGATGGGCGGTAAAATTGGAGTTACCAGTGAGTTGGAAAAAGGAAGCAATTTTTTCTTTACGATACAAGCTGAATCTGTTACATCAGATAAAAAAGTATATTCATTTGAATCTTCTCCTAAAATAGCAGGCAAAAATGTTCTGGTTCTTGATCAGAACTATTCAAACGGGATGATGCTTAAAGATCTGATGATAAGATGGAAAATGAAATCAGAGCTGATTAACAGTCTTACTGATTTAGTTCCGAAACTGGAATCAAACAAAGATGCTGAGCTGTTTATTATAAATTCACAGGGATTTGAAAATAAAATCCGGATCATTATTGAAAAAATCAGGAATACATTTAAATCCAGGGAAATCGGGTTCATCATTTTAAAATCTTATGGAAAAGAAATAGGCGTATTAGAAAACGATCGCTCTCCGTATTGCAAAATCATTTCCAAACCAATAAGACGAAAACAACTGCATCAGTCTATTTTAGGATTTTTTGAATCAGAAATAAAAGGCGAACAATTAAGACCTGCTAAAAAAGAGTTCACTCAGTTTATTCCTGCTAATAAACTTAAGATATTACTTGTTGAAGATAATAATGTTAATCAGATGGTAGCAACAAGAATGCTTCAAAGGATTGGTTACATGGCAGATATTGCATCAAATGGAAGAGAAGCAATTGAAGCATTAGAAAATATCAATTACGATCTTATATTTATGGATATTTCTATGCCTGAAATGGATGGACTAACAGCTTGCTCGCTTATCCGTTCGAATAAAGATTTAAAAAGACAACCGGTAATTATTGCAATGACTGCAAATGCAATGCACGGTGATCGGGAAAATTATCTGAAAGTAGGAATGAATGATTACATCAGTAAACCAGTAAATATAGATGATCTGAAAATGACAATTGAAAAATGGTCTGATTCGATTGTTCAGGAAAAACAGGCGGATATATCTATAGATCACATATCCGAAGTTGAACTGAAATTTATTGATGAAAAGAAAATATTATTTCTACAGGATTTAAAATCACAGGCTGATCTTGAATTCTTTAAGGAGATGCTTGATATATATTTAAACGAAATTCCTAAGAATATTGAACTGATAAGAAATGCAATTTTTCAAAACAATTCGGAACATTTAAGATTTTACGTTCATAAATTAAAGGGCTCTTCGTTAACACTTGGAGTAGAAAGTGTTCTGGAATATTTCAAACTGCTTGAAAATATGGCATTGGATAATAATATCAATGAAGAATCGATTGTGTTGTTTAAGAAAGTTTCATCTCAGTTTGAAAAAATAATTGAAGATATTGTTCTGTTAAAAAATAAATATGCGAATGTCAGTTTTACTGATATTATTTAAATGGATCACATTAATAAAAAACGCGCGCCTTTAAATCGCACTTTAAATATTACCAATAAAGAAGTTATCCATTTCAGTAAATCACTTTTAAAACTAAAAAACAGATCTTCTGTTAAAGATATATCCGGTAGAGTTATCAATCAGGATTTATTTAAAACTATTGAATATTTACCGGTTAAATTTGTTGATTTATTGTTTATTGATCCACCTTATAATCTTAATAAAAATTTTTCAACTCTTAAATTCAAAGAGATGAAAGATGATGAATATGAAAAGTGGATAGATTCCTGGTTAAAAAAGATTATCAGGATTTTAAAACCTACTGCATCAATATATTTTTGCTGTGATTGGAGAACTTCGATTCCTGCATACAATATTCTAAAAAAGTATTTTATTATCAGGAACAGAATAACCTGGGAGCGTGAAAAGGGAAGAGGTGCAAAAGATAATTGGAAAAATTCTTATGAAGATATATGGTATTGTACTGTTTCCGATAAATTTACATTTAATACAGATGCAGTTAAATTAAAAAGACTTGTTCGTGCACCGTATAAATCTGATGACGGAAATCCAAAAGACTGGAAAAATGAGAACGGAAAGAATTTCAGAATAACTCATCCATCAAATTTATGGAATGACATTACTATTCCATTCTGGTCTATGCCTGAAAATACAGATCATCCGACACAAAAGCCTGAAAAACTGCTCGCAAAAATTATTCTTGCCAGCACTAATGAAAACGATTTTGTTTTCGATCTGTTTCTTGGTTCAGGTACAACTGCAGTAACGGCAAAAAAACTTAATCGTAAATTCTGTGGAATCGAGATTGATACGGTTTATGCAGCTTTAACATTAAAAAGATTGGAATTAGCAGAGAAAGATAAATCTATTCAGGGTTATAGTGATGGAGTTTTTTGGGAAAGAAATACACTGATGGAACAAAAGAAAAAAAAATCTGAATAAAATTGTAACTAAAATAGTTTATTACTCTTATAGAAAATATTAGGTAGTTTTTTCAAAAAATTGATTTCTTGTATCGTAAGATTATTTTCTACATTTTTACAACCCGATACAACAATTTTAGGGCACCGGTTAACAGGTTAATACCCAACCCCGTCAGGTCCGGAAGGAAGCAGCGGTCAGTATATAATTTGTGTAACCGTGTGCCTCTTTTTTATTAATACTGTCTTTTCAAAAACGTTTTATAAATCAGGAATGAGTGCGCTTAATATTATATGTGAACAGGTGGAATTAAAAACAGTAATTTGCCTTTATCGTATTTTATTACATTATCAAACTCAATACCTGCAATGGCAGCCGGTGGGAAGTAAATACTCAAATTACCTGAAGTGCAGAAATTCTGAATATGTATAGATAGATCAGGTTGATGACCTACAACAGCAACATTTTCATATTCAAGTGTATTTAATAATTCTATCAGATCGGAGGTTCTGCTGCCTGTTCCAAGGTTATTGTCTTTCATAAGAATTGGTGTGGGCTGAAATTCAGACAATATAATTTCAGATGTTTGTACTGCTCTTATTAATGGTGAAGTTAATACAGCATCTATGTTCTGAATATAATTTTTCCAGATTTTAACAGAATTATGGATTACTGTTTTACCTTCTGCAGTTAGTTCACGATCAAAATCTTTTTTATTTATAGATATATTTTCAGCTATACTGTGTCGGATTAAGTAAAGATTCATTTTTTAATATCATAATTAATTGAAATAACAGTTATCATCTTATGGAAATCCATAAGTGTTTTGGTTAATTGTTTACCTGATTTTGAATTCATAAGTCTGTCCATTTCATCTTTGGACTTGAATTCTACTTCACAAAAAAAAGAATACTTCTGATCAATCAGCAAATTGCTTTCAACTTCTGCCAGTTTTATTTCCTTACCTGAAATATCCATAAGCAACGGAATTATTGCTTCGTTAAAATGTGAAAGTGCTTTGTCCTCTTCAGATTTATGAAGAAAAAATAGTTGTTTGTACATTAATGATAAATTTTAGATGTTAATAATTTCTTGTGGTATCTATAATTAAATTTTTATCTGAAAAAGTTTTTATTGCCCTTAATTCCCTTACAACGAGCGAATCAAATAAATTTTTATTGCTTACATATTTCTGTAACCCGATATTATAATTAAAAACATCCTTAAGACTCCGTCCATCTTTTGGTTTTGTAAAAATTATATTGGTAGTAATTAAAGAATCTGAAATACCGGTAATAATCTGCTCAGCTTCTTTTTCGTTTGTCGCGATATCGGTAAATATCCGGAAAGCAAGCTCAGAATTATGATTTTCTAAAGAATAATATGATATCCTTTTAAGATTTACAACTTCTTTTGAAATGAAATCTTCTGTTATTACTGCAAAAATTCTTGAACCGGATTTTTTAAAATTCAGATTAAGATAACCGTTTAAAGATTCATCTTTTATCAGAACATTAAGATCATCATCAACAATGGCAAAAAGATTATGCAAAGGGTTTTTATTTTCCATCAGTAAAGCATAATATCTGATATTATTTATCAGAATGCTGTCAACAAGAATTTTATTATAACTGTTTAAAGGTACATTAAAATTATGTAACCCCTGAAGATTCTTTTTACTTGCGGCATTTCCGCTTATTGCATCAGTAACAAGTTCAAGAAAAGAAGATCCGTTGAATACAAACGGTTCTTCTTTAATTTCTTTTTTGCAGGCAGTAAAAACAAGAGCAAATATCAGTAAGATTGAAGAAGATATTTTAATAGTCATAATTTGCAAATACTGTTATGCTAAGATAAATAATAATCTAATTTATGGCTATAATTTTTGTTTTAAAATATTCTATAAGTAATTGAGTTTTCTTTTTGCCAACCGTATTTTCAAGTTCTTCTATACTGCTGTTTCTTATTCCGTCAAGACTGCCGAATTTTTCAAGGAGGAGCTTAGCCGTTTCAGTGCCAATTCCCTTAATATCTGTTAATTCAGTTTTGATAATTCTTTTACTTCTTCTTTCACGATGAAATGTGATAGCAAAGCGATGAGCCTCATCTCTTATTTGCTGTAAAAGCTTTAAGCCTGAAGAAGTTTTTGGAATTAATTCAGGATCAGATTTGCCGGGAAGAAAAACCTCTTCCAATCTTTTGGCTAAACCGATTATATTATAATCTTTAAATCCGAGGTTATCCATAACTTCAACTGCACTTGATAGCTGACCTTTTCCGCCATCAACCATAATCAAATCAGGCAGCGGCTGATTTTCTTCAAGCAATCTTGAATATCTTCTTTCAATAACTTCGCGCATACTCGAAAAATCATCAGGACCGGCAACCGTTTTAATAATAAATTTTCTGTACTGACTTTTCTTTGGCTTACCATCTTCAAAAACAACCATACTTGCAACTGAATCTGTTCCCTGCAGATTTGAAATATCAAAGCATTCAATTTTTCTGGGCAGAGTTTTTAATCTTAAATCCCTTTGTAAAGCAGAAACTGAATAAGAAACATTACCAAGATTTTTCATTTTCTGGAGCTGAATTTCCTTTAACTGAAGGATTGCATTTTCTTTACACATTTTAATTAATGATTTAAGATCACCGCGCTGTGGTACAATAATTTTTACTTTTTTATCAGTTTTTGATTTCAGCCATTCAATCAGCAACTCTTCATCATTTGGTTTTACTTCAAGCACAATCTCCTTGGGGATTTCCGCTAACTCGCCGTAATAATATTTAATTGCAAATGAATAAATCTCTTCTATCTCTTCACCATCTTCAATAGAAAGCTTAAGCTGCTTTTTCCCGATTAATTTTCCATCACGAATATTAAAAACTGCACAGGCAGAATCTTTCCCTTCATAAGCGATTGCAAAAACATCTCTGTCTTCATAATCTTCGCTTACTACTTTTTGTTTAGCTGAAAGACTTTCAAGTTGATTTATTTTATCTCTTATCTCTGCTGCTTTTTCAAACTCAAGATTTGAAGAATACATTTGCATCTTCTGAGATAGTTCTTTAATAAGTTCGTTCGTTTTTCCTTTAAGAAGTTTAATCACTTCGTTGACCATATCATTATAATCTTTCGGCGATATCAAACCTTCACAAGGACCATCACATTTATTTATATGATAATCCAGACAGACTCTGAATTTTTTTGCAGCGATATTTTCTTCGGTAAGATCAAGTTTACAGCTTCTGACTTTAAATATCTGATTAATTATTTTCAACGATGTACGCATACTTTTTACATCTGTATAAGGACCAAAATATTTTGATCCGTCATTTACAACATTTCTTGTAGCATAAATTCTTGGAAACAATTCATTAGTAATTTTTATAAAAGGAAACGATTTATCGTCCTTAAGGTTTACATTGTAACGGGGTTTATACTGTTTTATCAGATTATTTTCGAGTATCAACGCTTCAAGTTCAGAATCAGTAACCACTAATTGAAGATCTTCAATCTTGCTGACAAGTGCGATGGTTTTTGCAGAGCCGGGATTTTCCTGAAAGTAACTGCGTACTCTGTTTTTAAGGTTTTTTGCTTTACCAACGTAAATAACTTTACCGTTCTTGTTTAAAAATTGATAAACACCCGGTGAGGAAGGCAGATTTTTTAAGTTAGTTTGTAATTTTGAATTCACAACGATAAAGTAATTATAAAATTGTTTGCGCTAAATAATTCCAGGCAAAGTTAAAACAAATTGAATTTTAAAAAAATGATTTTATAACAGGATGTGATTCAATATAGAATTTATTAGATAGATAGAAATAGTAAAAAGACATTCTGATCACTTATCAATCTCAATCACAGTTGAGTTCAAATAAATCAATCAAGCTGGCTTGCGAAAATTATTTAACTTCGGAGACAACCTGATTTTTGGCTATTACAACAATACCACTATCGGTAACTGTAAATCTTTTTTTGTCTTTTTCGGGATCAAAACCAATCTCACATCCTTCAGGAATAACAACGTTTTTATCAATTATTGCTCTTCTGATTCTTGCATGTCGTCCGATGACGACATTGTTCATAATTATTGAATCAGTAATGTAAGAGTAGCTGTTAACCTTTACATTTGGACCAAGCAGAGATCTTTCAACCAAACCTCCTGATACAATGGTTCCATCGCATACCAGTGAGTTTAATGTTCTACCAACCCGCTCTCCCTCGTGCGATACGGTTTTTGCAGGAGGAAACTGAAATTGATGTGTTCTTAAAGGCCAATCAGGATCATAAAGATTAAATTCAGGAATAACACTGATCAGGTCCATATTTGCTGCATAATAACTATCAAGCGTTCCAATATCTTTCCAGTATGGCTGGCTTTTTTTATTCTCATCTAAAAATTTATATGCAATTACTTTTAATCCTGCCTCTATCATATATGGAATAACCTGCTGACCAAAATCATGGTTTCTTACTTTCTTTGATTCCATTTCGTACAAAACTTCTCTGAGAATATTTGCGTTGAAAACATAAATACCCATATTCACAAAAGAAAATTCAGGCTTATCAGGAATGACAGGAGGATTAGAAGGTTTTTCAATAAAAGAAGTTACATTATAATTTTCATCAACTCCAACAATGCCAAAACGATTTGCTTCATATTTAGGTACTTCTATAGAGGCAATTGATAAATCAGCGGATTTTTCAATATGATTATCTATAAATTTAAGATAGTCCATTTTATATATATGATCACCGCCAAGAATCAAAACCCATTTTGCTTTTTTATCAGAGAGCAAATTTAAATTCTGATGAATTGCATTCGCTGTCCCAAGATACCATTCATTATTCAGCTTACGTTGTGGCGGAACAGAATAAATAAATTCACCAAGTTCCGGATTAAAGATACTCCAGGCTTCATAAAGGTGCATATTAAGTGAATCAGATTTGTATTGTGTTAATACATATACTCTTCTAAAGCCTGAGTTTAAACAATTGGATAATGCAAAATCAATGATTCGGTATTTACCGCCAAATGGAACTGCTGGTTTACTTCTTACAGCAGTTAAAGGATGTAATCTCTCACCCTGTCCGCCGGCAAGAATAACTGAAATTGTATCTCTTAAAATTGATGAACCTTGAGATGGCATATTAAATCCTTAATTCTTTTCAGAAATATATTGAAATATCGATTGTTTGACAATTGGAGTAATGGTTAAATTAACAGAAATAATTTATAATTATAAAATTAATTTCAAGATGACGGCGTTCGGAAAATTTTACTTTATTTTGATTTTAACGCTTTTTACAGCAACTGTTTTTCCTCAGGTATATCAAAAAAATAAGGAATTTAATGATCAGAAGTATTTTGTAAGCGAAACACAAAAAGCTACTGATATTTTACATTATGATCTTTCATTTGATTTAGATATTAAAAATAAAATCTTGAATGGTATTGCAATTTTAACTGCAGTTAAAAATCAATCTGGCAATCCTGAACTTACATCAGGATCTGAATATGAGCTTAATTTTTATGATAATATGAAGATCAACAGTGTTAAGATTAATAATCAACCAGCAGAATATCATCGCAAAAAAAACAGAATATTTATTAAAGGAACCGAAATTTTTTCGGATACAACTACAATTGAAATTGAGTATTATGGAACACCGCAAAGAGGAGGCTTTGATGGATTTGTTTTTGGAACTGTAAACGGCAATTCTTTAGTCTATAATATAAGCGAACCTAATTTAGCATCAACATTTTTTCCTTGTGATGATGATCCTGCAGATAAAGCTTTGCTCGATATAAAAATTACAAATGATTCGCAGTTTGTTTCAGTATCGAACGGAAATTTAATTGAAGTAAAAAATAATGGGGAAAAAAAAACTTATCATTACAAAACTGTTTATCCGATTTCCACTTACCTGATTGCTGTTTATTCGGCTCCATATAAAACTTTTTCTGATATCTATATCAGTCTTAATGAACAAGACACGATGCAAATTTATTATTATGTTTTATCTGAACACCTTGATAAAGGCAGAATTGATTTTGCAGGACATTTAGATTATATGAAAACTCTCTCAAAACTTTTCGGAGAATATCCGTTTATTAAAGAAAAATACGGAGTTGCAGAATTTTTATGGAATTATGGTGCAATGGAAAATCAAACAATTACAGGGTTTGCTTATAATTTCATAAATGGAAATAATTTTTTTGAAGATATTTATGTCCACGAACTTTCACATCATTGGTGGGGAAATTCTGTTGGACCAAAAAGCTGGAATGATATATGGCTTAATGAAGGTTTTGCATCTTATTCAGAAGCACTTTATGCAGAAGCAAAGAATGGAAAAGATGCACTAAAATCTAAAATGCTTGCTAAGTACAGTAATTATTTCAGAGGAACCTTGTATGCGCCAAGGGATTTATTTGGAGAGACAGTTTATGATAAAGGAGCCTGGGTTTTACATATGCTTCGTAATGAAATCGGTGATTCAGATTTTTTTAATGTGTTAAATACTTATTATAATACTTATAAATATTCTAATGCTTCAACAGAGGATTTTAAACAAGTTTGCGAAACTGTCTCCGGGAAAAATCTTACAAAGTTTTTTGATCAGTGGGTTTATAATGGCACTGAGAATATTTACTGTACTTACTATTTTGAAACAGAAAGAAATAGCGATTCAAATGCAGTAACTTTGTATATAGAACAAAAAACAAAGAATTATCCGGAATTTCATTTTAATCTTGAAGTTGAGATTTTTTATAAAGATAGCACATCAGAAAAAAAGGATTTTTTAATAAACAAAGTAAACAATAAATTTAATTTTACAACTGACAGGAAAGTTGAAGCAATTTTACCTGATCCTGAGTCTAAACTGCTGGCAGAGTTTGAGAATGAATATTAAACAGGGACAAAAGAATAGTTTTATTTATTTTTTGTATTCAGTAAATTTCATATGAACAAAATCGATTCTGTGTGAATAAAACTTATCTTTTCATCTCCGATATACATCTTGGTCTCCAATCAAAAGAGATCGAGAACAAAAAAGAAAGACTACTGGTTAAGTTTCTTGAGTTTGCTAAAGATAACTGTGATGAGCTTTTTATTGTCGGTGATCTTTTTGATTACTGGTTTGAATATAAAAGGGTTTATCAAAAAGGTAATTTCAGAACACTTGCTGCGCTGCAGGATTTAACTGAAAAGGGAATTAAAGTGCATTACTTTATTGGTAATCATGATTTTTTCCATAAGGATTTTTTTGAAAAAGAAATTGGAGTTCAGCTTTATCACGATGCGGAAAATTTTATTTTAAACGGAAAAAAGTTTTTTATCGGGCATGGTGATGGACTTGTTAAAAATGATCTTGGTTATAATATTCTGAAAAAAATATTGCGCAATCGTTTTATTCAATGGCTGTATGGGCTTATTCATCCGGATCTTGGTGTTGCTATTGCAAGCAGAACAAGTAAATCCAGCAGAGATTATACCGCAAAAAAAGATTACGGTGAAGAAGATGGTTTGTTTGAAGCTGCAAAATTATTTATAGATCAGGGTAATGATTACGTTTTGTTCGGACATTTGCATAAGAGATGTTTTTATAATTACAAACAAGGAATATATGTTAACCTTGGTTCCTGGATTGATAATCCTTGCTACGGAAAGTTTACTGAGAAATTTGAAATAATAGACTGGAAATAAAGAATTTTTTTATGGCTAAATCTTTTAAGAAAAATAATAATAATAAAAAAAAGAAATGGATTATTTGGGGAAGTGTAACATTCATTTTTCTGTTACTGGCTGTTTATACTGTAAGCGGACTTCCATCTCTTGATGAGCTTGAAAATCCAAGACCTGTTCTTGCAAGCAGAGTATTTTCTGCTGATGGAGAATTAATCGGACAATTTTTCATTGAGAACCGTATAGAGACTCAAATTGATAGTCTGCCGCCTTATGTACTTGAAGCTTTAATTGCAACTGAAGACAGAAATTTTTATGATCATTGGGGTGTTGATCTGACTCGATTTGTTAAAGCAATGATTAAAAATGTTTTTTCACTTTCGTTGCGCGAAGGTGCAAGTACAATTACACAACAGCTTGCAAAAAATTTATACTCACTAAAGGAAGGAAAAGAAAATTTTCTTGATAAAGGAGTAAGAAAAATAAGAGAATGGATTTCTGCTGTTCAGATTGAAAAAACATTTACTAAAAAAGAAATTGCAGAGCTTTATCTTAATGTTTCCTACTTCGGAAGAAGTGCTTATGGAATTGAATCAGCTTCTAAAGTTTATTTTAATAAAAGAGCAAAGGATTTAACCCTGCCTGAAGCAGCTTTGTTTGTTGCTTTGTTGAAATCTTCTGTTATTTACGATCCTGTTTCTCGTTACGAAAGTGCATTACAAAGAAGAAATCTTGTTATGTACAATATGGTTGAGACTGATATGCTTAGTAAAGAAGAATATGATAAACTTAAACAACAACCGATTCAGCTTGCATCTGAAAGATTAAGTCATGTTAAATCTGAAGCACCGCATTTCCTTGAATATATCCGGCAGCAAATGACTGTATTGGCAGATAAATACGGTTATGATCTTTATCGTGATGGTCTGAATATTTACACATCACTTGATATGAGAATGCAGCGGATTGCTAACCGTTCTGCAAAAAAACATATTGCTGATTATCAGACTTTGTTCGATAAAAACTGGAATTGGAACCGTAACAAAAGTCTGCTGACAGATATCCTTGATAAATCAATTAAGAATGATATCAGATATAAAACTGCAGAATCGCAAACTGACAAAGCACAAATTTATAACAAGTTAAAATCTGATCTGGATTTTGTTGACTCTGTTAAAAAAATTGCCGCAAAAGTTGAAGTAGGATTTGTTGTTATGGATCCGAAAACAGGAATGATTAAAGCACTTGTTGGTGGTGAAAATCAGGACTTTGGAAGAGGATTAAATCACGTTACAGGAATAAGAAGACAACCGGGTTCAGCATTTAAACCATTTGTTTATGCTACTGCAATTGAAAATGGTTATACACCTGCGACAACAGTTCTTAATCAAAAATTTGATTATAACGGCTGGTCACCATCTAATGCAGGAAATGAATACAGCAGTTACGAAACTTTAAGATGGGGACTCGCAAATTCTGTTAACGTAATTGCCGGTCGATTGACAATTTCAGATATGGCACCTCCGTATCAAGTAGTTAAGTTTGCTCAAAGAATGGGAATAAAATCTAAAATGGATGCTTATCCGTCAATTGCGCTTGGAACAGTTGAGGTAACACCTTTGGAAATGGTTTCAGCAATGGGAACTTTTGTTAATCAAGGCGTTCACGTTGATCCGATATCAATTACAAAGATTGAAGATAGAAACGGAGTAGTGATAGATGAATTTGTACCTGAGTCAGTACAAGCTATTTCTCCTCAGACTTCTTCAATAATTGTTGATATGATGGCAGATGTTATAAATTACGGAACAGGTGCAGGAGTAAGAAGATATTTTCAATATCCAGCCGCTGGAAAAACCGGAACAACACAAAAATTTTCTGATGCCTGGTTTGTAGGTGTTACACCGGATCTTGTTGCCGGAGCGTGGGTTGGATTTGATGATCATCGTGTTAAATTTACTAATTGGTACGGACAGGGTGGCAGAGCAGCTTTACCTATCTGGGCAATGTTTATGGAAGGCGCTTACAAAGAATTAAAACTTCCTCTCAAATATTTCACTCTTGCTGATGGAGTTGGGATGGCAAATTTCTGTAAAGAAACTATGAATCTGGGAGATGCCAAACTTGCAACTGATGCCTGTCCTAAAATATACACAGACCTTATTGATGAAAGTAAAGCTCCGGGTTATTGTGAAATCCACACAGGAGGCGGAGGAAGAATAATTCACGAAAACCGTGATGGGGATAGCCAATGGTAATGGTATTTTATTAATTTAATTTAAGAGAGATTTTAACATGAAGTATCTAATAGCACTTCTGATAACTGTTTCAATTTACTCTCAGCAAAAATTAGTTTATTTCGCTTATATTGAAGGGGAAATTGACTTAGGATTAGCGCCTTATATAACACGTGTAGTTAATGAGGCAGAAGAAAATAATGCATCAGCTATTATATTTAAGATTAACACATTCGGAGGCAGAGTTGATGCAGCTACACAAATTAAAGATGCAATCCTTTCCAGTAAAATATTAACAATCGGTTTTATAAATAACCGTGCAATTTCTGCAGGAGCATTGATAGCACTTTCTTGCAATAAAATTGTTATGGTACCCGGCAGTTCAATTGGTGCTGCAACTGTTGTTGACCAATCGGGAGAAAAAGTAGGAGAGAAGTACCAATCTTATATGAGATCGGAAATGCGATCAACTGCCGAAAGGAATGGAAGAAGAACTGATATTGCTGAAGGAATGGTAGATGAAAGAGTTGTAATTCCCGGTTTAACTGATTCGACTCATCTTATTACTCTCACATCCGAAGAAGCATATAAATACAAGATAGCAGATACTTTGATAACAGATTATAAAAATGTTCTCGCTGCCTTTGATCTGAAAAATGCTGAAGTAATTCAAGTTAAATCTAATTGGGCTGAAGAGGTTGTAAGATTCCTTAATAATCCGATTATTTCTTCAATTTTAATAATGATCGGATTTTTTGGTTTGATGGCTGAGATTAAAACACCAGGCTGGGGATTGCCAGGAACAGCAGGATTGATTGCACTTACTTTATTTTTCGGGTCTTCATATATTCTGCAATTAGCATCAATGCTCGAAATTTTACTTTTTATATTAGGGTTAATTTTATTGCTTGCAGAAATATTTATAATTCCCGGTTTTGGAATTACAGGTATATCCGGAATTGCTTTGATATTGGTTTCAATCTTTTTAGCACTGTTGGGCAGTGATCCTTTTTTGGATATGAGATCAGTTTCGATGGCAATCATTCAGATTTCTGCTTCGATGGTTGCAGCTTTAATAGGGATTTTCTTTTTAGCAAAGTTTCTGCCTAAAACTTCTGCATTCAGCAGACTCGTGCTTGCAGAAACACAAAATGCTGATAAAGGATTTGTTTCTTTTCCTTCAGATACAAATTTAATTGGTAAAACAGGAATTGCTTTTACAACATTAAGACCGGGCGGCACCGCATTGATAGATGATAAAAAGGTTGATGTTGTTGCTGATTCAGAATACATCGAAAAAGATAAAAAGATAAAAGTAATTCGTGTTGAAGGTATAAAGGTAGTGGTTACTGTAGTTAAGGAATAAAGAAATTTATAAATATTTAGTTAGTAGAATAGAATTAAAATTATTAAGCCGGTGTTTAACCGGCTTAATTTCATAATAAAATTATTTTATTAATTCCACAATATTTGTGTTTGTTACCAAATCTGATCTGCTGCCTTTTTGCTTGCCCTGCGGTGTATTAGCTTCCATTGAATAATTTAATTGCATACTAGTTTTAGTTCTGGATTTAAGTTGTAATCCCTGATCAACATCAAAATAGATTTTGCCTTCTGCAGTGGATTTAGGTTTATCAAAATTATAGGTTACATTTCCCTGACTGATTTTTGATTGTCCTTTGTAATCAAAACTAATGCTTGCATCAATAACAGCAATCCTGTGATCATCAAGCTTTTCGACATTTTCAACTTTGTACTTATTTACATAGTTAATCTGATAAACCATCATCGAAACGGGTGCTTGTTTAAGTTCCCAGGTTGAATCTTTATAAACTTCTTTGTCGGAAAGTTTCCGGATAATTTGAGTTACCAAAGGTGCAAGTATTCCGGCTATTATATCTTGTCTTATAGAATTACGGTCATTTGCTGAGATTGTATCAGCAGCACCTTTTAATTCAAGAAACTTGTTGGATATTTTCTCTGCTCTGAAAACTTCCATCACTTCGCCTTTTTTGTTGAACGTAACACTAAAAGGATTATTGTGTAGTGAATGATATTCTGCAAATTGTACTAACTTGGAAGAATCTGTATCTTTTTCGGTTTCAAATTCAAATTTTTCTTTGTTAACCTCTGCATTCAGTTTAATGGAATTAATTTTTAATTCTGCTTCTGTAGTTCCGTCTTTATCAACATCTTTAACTTCAAAATCAATCAGATAAACAATTTTCTGATCAACGCCCGAAGTGATAGTAGTATCCATCTCAAGCTTTTGTGTATTTTTTGAAATACTGGTTACTCTGTAAAGGTGTTTATCACCTTTCTTAAACTTGTATTCCATTAAAAAAGGTTTGCCGGATTGATCTATGCCTTCTGTTTTAAGATTTGTTGAATCAAAAGTAAATTTATTATCACCTGATAAATCATTAGCAGGTTTATCAGTCTTTTCGCCGCAGCTAATTAATAAAAATATAAATAAAATCAGAACAACTGAGTATTTTAACATTTTTTCCTCTTAATAAAGTAAATAATTAATTCTTTTCTTTTCAAATTTTGTTAGATCTTTTTGCCAACTTCCAAAAATCTTATCAGGTGCAGTTTTTTTGTTTATAAGTTCTCTCAATTCACTGTTACCAACAAGTCTGTCAAACGAGCCTGTGAAGTTCAATTTACTGCCATACAATTTATTCAACACATATAATAATTTTACACCAAATTTTACTGACTCAAATTTTTGCGGATCAGTAACTTTAATTTTAATTCCATTACAGGTTTGTCCTTTGAATTTTGGGTTTGTAGCCATACCGTCAATATCTTCAGGTATAAAGGAAACAGCTTGCAATTCTGCACCTTCAACTTTTAACAGATTAAGTTTTGAAATTACATCATCAGAATTAATGAAAGGAGCACCGAATTGTAAAAAAGGAAATTGAGTCCCTCTGCCTTCTGAAATATTTGTGCCTTCCAATAAGCAAATTCCCGGATAAACAAATGCTGTTTCCAAATAGTTGATGTTGGGAGAAGGGGAAACCCACTTTGAATAAAACTGATTTGGAATTTCCCTGTGCCAGTTTTTACATTTAACTACATTAAGTCCAACTTTATCAGAATTATTTATAAGTTTTTCACCAACAAAAAATGTAGCGAGCTCACCAACTGTCATTCCGTGTGTAATCGGAATAGGCGCAATTCCAACGAATGATTTAAAGTTTTCATCTAACACAGGACCATCAACATATTTTCCGCCAATGGGATTTGGTCTGTCTAAAACAATAATAGGAATATTATTTTCTCCGGCTGCTTCCACTACATTATAAAGTGTTGAAATGTATGTGTAAAATCTTGCTCCAACATCTTGTATATCAAAAATCAGCAGATCAATATCTTTTAGATTTTCTTTTGAAGGTTTTCTCTCGCTGCCATAAAGAGAAATAACGGGAACTTTTTTATACAAACTTTTTTTATTTACAAGTTCACCCGCTTCTGCACTTCCTTTAAAACCGTGTTCAGGAGTAAAAATTGCTTTTAATGTAACATTAGGCAGATTGATTAATGTATCAACTAAATGTGTTCCATTTGAGAGTAAAGCTGTATGATTACAAACTACACCAATGTTTTTACCCGTAATAAGATTTTGACTTTCCGAAAAAAGTCTATCGGCGCCTGTAATTATTTGTGCGAAGTTTGAAACGGGTAAAAGAAAAATAACAATTAAAAAAAATAATCTGAGTTTGTATTTTGATAACATGTTAAACTCCTTCCGGGACTACATTAAAATATAAATGTCAGTCTTTGTTTTTTAAGACTGACATTAAAAACTTTCACACTTCAGAATGTTAGTGTGAAAAACATAAATTTATTTTTTACAATGGATAATTCTCAATTAATTCTTTACTGCTGAAAAAGAATGCAATTTCCCTTGCAGCATTCTCATCAGAATCTGAACCGTGAACGGCATTAAACTGAACACTCTTAGCATATAATTTTCTTACTGTGCCTTCTGCAGCTTTAGCCGGATCAGTTGCACCAATAAGTTTTCTGTAATCTTCCACTGCATTTTCTTTTTCTAATGCTATTGGAACACAAGGACCAGAAGTCATGTAATCAACTAACTCACCATAGAAAGGTCTATCCTTATGGACTTCATAAAATGATCTTGCAGCATCTTTGGAAAGTCTAATCATTTTTAATGCTTTGATTTTAAAACCTGCTTTGTTAATCATTGAGATGATTTCACCAATATGATTATCATTTACTGCATCAGGTTTTATTATTGCTAAAGTTTTATTTCCCAAACGGAACTCCTATCTCTTTTTACTTTTTGTCTTGCTTATTTTTTTGTTTTGCTTTTTTGGTTTAACCGTTTTCTTCTTTTCAACTTTTTTCTTTGTGGTTGTTTTGGAAGACTTAACAGGCTTAACCTTTTTTGTCGCCTTTTTTACTTTTGTAGTTTTTTTAGCAACTGTTTTTTTGCTTTTTAATTTTTCAATTGCCTTTAACATTGTAACACCAATCTCAGCAGGGCTTTCAACAACATTAATTCCTGCTCTTTTCAAAGCAGCCATTTTTTCTGCAGCGGTTCCTTTTCCACCCGAGATAATTGCTCCTGCGTGTCCCATTCTTCTTCCGGGAGGTGCAGTTCTTCCTGCGATAAATCCTACAACAGGTTTCTTAACATTCTTTTTAATAAACACCGCAGCTTCTTCTTCTGCGCTTCCCCCGATCTCACCAATCATTACTATTCCTTCTGTATCAGGATCATCATTAAACATTTTTATGATATCGATAAATCTTGAACCGATAATCGGATCACCGCCGATACCGACACAAGTTGATTGACCAAGATTTACATCAGTTAATTGTTTTACTGCTTCATAAGTTAAGGTGCCAGAGCGCGATACAACGCCAATTTTTCCTTTTCTGTGAATGAAACCGGGCATAATTCCAACTTTTGCAATTCCTGGAGAAATCACTCCGGGGCAATTAGGTCCAACAAGCACAACATCTTTGTCTTTGATTGAATCATAAACTTTTATCATATCATTAGTTGGAATTCCTTCTGTAATGCAGATGATGTATTTGATTCTCGCATTAGCAGCTTCCAATATTGCATCGGCAGCAAATGCCGGAGGAACGAAAATTACTGATGTGTTTGCTTTTTGAATTTTAACAGCTTCTTCAACTGTGTTATAAACCGGAACTCCTTGAAAATCTGTTCCGCCTTTACCCGGTGTAACTCCGGCAACTACTTTTGTTCCGTATTCAATCATTTGCGATGTATGAAATGAACCTTCACCTCCAGTAATTCCCTGCACAAGCAGGCGGGTGTTTTTATTGATAATAATTGGCATAACTATCCTTTACTGAATTAAATTTTGATAACAAAAATAAGGAAATTCCTGAATATAGATAAATCCTTTTTTGTAATGCTAAGTGTTGAATGTTCAATGGTCAATTATAAAGTTAAGAGAAGTTTATAGATTATTTTGAAAATATAAGGTTAAGAAATGTTTTTATATCCAATTAAATGTGAAACCGTTGTTGCGCCCATCTGAAAAGGTTCTTCTTTAATAAAAACAAATCCAAGTTTAATATACCATTCCAAAGATTTTACATTTTGTTTCATCACACCAAGCCAGACTTTATTGTAATGTTTTTCTTTTGCAGTTGAGTATGCGTAGTTTAATAATTTCTTCCCGATTCCATAACCCTGATATCCGGGAAGAACATATAACGAAGAAACATATAATTTCTTTTCGATGATGTTATCAAATAACTTCATCCATCCAACCGGCACAGAATCAACTTCAGCTAACAATCCTTTTGAAAACGGATCGTTAAACATTTCAATCAATCTTATATCGGAATAAAAATCATTAAAATATTTTTCTATATCATTTAACGGAATAAATGAATAAGCATCCTTCCAGGTTGTAAGCAGAATATTTTTTACTATTGGAAAATCAGATTTTGTCCATTCGCGGATATTTATTTCAGTTAGTAATTTCATCCTGAATATGTTTTGCTAACTGAAATATTTTTTCTTCATCAAACTGCTGAGATAAAATCTGTAAACCGATTGGCATATCTTCGGAGTTTTTACCGATTGGAATACTGATTCCGGGAATTCCAGCAAGGTTTGCTGAGGTTGTGTAAATATCGCTCAGATACATCTGCAAAGGATCATCAGATTTTTCGCCTAACTTAAATGCTGCAGTTGGTGTAGTTGGAGTAATTAATAAATCTACTTCAGAAAATACTTTATCAAAATCTTCTTTAATCAGTCTTCTCACTTTTTGTGCTTTGCGATAATAAGCATCATAGTAACCGGAAGACAAAACATAAGTGCCAAGCATTATTCTGCGCTTTACTTCTTTGCCGAATCCTTCAGTTCTGGAGTTTATATACATTTCATTCAGATCCTTAAAATTTTCTGATCTGAGTCCATATCTTGCACCATCAAATCTGGCTAAGTTTGATGAAGTTTCGGCAGTTGTTAAAATATAATATGTTGCAATTGTGTATTCGGTCTTTGGAAGAAAGACTTCTTTAACACCATAACCTTCGAGTTTTAATTTATCAACAACATTTAACACTGCTGTTTTGATTTCCTCATCCAATCCTTCTGCAAAATATTCTCTTGGTATTCCGATTTTAAATTTTCTTTCATCTTCTAATAGTGCTGAATAATCGGGGACTGTTTTATCAACTGAAGTAGAATCATTTTCATCTTTTGCAGAAATAATTCTCATAACCAAAGCAGCATCTTCAACATTTTTTGTAAATGGCCCAATCGTATCAAACGAAGAAGCAAAAGCAGTTAAGCCAAATCTTGAAACTCTTCCGTATGTTGGCTTGAATCCATATACACCACAAAATGCAGCAGGTTGACGAATCGATCCTCCGGTATCTGTTCCGATTGAAACATCGCAAAGATTTGCAGCAACGGCAACTGCAGAGCCTCCGCTTGAACCGCCGGGAACTCTGGTTTTATCAACCGGATTTAAAACATTTCCAAATGCAGAATTTTCGTTCGATGATCCCATTGCGAATTCATCACAGTTTGTTTTGCCGATTATTATTGCATCCTCATCAATCAGCTTTTGCACTGCTGTTGCAGTATAGAGAGAAGTAAATCCTTTTAAGATATTAGATGAACAGGTAAGCGGATGATCTTTATAAGCCAGAACATCTTTAATCGCAATTACCATTCCCGCAAGCTTACCGGCTGAATTATTTTTTATTTTCTGTTCAACTTTTTTTGCCGTTTCAATCGCTTCATCTGCAAAGACAAAATTAAAAGCATTCAGCTCTTTTTGGTCCTCAATATTTTTAAGAAAATATTTTACATTTTCTATAAGACTAAGCTTTCCGGATTTTAAGAGTTCTGATTTTTCTTTATGGTTTTTGTAAAAATGCATTTTTCTAATTCATTATGATATTAAAAACAAAAATAATGGTTTATATGAAAAGATTCTCAAATTAACTTATACTATAAAACTATTTGTGATAACTCAGAAAAGTTATTCTGTCGGAATTAGATGTTTTATAATTGGACACAGATAAAACTGATTTAAATATGATTAGTTAAGATCATAAAGGATCATAAAAATCAGTGTAGTATTGTATTTCAACATACTGAAAAGAAATGAATATTGGATTAATTTTATTTGCATTTCTGAGCAGCGATGTTGCCGCATCGCTACTGACTTTTTATTATGTATTGTGGATTCATTCCAAAACTTCTATCCTTGATTTCTTCTAATAATTGTTATAGCTGCTTCTTCTCCTCGCCACCCCACAGAAGCAATCACATTTCCTTTTACATTTAATTCCAAAAAGATATTTTCTACCGGCACATTGATCGAACCCCAATTATAACCATTGAAGTGCAAGATTGTCCCTAAAGAGCTTATTCCAAACACATCATTATAATTTTGGCCTTTGATTCTATAGAGAGTATTTACCAAAGGATCATTAATTATTTCCCATTTATAATTTTTATATAAGGCATCATTTTCTCCTCCAACTACGTATATTAATTGGTTTGTATAACCCCAAATTGAAAAAATATGCATACCGGATTCAGCTTCAATTCTTGATAAATTTTTGTTTGCATCTAACTTCAACATCGCATTATAAGCGGCTAAATATTTAT
>JAKIZM010000112.1 GCA_022708025.1 Bacteroidota bacterium | reverse complement strand
TATATGAACAATCCCATTTAGCTCAATAAAGACAGTCATAAGGAAGAATTTTTAAGAAATAATTATTTGTCCGTTAAATTATCTTTGTTTTTATGTCCTATATCGGATTTGAGATTATTAACTGATATTGTAAATGGTCATATAACTGAAGATATGAAACAAGTGTTGGTATTAACAGACCAATTAAAATCCGAATTAAACCAAATGCTTGAAGAACACAAACAAATTGTATCTGCGCTTGATAAATTTGAAGCTGCAGCTAAAAAATTAAACAGAGAAGAATATGTTGAATTTGCTGCAGATTTGAAATTACATGCCAAAAACGAAGAAGAAGTAACTTATCCAACTGCAATTTTAATAGGAGAATATCTTAAACTTAAACTGAAATAACAAAATATTAAAGCAAATTACTATACTGATTTATCGTTGATTGTTGTCCTAATATCGACAAAATGAAAATCCATGAGGGTTGCTTATAAACTTAAAACTTTTTATCCAAGCTCCGTAACCGTATGAAATCTTAAGATGAATAAAGTTTAATCAGAAAATGGATTGATAAAATTCATACTGTGCATATCTGAACTAAATAGTTAATTGATATTGCAAGTTGTTTTAAGTTTGAATGTAAATAATATTATGACTTTGGCAAAATGATTTAGTATTATTATTTATGGAAGTGTCTATTTTTAATTTGTTCCTAAAATGTAAAAAGGGTAAGCTAATCGATATTATATAATATATGCTTAATAACAACTCAACATTATTTGAAGAGATATTTTCCGAAGAATTAATCTCTAATGAAAGTTTCAGATCTAAAGTTCTTGCGGGAATAATTGGTTTTCTGATCATTGTTGTTCTTTTGTTGTCATTTGCCTTTTCTAAACATTTTAAAGATGTTTCCCAGTTTTCAATTACTATAGAAATTACTCTTCTCATTCTTGCAATAATTTTTGTAAGAGCAATATTTGTAAGTCGTGCTGCAAAAAAATGGAATAGGTTTGGTGTAAAAGCTTTTATTTTAATTCGATACATCAATGCTTTTACTGAAATAAGCATTCCAAGCATTGTGCTTATAATTTATTCATTCTATTTACCTTCTATATATCCGCTTTTTACGCCTGTTACATTGCTTTACTTTTTGATTATTATGTTAAGCGCACTTGAGCTTGATTTTAAACTTTGCCTGTTCTCAGGATCGGTTGCGGCTTTACAATATCTTATAATCGCATGGTTTTTAAGTAATAAGTCTCCGGAAATATTTGATTCAATATCAATTTTTCCAATTCATATTGGTGCCACTGCTTTATTATTTATTTCAGGACATACCGCAGGCTTAATAACTGTTCACATTAAAAAAGGATTATTGAAATATTACAAAGCTCAATCTGAGCGAAATGAAATTCAAAAATTATTCGGTCAACAGATATCAAAAGAAATTGTGGATGAACTGGTTGAAAATCATTATGAAGTTCAAAGCCGGATAAGATTTGCTGTAATTATGTTTATTGATATAAGAAATTTTTCAATCTTTGCTCAGAATAAATCACCTGAAGAAATCATTGCATACCAGAACAATGTTTTTTCTTTTATGATTGAGATTATAAATAAACATAAAGGAATTGTAAATCAGATTTTAGGTGATGGATTGATGGCTATATTCGGCGCACCGATAGAACACCAAAATGATTGTCAATCTGCTGTTAATGCTTCATTGGAAATTTATAATGAACTGAAACGCAGAAATGAAAAAGGATTAATTCCCAATACAGTTATAAGAATCGGAATTAATGCCGGCGAAGTTGTTACAGGAAATGTAGGAACAAGCGAGAGGAAGCAATATTCTGTTACCGGACAGCCTGTAATTATAGCTGCAAGACTTGAACAGATAAACAAAGAACTAAATTCAGTTATTCTTATCTCAGATGAAGTTTACAAACGAGTAAAGCTTGAAAAAGAACCAATCAATCATGATGATGTTACAATAAAAGGCATTCCAAATCCTATCACAATTTACCAATTAGTTTAAACTGGTTTATTGATAAATCATTATTCCCTTTTCTTTATTTTTACACTACAAAAAAATTTAAGATTGTATAATGCAGAGAATTAAAATCGATCTTCCTCAAAAATTTCTTTTCTCAACAGAAATTTCAGTCCGTGTTTATGATGTAAACTTTGCCGGACATTTAAGCAACGACTCAATTTTATCAATGGTGCACGAGGCAAGGATATTATTCCTGAAAAACTGGGGATATTCTGAAGTTGATACTGAAGGAGCGGGAATAATAATGTTTGATGCTGCCATTCAGTATAAATCACAAGGTTATCACGGTGATGTTCTTGTTTTCGATGTTACAGTTGATAACTTTATTAAAACAGGATGTGATTTCTTTTTTAAGATTACAAACAAATCAAACGGAAAAGAAATTGCCCGGGCAAAAACCGGAATTGCTTTTTTTGATTATGAAGTTAACAAACTGATCTCTGTTCCGGAAAAATTTAAATCATTAATTGAATCATTAAAAAAGTAAATTGATTTAAGGTAAATAAAATGTTTGATAATATTGTTTTTACTGCAAACATTGTTGCACCTGTCTTTTTAATCATTGCAGTCGGATTTATTTCAAGAAGACTAAAAATAATTAATGAAGCATTTGTTGATGTAACATCAAAATTTGTATTTCAAGTTTCATTACCCGTTTTTGTTTTCCTCGAAATATCAGAATTGGATCTTACACAAGCCTTTGATTTTGATCAGATAATTTTTGTAATAATAGGAACAATTCTATCTTACACCCTTATCTGGATTGGAACAATTCCATTTATAAAAAATCCGCCTGATAAAAGTGCTTTCGTTCAAGGAGCTTTCAGAGGTAATTATGCAATTGTAGGATTGGCTATTATTTCTAATCTATTCAGTGCTGAAGCTTTAGGTAAAGCAACATTAGTTTTAGCATTTTTATTACCGATTTATAATATACTGGCTGTGATAGTTTTAACAGTTCCGAAACATCAAGGGAAAATTAAACTAAAATCAATTACTCTAGAGATATTATTAAATCCTCTTATACTAGGTTTTATTTTTGCGCTTCCTGTTTCCATTTTTAGAATTAAACTGCCGGAAATAATAATCTCCACAGGGTCTTATTTTGCCGATCTTGCTTTACCACTTGCATTAGTCGGAATTGGCGGATCATTAAATTTAGAAAATCTAAAAAAAGCTTCATCACTTGCGTTTATAGCTTCAGCAATAAAAATAATTATTATACCAACGATAATAACAATCACAGCATTCCTTTGTGGATATAGAAATAATGATCTTGGAATATTGTTTATAGTTTTTGGCTGCCCGACTGCAATAGCAAGCTTTGTTATGGCAGATGCGATGGGTGCAAATTCCAAACTAGCTGGAAATATTATTATGATAACTACTCTTGGATCTGTTTTTACAATTTCTATTGGAATATTAATTCTTAAAAGTTTCAGCTTGATATAAAACTGTTTGTTATAAGATAGTAAGCATTAACTCAATATTAGTAATTATTTAATAGTCTTTCTTCGCAAGAAATATGTTTGGTTCTGGTTCACCCTAAGTCCGCTGAGACTTTATTTTTATCTCAACAACATCATCTTTATATAAACACAAAGAACAAGAAGCACTACGCTAATAGAACGCAGATGACACAGATTAAACGGATTTACACAGATTATCTTTGCGAGCTTTGGATTTGTCTTTTCTTTGCGCCCTTGGCGTGAAATGAATTTGGCTTTGGTTCAAGTAGTGTAAATAATTTTGTGTAAATGGTTAAACTAAGAAATTAGCTAAGTGCTGTGGAGCGTAGCGGAACAGCACTTAGCTTGGCGAAAATCCAATATGGGTTTTTCCGATAGAGTCCTTTGG
>JAKIZM010000111.1 GCA_022708025.1 Bacteroidota bacterium | reverse complement strand
TGAAGAATAAGTATTGTTGAAAATTTATTTCACCCAATTGGTGAATATTTTTTTCTCTAATTTATCCCTTTTTTTGATATTTAAATAGTCCTTTCTGTATTTCTATTTCGGATTTAAGAAAATTCATTTGGTATTTCAATGCATTAGTAAAATAGTATATTTTTGTTAAAATAAATATTTATAAGGAATAACAGCTTATCATTTAATCAGTTTGATAAGCACTATATGGAAAAATCTACTTTAAGTTCTGCTAAGAATATTGTCAAGGCAATGGGAATTGTGTTTGGAGATATTGGTACAAGCCCTATCTATACTCTTCCGATTGTTTTTACGCTTATAACTCCAACAAAAGAAAATATATTCGGAATACTGTCACTTATATTCTGGACTTTAATCGCTCTTGTTACCATTCAATATTCGTGGCTAGCAATGAGCCTGAGTATAAGAGGTGAGGGAGGAATAATTGTTTTAAAAGAAATACTGGTTTCCATTCTTAAGAAAGGAAGAATAGTGGGTATTGTATCTTTCTTAGGATATATCGGTATTTCACTTTTATTCGGTGATGGAGTAATTACACCGGCAATTACAATTTTATCAGCAGTAGAAGGATTAAAGCTAATTCCCGGTTTGCAATCTATCAGCACTAATACAATCATTTTAATTACAATAATTATCACGACATTACTTTTTGCAATACAGTATAAAGGGACAACAAAAGTTGCTCTTTCTTTTGGCCCAATCATGTTATTGTGGTTTATTTGTTTGTTTCTTTCCGGTTTATTCTATTTAATTCATACACCGGATATTTTTCTTGCCCTAAATCCATATTATGCTATAGAGCTTTTTACAGATAACGGGTTTTCCGGTTTCTTTATTTTAAGTGATGTAATATTGTGTGCAACCGGAGGTGAAGCTCTTTATGCAGATATGGGTCATCTGGGTGCAAAGCCTATCCGAGAAGCGTGGTTTTTTGTATTTATTGCTTTGATAATTAATTATTTGGGTCAAGGAGCATATATTTTTGAACATAATGATTCTTCACAGGTTTTATTCAAATTAGTTAGTACTTTTTCTCAATTCTTTTATATACCATTTTTAATCTTAACATTGATTGCTACAATCATTGCTTCGCAGTCAATGATCAGTGCTGTGATGTCTTTGATCTTCCAAGGGATAAATATCGGAATATTTCCTTTGATGAAAATAAAATATACATCAACTGAAATGAGATCTCAGATTTACATTCCGGCAGTTAACTGGTTATTGTTTGTAGCAGTAATATTTATGGTTTTGATTTTCAGAGAGTCTAATAATCTTGCTGCTGCTTATGGTTTGGCAGTTACAGCTACAATGTTTATAAGTTCAGTTTTTATTATAACAATATTAAAATATCGTAAAGAATATTTGCGGATGTCCATCGCTACAATTGTTCTTATTATTACTTCATCTTATTTAGTAGCTGTAACTCATAAAATTCCTTATGGTGGATATTGGTCATTGGTTATAGCATCAATCGTTTTAATGATTATGGGATTATGGATAAATGGCATGAGCAGATTAAGAAAATCTTTAAAATCTGTTGACCTCGAAACATTTCAGGAAAGTTTTAATCAGATTTATCAGACTGGTAATTATATTGCAGGAGAAGCACTGTTTTTTACAAAAAATGTTAATGTTGTTTCGCCATATATTTTGCATTGTATGTTCAGAACAGGTATTATATATGAAAAAAATGTATTGGTTTCAGTAGAGAATACTGATCAGCCCTATGGAATTAAACTTGAGCGATATGAAGAGGTTTCAAAAGGATTATATGTTGCAAATATATTTTATGGATATATGGAAATGCTGGACTTACCCGCACTATTTAAACGATGGGGATTTAATGAAAAAGCAATTTTTTATGGTGCTGAAGAAATAAAAACGAATAAGTTCTTGTTAAAATTCTTTATATTGCTTAAAAAGATTGCACCAAATTGGGTAAGTTATTTTGATTTTCCTTACAATAAATTACACGGTGTAGTTACCAGAATCGAGATTTAATAATGATAAAACTGATTAAAATGAATCTATCGAAAATATTGCTGTTAGTACTTTTAACATTTAATCTGTCTTGTGCCCAAATAGCAGAAAATGAATTATTTGTTGCTCACTGGAATATTGAAAATCTATTTGATACTGTAGATGACTCCAAAACAAGCGATGAGGAATTCCTGAGTACCGGTAAAAAAGAATGGACTAATGAAAGGCTTGAGCGCAAACTTTATAATCTTGCCCGTGTAATCAGATCCATGAATGATAATAACGGACCAGACCTGCTTGGAATTTGTGAATCCGAACACGAATATCTTCTTGATTCATTAGCTAAGAGTTTCTTATCTGATAAAAATTATAAAGCTGTTTCCCCTGAATCTCCTGACTTCAGAGGAATTGACAATGGTATAATATATAATACTGATAAGCTTTCATTATTAAGTGTAAAAGGTTACGAAACCAAGTTCAGTGATAATTATAATACCAGACTGATCCTATTGGGAACATTTTTACTCAATAAGACCGATACAATTTATTTTTTTGTAAATCATTGGCCTTCACGCAGAGGTGGGCAGCAGGAATCTGAACCAAGAAGAATCGAAGTTGCGAAAACTCACAAATCCATTGTTGATTCACTTTTTAAGAATAATCCCAAAAGCAAAATTATTATTGTTGGTGATTTTAACGATGAACCAACTAATTTATCAGTTACTGAAATCCTTGGAGCTACTCCGTTTTTGTGTGATAGCACAGACACAAAATTATTTTCTGAAGATTCTGAAACAAAATTATTCAATACCTCGTATAAAGCATGGTCTGATGAATTCGGCAGTTATTTTTATCAGGATCATTTTAATATGCTTGATCAGATTATAATATCAAAAGATTTACTGGTTGGTTCTGATATTCGTTATGAATGTAATTCATTTGAAGTATATAAACCGGATTTTATGATTACCCGAACAGGTAAATTCAAAGGTGCGCCATTCCCGACTTATGGCGGAAACAGATATCTTGGCGGCTACAGCGATCATTTTCCGGTGATAGTAAAATTTAAATTAATAGAGAAAAAATATGACTAACAGAAAATTAATTGTCTTTGGTGCATCCGGAGCTTTAGGCAAAGGTGTTGTTAAAACACTTATCAATAAACCGTTTGAAGAAATAATTTTGTTTGATCGTAAATTTGATGAAGCTTTTGCAGATGAAAGAATTAAAACTTATAATATTAAAGATCTTAGCGTAGAGAATAATGTATTAGCAGCCTTATACGAAGTTAAAACATCTGAAAAAACTCAATTGCATCTTTTCTCAACTATTGGCGGTTATTACGGAGGAACAAATGTTTGGGAAACTGAAGAAGAAGATTTTAATAGAATGATAAATATGAATCTGAAATCAAATTTTTTTATTGCTAAACATTTTACGTCTCTGGTTAAAAAAAGTTATAGCGGTTCAATATGTTTTACATCAGCGTTTACATCATTACAACCTGAAAAACTTAAATTTATTTATGGTGCTTCTAAATCAGCACTTAACTATCTCGTTAAATCTCTTGCTGAAGAGGGAAGAAGTATAAATCTTTCTGTAAATGCAATAGCGCCTTATATAATTGATACACCATCAAACAGGGAATGGCAAAAAAATGCAGATTATACTTCTTGGATGAAGCCGGAAGAAATCGGTGAACTGGCTTATTCATTAATTGAGAATCATAATTTTGTTTCAGGAAATATATTAGGACTAAAACATAGATTTAATAAATAAAATTGCATAAATAACTTTAAATCTTAAATCCGAAATAGAAATACAGAAAGGACTATTTAAATATCAAAAAAAGGGATAAATTAGAGAAAAAAATATTCACCAATTGGGTGAAATAAATTTTCAACAATACTTATTCTTCATAT
>JAKIZM010000010.1 GCA_022708025.1 Bacteroidota bacterium | reverse complement strand
CATATGAAGAATAAGTATTGTTGAAAATTTATTTCACCCAATTGGTGAATATTTTTTTCTCTAATTTATCCCTTTTTTTGATATTTAAATAGTCCTTTCTGTATTTCTATTTCGGATTTAAGAAATTGTTTTATCAGTTTGATATTTCACTGATATTTAATATAGGCTTTATTCTTTATTAGATTTTTTTCTTGCCAGAAGTTCAAAAGTTCTTATTCGATCTTTATAAAAATTGTTAGCATTAATTTTTAGCAGATCCAATTGCGCATCTGAATTACCTTCCCATCTTCTGCACAAATAAACTGAATGATAAATTCTTCCTATTTTATACTGCCTGCTTATTGCCAGACCAATTGAATAATCTTCTCCATAACTAACATTTGGTATTTTTATTTCTCGTAATAATGGGGTAAAAAAAGCTCGTGGTGCACCAAGACCATTAATTCGTAAAGCATTATTGGGTCCATTATCATCAGTCCATTCTCTGTGGTCAATCAATCCGGGTGGAAGTTCATTTAAATTAAAATCTGTTATCTGATATGATCCGATTACCATTCCGCATTTTTCTTTACGAAATACATCAACAATCGTTTGAAGAGTATTCTCATCTTTATAAATATCATCACTATCTAATTGCACTGCAAACTTACCGCAATTGTTATGATGAACACCTGCATTCCAGCATCCGCCAATTCCAAGATCAGTTCGCTCGGGAATATAATGAATCAGTTTTTCATCTTTTGCAGAAAGTTTTTTAATAACATCAGTTGTACCATCGGTTGAGTGATTATCAATTACGATAAGATTGAATTTGAAATCAGTTTTTTGTTTAAGAACTGATTCAATCGCACCACTAATTGTTTTAACACGATTCCGTACAGGGATAATTACAGAGGCTTCATATTCAAAATTTTTAGCAGCAGATAAATCTATTTCTTTAAAAGGCTGATGAACATAAGCGCCAATATCCATCAGATATTGAGTAACTGCTTTCTCCATTTCAATCTGAACTTCGCGGTTTTTCGGATCAACATAGCTGAAGTGTTTTTCTTCTGTTCCAACTTCTTCAGCACTTTCAACTATATATAAATATTCTGGTATTCTTACAATGGCTCCAAATTGTTTTAAACCAAGTCTTAAATTATATAATCCGGCAAATTTAAAATTGTTTTCATCCTTCTTAACAATATTTTTCAGTAAATCTGTTTTTACAAATAATAGTTTACCAAAATCAAAATCATCTCTTAAACTTCCCTCCTGATAGTCAATAACCGGATGAGGAACAGGTTTGCCTTTATCTTCTTCATAATAGTCGGAATATACCATTGAAGCATTTGTGTTTTTTGCAATCTGATAGAATCGGTCAAGACAAAACTGTCCGGGTTTTATTGAGTTCTGCTCAGTTACAATTAGTGTATAATCCGTGGAAGAGAATTGAGAAATTAATTTTATTGTTTCGCTGCTGTTAAAATGCTTTGAATGGATAACTCTTGCTTTTTCAAATGAAGAATATTTTTCATCAGAAGAAATAATAATTATTTCTTTAACAAGTTCTGATTCGCTGAATTGTTTTATAGTTTTTGAACTCTGTTTTTGGCTTCCGTGCTGCAGGAAGACAGTTATTGAATTTTTCATTTTTCATCCCAATAATTTTATATTTTTATTATAAAGATATATCATCACACGCTAATAAAACAGACTGAATATAAGCTAATTTTTTTTTATCTTGCGATGGTAGGTACTAAATAATTAAAATAAGGTTTATAAGATGAAAAAATTATTTTTATTATTAATTGTTCTTTCGATAGTGGTATTTCCGCAGTACAAAGCACAGCTTATAATTAACGGAACACCGGAAGCAGCAGTTATAAATCCGCAATACTCTCCGGATGGATCTAAAATCGCATATTCTAAATCTGGTTATCAGGGTTTATGGATATATGATTTAAATAAAAATTCCTCAACTCAATTAACAGATGAACTGGCTGCAGGATTCGGATATCAATGGTCCTCTGATTCAAAATCAATTTTAACACGTGTTGCAAAGTATGAAGATGTAAAAAGATATAATGCTGTTAAGATATTTGATGTTGAAACCAAAAACTCAAATCAGCTTAATGATTATAAAACAATGATGCCTTATCTTCCTCAATGGACAGATGGAAATTCTAAGGTTTATCTTCCGGCAAAAGGTGTAAACGAGATTTATAATTCTGGATTAGAAAAAAATTCAACCAGCCTGAATAAATATCTTGTATTTGAAAAAGGAAATAAGTTGAATGTTCTGGATTTATCAACCAACAATATTAATATAATAGAACCCATAAAAGGTGCTGAATACATAAATATTAGTTTATCTCCTGATCAAACTAAAATTGTATTTGAAGTTATGGGCGGAAACTTGTATAAAATCAATGTTGATGGTTCTGGTTTAACGGATCTAGGAAAAGGCAACAGACCCAAATGGTCGCCGGATAGTAAACGTATTGTTTATGTAATTACTGAAGATAATGGATATGAAATTACATCATCTGATATTTATCTGATTAACGCTGATGGCAGCGGCAAAGTAAATTTAACTAATTCAGATACAATCATAGAAATGACACCTTCTTTTTCACCTGATGGTAAATCAATTTTATTTGAGAATTATCTGGAAGGTTCAATTTATTTAATGAGTATAGAGTAACGGAGTAAGAAAATGAAAAAATCAAATCTAAAACTATTTACTATAATTCATCTGATATTATTTATCTTCTTATTAACTGGTACACAAAGTTTTTCACAACAGGTAACCGGACTCGCTGGCTGGAATATTTATATTGATCCCGGACATAGCCGTAATGAAAATATGGGTATATATAATTATTCAGAAGCAGAAAAAAACCTGGGCGTTGGATTGAATTTGAGACAAATGCTTCTTGATTGGACTGATATTGATACAGCATATATCTGCAGAACAGACAATCAGGTAAATGTATCTCTTACACAAAGAACTGATCAGGCAAATTCACTTGGTGCTGCGCATTATCATTCAATCCATAGCGATGCTGCAACAATGGGAGGTTCAGCTAACAGTACTTTAATTATGTGGGGACAATTAGGAATAGGCGGACCTGAAAAAACTCCGCACGGCGGAAAGAAAATGTCTAACATAATGATTGGATTATTAACAGCAGGTATGCGCACAAATACCCGCGGTGCAATGGGAGACAGGGATTTTTATCAGGTTGCCGGCTCACTGCCCTATCTACACGTTAACCGCGAAACTATTATGGCATCTGAATTAAGTGAAGCTGGTTTTCATACTAATCCAACTCAGAACCAGTTAAATATGAATGCAAAATGGAAAAGACTTGAGGCTAAAACAATGTTCTGGACAATATTAAGATATCATAATATTGCAAGACCTTTTGTTGGAACTGCAGCAGGAATTGTTAAAGATCAGGAATCAGGTTTGGCTGTTAATGGAGCAATCGTTTCTCTCGATGGACAGGTTGATACTACTGATACTTACAGTTCTTTATTTCACTTATACTCAAATGATCCTGAATTGTTAAGAAATGGTTTTTATTATTTTGAAAATGTATCACCAGGCACTCATCAGCTTCAGGTTTCAGCACCAGGTTTTGATCCTTACACAGTTAATATAACTATGCAGGATACTTTCTTTACTTTTAAAGATGTCAATCTTATTTCTACTATACCTCCGACAATAGTTTCAACAACTCCGGCGCAGAATGACAGCCTTTATCCCGGAATTGAAAATGTAGTTATCTATTTTTCCCGTCCGATGGATAAAACATCAGTTGCATCAAATATTACAATTACACCAACAGCCAGCTATACTTTGAGCTGGAGTAATAATGATAAAACTTTAACAATTAAAACCGATAATTTTAATTTCGTAACTCAATATGATATTACAATAGGCGGTAATGCAAAGGATAAGTACGGACATTTGTTTGATGGCGATGGTAATGGTATCGGAGGTGATCCTTTTACACTTACAATAATGACTAAACATCCGGATTTAACGGCACCTTCTATTACAGATGTTTATCCACATGCTAATGCTACTAATGTTGAATACAGACCGGTTTTAAATATTGCTTTCGATGAATTATTAAAAACATCTACCATTTCGAGCAGATTTAAAGTTGTAAGAAATTCAACCCAGACTAATGCAGCAGGAATTTTAAAACATTATGCGATTGATGGAAGAAGTGTATTAAACTTTTTTGTTTCAACTCCGCTTGCTGAAAATGAAACTTATACAATAAAAATTCAGGCAGGAATTGAAGACATATTCGGAAATCCAACTACTGAAGATCATAATTATGAATTTACAACCAGCAACTCAAATTATTTTGCTGAAACTATAATTGATAACTTTGAAGCCGGTGTAGGAAACTGGTGGCAGCCGGGCGGTTCCGGAAGCACTACCGGAATCTTACCATTAACAACAAATATGGCTCTTTCAACAGCTATACTTAATTTGAATACTGCAAGTACAAAATCAATGCAGCTTAATTATGATTGGGATGTTGCAGCATCAGCTTGGTTAATACGTGAATATTTTACTCCATCTACACCAACATTTGGTACAAATACAATTTTACAGGTATTTATGTTCGGCGATGGATCAAATAATAAATTCCGATTTGCTGTCAGAGAAACTGCTCCTGGTAATTTTGAAGTCAGCCCCTGGTATGATATAAACTGGCTTGGATGGAAATTAATAAGCTGGGATCTTTCACAGGGACAAACCGGTAATTGGATTGGAAACAATGTGCTTGAGCCGCCACTTAAGTTTGATAGTTTCCAGTTAACATATACTCCGGGTAATAAGAGTACATCAACAGTATATTTTGATGATCTTAGAACTGCATTTTTCGCACCCTCAGATGTTGAAATTGAAGATGGTATAACACCAACTGAATTTGTTCTTCAGCAGAATTATCCAAATCCATTTAATCCCGTAACACAGATAAAATTCAGTGTTCCTTTATCATCAAATGTTAAGTTAATTGTTACTGATATTTTAGGAAGAGAAATTGCTATCTTGATTAATGATGAATTAGCAGCCGGAAATTATAATGTTAACTTTGATGCAAATAATTTATCTAGCGGCGTTTATTTCTATACTCTGATTACTGATAACTTCAAGCAAAGTAAGAAAATGATTTTAATGAAGTAAAAAAATAAACCCTTCCTTTGTGAAGGGTTTTTTATTTTAAAAAGGTATCTGTTAAATGAAAAAATTCTTTATACTTATTCTGTTTTTCTGCACCCAGGTTTTTAGTCAGAATTTTAATTTTGCCTGGTTATCTGATATACACGTTGGAGATCCAACTTCTGAAGAAGATCTGAGGAGATCAGTAAATGATATTAACTCTTCAGGCAATATTGAGTTCACTATAATTTCCGGTGACATAACTTCTGATGGAGCTTTATCAGATTTGACAAAAGCCAAAAATATTCTCGATAAGCTGAACAAACCATATTATATTATTCCGGGTAATCACGAAGCAAAATGGTCTGAATCAGGCTGTACTGATTTTATAAAATTATGGGGTAAAGAAAGATTTGTATTTGAATACGATAAATTTATGTTCATCGGATTATATCAAGGTCCTTTAATGCGAATGGCAGATGGTCATTTTTCACCTCAGGATTTAAGATGGTTTGATTCATTAATTACAAGTATCGTAGATCCAAATATACCAGTAATCTTTGTAACACATTATCCGCTTGATGAGGGAATCTCTAATTGGTATGAAATGACTGACCGTTTGAAAAATATTAATACTCAGGTTGTTTTATGCGGACACGGTCATAAAAACGGAGTTTTTAATTTTGAATCTATCCCGGGTGTAATGTGCAGAACAAATTTAAGAGGAAATAAAGAAGTCGGCGGTTACAATTTTGTTGAAGTAAAAAACGATTCGATGTCCTTTTATGAAGTAACTCCCGGCAATGGAAAAAGACTCTGGCACAATTTAGCTCTTAAGCAAAGAGATTTTAATACAACTTTACCAAACTCACCAAGACCAGATTATTCTATTAATTCTGTTTATCCGGAGATAAAACCAAAATGGACTATCAATACCGGATTTACAATTGGTTCTTCGGCATCAGTAAAAGATAAATCTGTTTACATAGGTGATGTTTCAGGAAAGCTTTATTCAATTAATATTGATAACGGAAAAATCCAATGGACATATAAAACTGATAATGCAATCTATTCAACACCCGCAATCAAGGATAGCTTTATTGTGTTTGGAAGTGTTGACAGCAATATTTATTGCTTAAATACAAACGATGGAAAATTGAACTGGAAGCTTAAAACAAACGCTGCAGTTTTAGGCAGTCCGACAATCGTTGATAACATTGTTTACATTGGCGGCAGCGATAAAGCTTTCAGAGCTTTGGATCTTAAAACCGGAAATATTATTTGGCAGCTTACAACTCTTAATGGATTTGTAGAAACCAAACCAACTTTTTACGATTATAAAATTTTATTCGGAGCGTGGGATGAAAGTTTTTATTGTCTTAATGCTGAAGATGGAAAATTAATCTGGAAATGGAATGGCGGAAGAAAGGGAAAATTATATTCACCTGCTGTTTGCCAGGCTGTTGTTTCCGATGATATGGTATTTATCGTTGCACCAGACAGACAATTAACAGCTATTGATATTTCTTCGGGAAAGAATTTATGGCGAACAGGTAAATATCAGGTTAGAGAAACAATTGGAATTTCTGAAGATAAAAAATCTATTTATGTCCGGACATTTAACGATTCAATCATTTCTATTCCCGCTGTTGGAAGTTTAAAAGAACCGAATTGGATAGCTGATTGCAAATTTGGTTATGATATCAGTTCAGCACAAATTGTAGAAAAGGACGGAGTGATTTTTTATGCAACAAAAAATGGAATGATTTATTCATTGAATCCACAAACAGGAAAGATTAATTGGCAGTATAAAGTTTCAAATGTGTTTGTTAATACAATAACTGCAATCAGCAATAAAAAAATTGTTGTTACTGATTTTAACGGAACGATCAGCTTTATAGAAGATAGTAATTAAACCCAATTGTCCTCTTGAATCCTCCTGAGAAAAAACGAAATCAAGCAACCAATATTTGCAGATTTTAAAGCACCTGCCTTGAAAGAAACAATGATAATTCTCTCTGTCACTCTGAGTCCGCCGGAGGCGGATCGAAGAGTGACAATAATTACTTTCAGGATTCAACGAGTTCAGCTTAATAAGCAGTTGCCACCTTGAGTTTGTCGAAACGAGACAATCAAATCTTTTGTGAGAAAATCATACCTCGACTTCGCTCGGTATGACAGAGAATAAAATAATTAAAACTTATTCGGTCCGGCGTTTCTTATCTCTTCAGATGTTCCTTCAGCATATTCCTTAAAATTTTCAACAAACATATTTGCCAATTTCTTTGCCTGATCATCATAAGCTTTTTTATCAGTCCAGGTATTTTTTGGATTAAGGATTTCTGCTGGTACATTGGGACAGCTTTGCGGAACCATTAAATTAAAGAACGGATCTTTAACATATTCCACCTTATCAAGCTTACCTTCTAATGCGGCGGTAAGCATTGCACGGGTATATTTTATTTTCATTCTTGTACCAACGCCGTGTGGTCCGCCAGTCCAGCCGGTATTTACAAGCCAGCAATTAACTTTATGTTTGATGATCTTTTCGCCAAGTAATTTTGCATAAACACTCGGATGAAGAGCCATAAACGGTGCTCCAAAACAGGTACTGAATGTAGCTTTAGGTTCTGTAACTCCTTTTTCAGTTCCTGCAACTTTTGCAGTGTAACCGGAGATAAAATGATACATCGCCTGTTCTGTTGTGAGTTTTGAAATCGGAGGCATTACACCAAATGCATCTGCTGTTAACATAACAATATTTTTAGGATGTCCTGCTTTTCCATCTTCAACAATATTTAAAAGATGAGAAAGCGGATAAGCAGCACGTGTATTTTCTGTAAAGGAATCATCATCAAGATCCAATCTGCGGGTCTGAGAATCTATCTGAACATTTTCCAGAATTGTACCGAATTTCCTGGTGCATTCATATATCTCCGGTTCAGCTTCTTCGGAAAGTTTTATCACCTTTGCATAACATCCGCCTTCATAATTAAAAACTCCTTCATCTCCCCAGCCGTGTTCGTCATCTCCAATTAATTTTCTGTTCGGATCAGAAGATAAAGTTGTTTTTCCTGTTCCGCTCAATCCAAAGAATAATGCAACATCGTTATCTTTACCGACATTTGCAGAACAGTGCATCGACATTACGCCGCGTAACGGCATCAGATAATTCATAATTGTAAAAACTGATTTCTTAATCTCCCCTGCATAGCTTGTACCGCCAATGAGTACCAATCTTTTTTGAAAATTAAGCAGAATAAACGCTTCAGAATTTGTACAATCAACATCTCTATCCGCATTAAAGTTAGGCATATGAATAATTGTAAAATCTGTTTTATGTTCAGCCAGCTCTTCCGGTGTTTTATATCTTCTGAACATATTTCTTGTAAATAATGTATGCCATGCATTTTCTGAAATTACTCTTAAACCAATTTTATACTTTGGTTCAGCACTTGCATAACAATCTTCAACATATAAATCCTTGCCCTGAATATAAGCCATCATTTTAAAATAAATTCTTTCAGCACACTCGGGAGACATACCTTTGTTTATTTTCCCCCACCAGATATTTTTTTCATTTTCAGGTTCACGAACAATAAATTTATCATTAGGACTTCTGCCTGTATGATAACCTGTTCTTACTACCAACGGTCCCAAATGAGCTAATAATCCTTCGCGTCTTCTAATCACCTGTTCATAAAGTGCCGGCGTTCCGTAATTATAAAAAACCTCCCTGGTATTTTTAATTCCAAGAGAATTAAGTTCCTCCATCAATTTAACTTTTTTAATCATAGATTTTCCTCTAACTATTTAATCTAATCTTTAACTATTAAATCTTATTTATCTGTTTTAAATAAACTGGCAAGATCGAGTTCTATTTTCTCTTCACAGAAAAACGGCTCTGCATAATTTTTCCCAATCGCAAAACCATAAAACTCTGCTCTTGATCTGATATATCTCAAAAACTCAGGCTTACTAATAAAAGTCTCCGGTTCCAGGCTTCTTGGATTATGAAACTGAGTTGAATAGCATTCAATTGCTTTCATTTTCGTATCAAATGTGTCAGAAATATCATAAACAAACGAAGGCTCAAAAGTGTAGGTCTGCATATAGTAAAATAATTTTTCAGGTCTGTAATGGTTTTGCGGAATTTTCTTGTCAAATGTTTTAATTTTTGCCAGGCCAGTAGAAAACATTGCTCTCTTAACCAGATTACTTGCATCAATATGATCGGGATGACGATCGTTAAAATAAGGAGCAAAAACAATTCGTGGTTTATATTTTCTAATAGTACAAATTACCTTCATCAGATTTTCTTTGTTGTTTTCAATGGAGCCGTCCGGAATTCCGAGATTTTGCCTGACGGTAATTTTTAACACAAGTGCTGCATTAAATGCTTCCCTTTGTCTGGTTTCCGCTGTTCCCCTTGTTCCAAGTTCACCTTTAGTAATATCAATTATGCCAACTTTAATATTGTTTTTGGTAAGACTAGCAATAGTTCCACCCATTGCAAGCTCAGCATCATCCGGATGGGCTGCGAATACTAATACGTCTAAATTCATGCTTTACCTAAGTTTTTAAATTGATACTTCGAACTTAAAAATTTTATTTTATGTAAGCTAATAATTAGTAAATTGCTCTGATACAGATTACTGAATTAAAAAAATAAACCGGCTGAATTATTTGTTATTTAGCATCATATTTTTATTTTAAGAAAGCTAATCCATTTAATAATCTAAAAACCCGAGGTAAATGAATGAAAAAACTCATTACTCTAATATTGGTAATATTTATTCTACCATTCGGTTTCTCACAGAATTACGTCTGGCAGCTAAAAAAATCCGGCTCCAGTTTAGGAGGACCAATTGATGTTGAAAAGTATAATCACAATAATGTTTATTACGGCTCTTTGAATAAGATATTTAAAAGTACAGACCGTGGTGAAACTTTTGCTCAGATTGGTGTAAATATTCCCTCAGCAACCGAAATCAAGTGTGTGATTATTGATGATGACAACCCGAATGTAATACTTGTCGGAATTGAAGCATCAACAGATAAGATTGTTAAAACAACAGATGCCGGAGCAACCTGGACAATTACTGCCGATGGTTTATCTTTTTCATATTTCGGAATTCCAATTACACAGGATCCGACACATCCGGATACTTTTTATACGATGAATGGAAATAATTTTATGCGCTCAACTGATTTTGGTTCAACCTGGACGACTATTTCAGCTTCATTTGGCACAAACAGCGCACCTTGTGATATAGAAGTTTTTCCGGACACTTCAATTATTCTTGTCGGGGATAACGGAACAGGTATTTTCAAGAGTACAAATTATGGTTTAACCTGGACTCAAACCTACAGCACTTCCGGAGAAATTCCAACCATAGCTGTTGATTATACACATCCGGGAATTGCCTACGCAACAAAATGGGGCGGTGGAGGAGGTTTGTTAAAATCCACTGATTATGGTTCAACCTGGTCACTTATGACAGGATTTACAGGACAAAATATGTGGGGCGTTCATATCAATCCTTTGGATGGTAATGAAGTTTTTGCCGGTTGTTACTCCTGCGGCACTACCTGGAAAACAAAAAACGGTGGAGCTACCTGGCAAACTGTTTCAATTCCTTCAACAAATTATCAGTATTTTATTGTTGATTCGATGAATGTTTTTGCTGCTCAGGGAAATGGATTTTATAAATTGGATTCACCATTTTTTATTCCGGTTGAGTTAACTGCATTCAGTGCTGAACTACAAGATAAAAGTATTTTACTAAACTGGACAACTGCAACTGAGTTAAACAATTCGGGATTTGAGATTGAAGCCAGTACCAACAACATTGATTTTATTAAAATAGGATTCGTACCCGGTTATGGAACAACAACTGAGTCAAAAAGTTATTCATTTACCATTTCAGAAACTTATTCATATAAAACCTATTACAGACTAAAACAAATTGATTTTGATGGTTCATATCAATATTCCTCATCCGTTGAAGTTGAATCTGTTCTGCCGGAAAAATATTCTTTAGAACAGAATTATCCAAATCCGTTTAACCCGAATACAACTATAAAATTTGAGATGCCAAAAGATGGATTTGTTTCATTAAAGATTTATGATATACTCGGTAATGAAATTGCTACTCTTGTTAATGAAGAAAAACCTACAGGCAGATATGAAGTAAACTTTAATGCGAGCGCACTGGTAAGCGGTGTTTACATATATAAATTAGAATCCGCAGAGTACATTTCTACTAAAAAGATGTTACTGCTAAAGTAATATTTATCTTTTCAGACCCAATTCCTAAAACGAATTGGGTTTGTTGTTTATTAAACTTCATCTAAAAATAATTTTACTCGTTCTGACCGAACCGGAGTTCGGTCACTACATTAAAATATTTTTACAATTTCACACTCACTTAAACAATATTTTTTAAAAGGAATTTAATCAGCAATTGGTTTAATTCCTTTTTATTTTTAATACAAGAAAATATTTTTACCTATGTAAAACCAGAGGCAATTTATGAAAAACTTCATAACTATTTTTTTAATATTATCAGGACTTTTTGCTATGAAGGCACAAAATAATAGAACAGCTTTTATTAACGGTAAGGTTTACACGGTAAACGAAAACCAGCCGTTTGCACAATCTGTTGTAGTAGAAAATAATAAAATTATTTTTGTCGGCTCAGATGAAGATGCTAAAAAATTTATAGATAAAAACACTCAGGTAATTAACTTAGACGGCAAGTTAATGCTTCCGGGATTTAATGATAATCACGTTCATTTTTTAACCGGCGGATTTTATTTGCTTGGTATCGATCTCAGACCTGCAACTTCAACTTCTGAGTTCAAACAAATATTAAAAGATTATGCAAAAAAATATCCCGGTAAATGGATAACAGGCGGATATTGGGATCACGAAAAATGGGAAGTAAAAGACCTGCCCACAAAAGAAATGATCGATGAAGTAGTTTCTGATCAGCCGGTTTTTGTTGAAAGACTTGACGGACATATGGGAGTTGCAAATTCGTTTGCACTAAATCTTGCAGGAATAACAAAAGAAACTAAAAGTCCTGACGGCGGACTTATTGTTAAAGATCCAAAAACAGGTGAACCAACCGGAGTATTAAAAGATAATGCGATGGATCTCGTATATGTTAAAATTCCTGATCATACAGAACAGGAAAATTATGAATCACTTTTAGCGGCACTCAATGAAGCAAAACGCCTGGGACTGACAAGTGTTCAGGATATAAGTTATCTTGATGCATTAACAGTTTTTGAGCGCGCCAAAAAAGAAGGCATATTAACCTGCAGAATTTTTGCACGCTGGCCTATCGCCGATTATAAATATCTTGTTGAAAGAAATATTAAAGCAGGATATGGAGATGAATTAATAAAAATGGGATCATTAAAAGGTTTTGCTGATGGTTCACTCGGTTCAAGCACTGCCTGGTTTTTTGACAGATATGTTCAGGACACAACAACATCAGGTCTGGCAATGGATGTTATAAACGATGGCAGTATGGAAAAGTGGTGTTTAGATGCTGATAAAAACGGTTTACAAATCTGTGTTCATGCTATAGGCGATAAAGCCAATGCATATATGCTTGATCTTTACGAAAAAATAATCAAAGAAAATCCCAAATGGGATAGAAGATTCAGAATTGAGCATGCACAACATTTAAGAAAAGAAGATATAAACAGATTTGCTGAGCTCGGAGTTATTGCATCTGTGCAGCCTTATCATTGCATTGATGACGGAGTTTGGGCTGAAAAAAGAATCGGAAAAGAAAGACTTGAATATTCGTATCCGTTTAAATCATTTCTTGATGCAGGTGTAAAATTATGTTTTGGAACTGATTGGTATGTGGCGCCATTAAATCCATTGCTTGGAATTTATGCCGCAGTAACAAGAAGAACCCTTGATGATAAAAATCCTGATGGATGGATTCCTGAACAAAAAATCTCAGTTGAAGATGCAATAAAATGTTATACATTAAACTCTGCTTATGCATCATTTGAGGAAAACATCAAAGGCAGTATTGAAGTTGGAAAACTTGCTGATCTGATCGTTCTGAGTGATGATTTACTTACGATAGAGCCTGTTAAGATTAAAGATGCAGAAGTTATAATGACTGTTTTCGATGGGAAAATTATTTATCAGAAATAAGAATACGATGTTTGCCTTATTTTACAAATTGTAAATACTATTTAGGTTTTGCCTGAAAAATAAAGGAATGTTTTATGAAAAATATCAAATGGTTCTTTCTCATATTAGTATTTGTATTATTTTCAGGATTATCATACAAAACCTATTCACAGTCAATTTACTTTTGTGAAGATGTTGACGATGACGGCGACCCAATTAACGAAAGCTCCGTATTTACAATACCAAGTGATGGTGGCTATTTATATGTATTAATCCAGCTTCCTAACAGCATTGATTGTGACGGCGTTTATATGGAAGTTTATAGAAATGGTAATTATGAAACTACAATAACAATTGATACTGAACCCGATTGGGATTATTTCTGGAAGCAGGTTACTTTTTATAAAACCGGGAAATATGTAATAGATGTTTATGATTGTTATGATGATTTTATTACCAGCGGTTCTCTTAAAATTAATATGGAATAAAATTATTAATATCGTTTGAAAATTTATTGTCACTCTGAGTCCGCCTGAGGCGGATCGAAGGGTGACCTCATTAAAAAATTATTATGAGAATGTCATCCTTCGACTCCGCTCAGGATGACAGAAAAAAACATAAACTACAAATAAAAGGTCACTCTGAGCGAAGTCGAAGAGTGACGATTATTATCGTTCAAAAAAATCATACCTCGACTTCGCTCGGTATGACATTTTTATTCTGCCTTTTTAAGCACAAGTCCAATCCATTCATCCATCTTCATATAATCAATTTCCTTAAATCCAAGTGACGAATATTTCGAAACTACAGCTTCCCTATCCATTTCAAGCAAGCCGGATAAAATTAAAAGTCCGTTATTTTTTATTCTTGAGTTAAATCCTTCTGCTAACTCCAACAAAATATTTTTCTGAATGTTGGCAACGATTAAATCGAAATCTTTTTCGGCAATTTCGTTTAACTCACATTTTCTTATTTCAATTTTATCAGCAGTATCATTTAATCTTACATTTTCAATTCCGTTTTCAAAGCTCCATTCATCAATATCAAATGCAATAGCTTTTTCAACTCCGAGTTTAGCTGCTGCAATTGCTAAAATCGCTGTTCCTGTGCCGGCATCAAGAACAACCGAATCAGGTTGTAAATATTTTTCAATAAACAACAAACATATTTTTGTAGTTTGATGATCTCCCGTTCCAAAAGACATTTTCGGATCAAGACTTAAAACAATTTCACCAGGTTTACTTACATATTCTTTAAATGTTGGTTTAATAACTATTTTATCCGAAACACGAACAACTTCCCTACTCTTTTCCCATTCTTCGTTCCAGTTTCTTTCCTGAACATAATTTTCCTGGATCGAAAACTCTCTCAATAAATTATTTTCTTTTAAACGATTCAGTTCGTTTTCAATTTCCTTTATTGTTACTTCTTCTTTACTCGCAAAAACTTTAAGACAATTTACATCTTCATTTATTCCTTCTATATCAAGCTCCCATAAAACAGAGCTAAGAATTTCCGCATTAAATGGTTCTGCAGTAATAATAAATTCTTTAAATAGCTTGCTCATAATTTTTATTTATACTCATAAATAATTTTACAGATCTCATCTTCAAACTTTTTAGTAGTTGAAGAAGAACCGATATAGTTTTGTTGAATAATTGAAAATGCAATAAGGTGATTATCCTTTGAAGTAAGATAACCTGAAAGTGAGCTGACTCCGGTCAATGTTCCTGTTTTTGCGTGAACATTATTTTTTAAAGGACTTTTCAGCATCCTTCGTTCCAGCGATCCATCAACTCCGCCGATTGGGAATGAATCATAAAGCAAATTATAAAGTTCGGGTTTCTCGTTATAAAAATATTTTAATAAAGTTAACATTAATTCTGCACTGACTACATTATAATGCGAGACGCCTGAGCCATCAACTAATCTGTAATCATCCGGATTTAACCCAATCTCTTCGATCATTTGTTTAATGACTTTTATTCCGTTCTTCGCATTTGCCGGTTTGCCATAATATTTTTCAGCCATTGCCAGCAAAGTCATTTCTGCGCTAAGGTTATCGCTATCTTTATTCAGATTAACAATTACATCGGAATATTTTCTCGTAACTGCTGTAAGAAATGTTTGGTTGTTGTTATGAGTTTCAATTCTGAAGTTTCCACAAAACTTTATCTGATTTGAATCCAATACTTCTGAAAAAACTTTTAAGAAATACAAATCGGGATTTAATACATTAACCTGCTCCGAATAATCATTCTTATTATCAAAACCGCTTATAATAATCTCATTTTTTCTTTCAAACCAGTTTCTGTCAATCTTTAATTTATCATTAGTATTTAATCTTATAACACCTACGAAATTTGTTTTGGGAATAATTTCTACAGAATCAATTTTACCGAAATAATTTACTATCACACAATCATCATTAATATTTAATGCACTTAAATACGGCGCATCACTTGAAGGATCATCATCCCACATCCAGCCGCTTCCCCAATAAAGAGAATCTTTAAATGAAACATCACCGATAATATCACCAGCGATAACAGAAATGTTTAACGATTTAATTGCATCAACAAAAGTGTAAAGATCATTTGTGGTAAAATCAGGATCACAGCCGCCGACTACATAAATATTTCCGTATAAAGTATCCTGAGAAATAATTCCATCATAATATAATTCAGTTCTGAATTCATAATCAGGTCCGAGATAAAGTAATCCGGCTGACGATGTTAAAACTTTCATATTAGAAGCAGGTCTGAGAAGGTATTTTATATTTCTCTGGTAAAGATTTTCATTTGTAGTCAGATCCTCGACATTAACAGATATAACACAGGATTTATAAAATTCATCCGTTAATAGCTGATCAAGTTTTGTTTTAATTGATTGAGGATATATTGAAAATGTAATTATGAATGCGAAGAGTATTTTTTTTAGCATATTGCTTTCTCAATAGACTGTTTAGAAAGTATTTTAATAAATAAAATTCAGAATATGTCATTCTGAATTTATTTCAGAATCTTTTATTTCGGATCCTGAAACGATCCGCCTAAAGCGAATGTAACAACTATTAGAAATTATTGGTTTAGAAATATTCTCTTACTCTAAACTCAACTCCGATTTCATCTTCAACAACTTTACGGGATTTTTCAACTTCAACTTCATCCAATGAAACAATACTCATTACAACTTTATTAACATATTTTTTTGCAGAGCGGGCAAAGTTTTTCATCTCTGTAAAATGATCTTCACTAACCTGCATCAATTCAGCATATTGTTTGGAATCATAAGAATTTAAGCTGATTGAAATAGTATCAATCAATCCTTTCATTTCCGGAGTGATATCTTTTTTGTTGATTACATTTCCGTGTCCGTTTGTATTTAGTCTGGTTTTGCCACCGTTTGATTTTACATAAGCGGCAATCTTTTTTACAACATCCCAACGTATTGTTGGTTCGCCATATCCGCAAAATACAATTTCATCATACTTCTTCGGATCACCAATTTCTTTAATATAAGTTTCAGCAGGCGGTTCTTGAGATTTTTTCATCCCGAGATTATAGCCTTCTAAAAAAGGATCTTCTTTTCTTCTGCAAAAAGTGCAATCAGCATTGCAGCGATTTGTAATATTAATGTATAATGAATTATGAATCTTATAAGTGAAACTTGTTTTTGGCGGACTGCCAATTCCGAAAAATCTGAAAGTGTTAAGAGAAGTTATTCTTCCAACATCTTCGATTGATAATTTATGAACATCTGCAACTTGCTGAGCAACATATTTAACATTAGCAGGCTCATTTCTTTTTCCACGAAACGGAACAGGTGTCATAAACGGTGAATCAGTTTCAAGTAATAAGTGATTTAGATTAACAGATTTTAAAATCTCTCTCAACGAATCACTTTTTTTATAAGTTATGTTTCCTGTAAAAGAAATAAAATGATTCATCCTCATAAATTCAATCGCATCATCCAAAGAAGCATTGAAACAATGAAACTGGGCTTTCAATCCGGTGCCGCAATAATCCTGAATAATTTTCATCATATCTTCATCGGAATCACGATTATGAATTACAACAGGAAGTTCAAGTTTTAATGATAAATCAAGCTGTGCTTTGAACGCTTTTATCTGCTGTTCTTTCGGCGAAAAATCATAATAATAATCCAATCCAATTTCACCAATTCCTACTACTTTAGGATGCATTGTTAATTCTTCAATCTCTTTGATTAAAGAATCATTCCAATCTTTTGTATCGTGCGGATGAACGCCGACAGTTGCATAAATCTGTTCATACTTTTCTGATAAAGCGATTGCTTCTTTTGCAGTTTTAATATCGGTTGCGGGAACGATAATATAATCAACACCATTTTGTGCTGAACGATTGATTACTTCATCAATATCATCTTTGAAGTTTTCAAAAAATAAATGTGCATGAGTATCAACAAACATTATACAATTTCACCTATTAGTAACGGATGTTCCTGTGCATCGTGAGCAGCCTGAAACGCAACAATTTTATCTTCGGGAGCAATAACCGCTATTAAACCAATACCGCAGTTGAAAACTTTTCTCATTTCTTTATTAGAAAGCTTTCCGGTTTTCTGAATCAATTTAAATATCGCAGGCATTTCCCAATTGCCCCAAAAAATATTTATCTCCAAGCCTTTCGGAATTACTCGCGAAGTGTTTCCGATAATTCCTCCGCCTGTAATGTGCGATAAACCTTTTACTTTAACTGTCTTTTTGAGATTTGAAATTAATTTAAGATATGATTTATGAATCCTTAAAAGCTCATTACCAAGAGTATCGTTTAACTCAGGAATAAAATCATTACCAGAGTATTTCTCAAAAAGGATTTTTCTTGCAAGTGAATATCCGTTTGTATGCAATCCGTTTGAAGGATAACCAATCAGATAATCACCTTTCTTAATTTTCTTTCCATCAATTATTTCAGATTTATCGACAACACCAACAATAGTTCCCGATATATCAAAATCATCTGCCTGATAAAGTCCTGGCATTTCTGCAGTTTCACCGCCCACTAAAGCACAATCATTTTCCTTGCAAGCAATAGCAAAACCTTTAATAACTTCAGCAGCATTTTTTGGATTTAATTTTCCGGTAGCGTAATAATCTAAAAAGAAAAGTGGTTTGGCACCGCACACAGCAATATCATTAACACAATGATTAACCAAATCCTGTCCGATTGTATCATACTTTTTCATTTCAATTGCAACTTTTAATTTGGTTCCAACTCCATCCACACTTGATACTAAAACAGGTTTTTTTATTCCTGTAAAATCAGGTTCATAAAAAGCACCGAACATTCCGATATCTGTCAGAACACTTTTATTAAAAGTTGACTTTGCATAGCTCTTTATTTTATCAACAGTTTTCTCGCCTGCTGCTATATCAACACCGGCTGTCTTATAAGTTTGTTTCAACTCGTTCTCTCTTTTAAATAATTATTACTTGATGAAAAAATTAATACTTAAATCAGATTATTACAAAGCATCTTAATCATTTAACAATAAATTATTCTTTGCTGAAATTTTCCGGTATTTGAACTGCAATAACTTTACCTTTTGCAGTTATTTCACCATTTGCAGAAACTGTTATTTCTGTTATTACTTTACGACCTTTTACTTCAACAATTTTTCCTCTCAACACTAATTCAACTCCAATCGGAGTTGGTTTTAAGTAATCAACTTGCAGAGATGCAGTTACAAATCTGAATGCAGGTAAAGAATCAATATCTCTATTTTCATTTTTATATGCGGCTAATGCAGCACTTCCTGTTCCGTGACAATCAATCAATGAAGCAATCAAACCACCATAAACAAAACCTTGAATTGCAGTATGATATTCTTTCGGAGTAAATCTTGCAATTGTTTCATTACCATCCCAATAACTTTTTAACTGATGACCATATTCATTTAATCTTCCACAGCCATAGCAAAGAGCAACATCATCTGGATAATAATCCTGTACAGCTTTTGATTTCATAATTATTCCCTTCTTTAATCTCTCAAAATCAGAATTGCGCCAAGCAAGATAAACAGAACTGCAATAATTTTTTTCAACATATTTGAATCCTTGAAGATTCTTCCGCCAATTATCGTTGCCCACAAAACTGAAGTTCTTTTAACTGCAAGCGTTAATGCTACAGATGACATATTAATTGCAACAACCTGAGTGAAACGATAACCTAAAGTCAAAACGGATATCAAGGCAATCCAGATATAATCTTTCTTAGTGGCGAACAATCTTTTTACATCAAATTTTTTTTCTGATATTAAAAAGATAATGAAGAATAATAATGCATAAAAAAGATGTTGAAATGCTGTCAACGATACCGGAGTAAAATCAAGTTTTACTAAAAGCAGTTTATCCATTACAGAAGAAGCTGTAAACAATAACAACGCAGCAAGAATGTAATGATGATATTTTGATTTGAAGAATACATTTAGCGGAAACAATATCTCTTTCAAACTTTTACTTTCCAAAATGTATGTTCCTACAATTAAAGAAATCAATCCGATTACTTCAAAAGAACTAAGAGATTCGCCAAGAAATAAAAATGCAAATACAGCAACAAGTCCCGGAGTTAAAGCAAGCAAAGGCAAAGCATTACTTATCTGAAGATTTTTTAATGCAGTCATTACACATAAAAATGCAAGCACTCCAATAACTGATTTTATAAATAAAATAAAAAGATTGTATGAAGTAATCGTATCATAATTGATAAAGAAAAAAAACGGAATTGATAATATCAGATTAACAATAGCCAGATGAAAAGAAAATTCAACCGGATTGAGATCAAATAAAACTTTCTTTTGTGTTATAGCTGCAAATGCTGATAAAAAAGAAGAAAGTAACGCAATTAAAAACCAGGTCATCAGAATATTTACTTAATGTTTATTATTGTCAATCCCTGTAATTGCCAGCAAAATACTAACGAAACAATCTTTTCCATTTAAGAAAAAGTTTAGTTCATCCGGCTTACAATAACAGTAAAGAAAAATTAAAATTCGACCGTTAATTTAGCAAAAATATTTCTACCCGGTTCAATCGTTAAATTACCTCTGGTTGTTGAAAGATGATTACGATATGATTTATTCAGCAAATTATCTACGCCTGCAAAAACTCTGATCTTAACAGAAGTAAAGTCAATTGGCACAGATGAAAAAACAAAATTGAAAATTGCATAACCTGGAGTTTTTAATTCACCAGGCGCTACATCTCCCTGTTCAGCAAATAAAGTTGATGAAATATCCATATTACCATAATCAAATACATTGAATTTTAATCCTAAAGTTCCGTTTAATGGCGGAATCTCAGGAAGATTGCCTTTGTTTGTTATATCATCACCTTTGGTGTAAGAAAATGCAGAATAAAAAACATAATCTTTGTAAAAGTTATAATCAGAACTAAGATCAAATCCATATATTCTTGCTTCACCAATATTTGTTTTAAATGTTGCATTTCTTCCTTCAAACGTGCCACGGATTTCCGAAACAAGATTGTTGAAATAACTATAATATAAACTTGTAATAATTTTCAGATTATCTGAATACATCCTGAATCCAAAATCAATATTCTTTCCTTCTTCAGGTTTAAGATCCGGATTTCCAACTCTTACTAAACTGCCCTGATCAATAAACTGAAATCTTTCTTCCAATGACGGAGAGCGAAATGAATAAGCTAATCCAAGAGTCAGGTTTATCATCTGATTTAATGAATATTTCAATCCTAAGTTGGAACTAAATGAGCTGTTATTTGATTTAACATCATTCCAGATTACTTGCTGACCGGCAGGAGTATTATTTAAGTTTCCGTTTACAATTTCATATTCGGGATTAAAAGTTTTTTCACCTGCAATACTGATGTAATCATATCTTGCACCAAGATTAAGATCTAATTTATCCTTTAACAAATTCATACCGTCCTGTACAAAAAGACCTAAGCTGCTGTAAGATGAATTCGGCAATGGTTTTTCGCCGATTATTTTATTTATTGTGTTGATAACCTGTCCGGTTGAATCAAGCGCTTCTATCTTCTGATATTTTTCTCTATGTCCTTCGTATTTTCTATCCCAATAATCCAATCCTAGAATTAAGTTATTCCAGTCTGCCAGTAAAAGATTTCCCTGAAGTAAAATGTTATTACTTTTATGATCAGCACCGGGAGTTATTTTAAGAACACTGACTCTTCTCGTCGGAGTGCCGCCGGAACCAGGAATCATCTGAACTGTGTGCGGAATATTTTCAACATCTCTTGCAATAAACTGATAAGAGTATTTGGCAGAAAACTTATAAAACATTTCAGAAATATTTTGGATTTCATATCCTGCAGAAATTAATTCTCTTTTTTCAAAAGGATAGCGAACATCAGCGTTAGCTGGAAATACAGATGAACCGGGTATTCCAACATCATTTGCTCTGAAGAGTTGATAATCTATAGAAACCTTGTGATTTGCAATTGGCAAAACATTTAAGGAGCCGGTAAAACTATAATCTTCAAACTGACTGTTTTTTAATTCGCCTTGAGGAGTTTGGATATTATTTGCTTTTCTGTAAGATCCTGAAAACTTTGAAGCCCAAAAAGATCCGCCGCTGTATAATATGCCTGAAAGAGCCGATAAATTATTTACAGAATTATATTGTGTAGTAATATTTCCGTTTAAAGAAAATGTGTTATAAAAAGAAGGAGATTTTGTAATGATATTTATAATTCCTCCTGTTGCTCCCGAACCATAAATTGAAGATGATGCTCCTTTTATAATTTCAATTCTATCAATGTCATTTAAATTTATCATTGACAATCGTGCAGCAATATCGGTTGCTGTTAGTATTCTGCTGCCATCAATTAAAGTAACAATGTTTTCTCTGTTCAATCCGCGAATACTTATTTCTGTTCCCCACACTCCATCACGCAAAAGAGAAACGCCCGGTTGATCTTTCACAATATCAGCGAATGATTGTAATGGTTTTGATTCTATATCTTTACTGCTAATTAATAATTCTGAATAAGGCGAATTTTTTAAGTAATCCTCAGTTTTGCTTGTGCTTACAATTACTTCATCAAGCTCAATCAGCGATGGTTCCAGTTTGATTTCCAAATCTTTTGAAGATGATTCAATTGTTAATTCCTTTGAATATAATTTATATCCAAGCCGTGAAATTTTTATTTCATATTTACCGGATCGAATATCCGAGATAGTAAATATTCCCTGATTATTTGTGTATGTAGAATAATTATAATTTATAAAAACAAAAGCTCCAGAAACAGGCTGATTTGTTTTTAAATCGGATACTTTACCTTGAATGTTAATTGTCTGAGAAAATATTGTATTAAAAAATCCCAACAATAGTGTTAGGATTATAGTCTTGAGTTTCATAATATTATTTTTTTATACAGTTGTAGAAGAATAAAAGAAATTTAATATGTAAAGATACTTCTTTTTGTTCACAGTTTTTTCGAGTTAATAAAGTTGAATCGTTCAGTTAAACAAAATTTTGTATTAAGCACTTAATTAAAAATTATAAAAACGATTCAGATAATAGAAGTATATAACAATTAATATAAACTTGCTTTAACCATCCAGATTTCTTTTTCAAGCCACTTAACATCATCATCCGCTAAAGCTTCTGTTACAGCATCTTCAGCATCGCCTGCAGCTTTTGATATCTCTTTATATTCTTTATTTAAAGCTTCAAAATCTGATAAGATTGAGTTAAGAATATATTTTGTGTCATAATCATTTTTAGTTTCTTCTTTTAATGAAGCATTCTTAGAATAATCACTTAATGTTGCAAAAGGTTTTCCTCCAAGCTGCACAATTCTTTCAGCAACTTCGTCATACTGTTCGGCGAAATAATCATAATATGATTCAGTCATTTCATGAATGAGCTTAAAATTCATCCCTTTAACATTCCAGTGATAATTATGAAGCTTTACATAAATCAACTGCAGATTTGAAAGGTTTTTGTTTAACAATTCAATAAGGTTGTTAGATTTCATTTTTACTTCTCCTGTTTTTTTAGATATTTTTTAATAACGGATTTAACAGATCCGCCTGTTGTTAATAGTTGTATTTTTATGCGTTCTCTCTGTAAAACCGAATATGATTTCCTGCCTATCTCTCTGGTTAATAGAATATCAGCTCTCTGATTTATGATCACTTCAGAAGCTTTAAGACCTGAACCATCCTGAACTCTAAAACCGGGATTCTCAACAGAATTATATTTTTCGTTTGTGCTGTCGTAAACAATCAGAAACGGTGCCCGCCCTAAAGTATCACTTACCAAAGAATCTATAGTATCGCCGTTTGATGGAATTACAATTATCATTTTTTACCTTTTTATTTTTTCATGATTATTCAATAATCTGTTTATAATAGTTATATGATTTATTCATTTCCGATTTTTTGTTCAAATAAAGAGCTAAAGCCTGATTAAACCCAAGACCGGGAGCTGATAATACTATTATCTTATGTTTCAAAAATTTTTTAATAATTTGTTGTCCCATTTCACCTGTTATCAAAACATTAATTTTAAATTGTTTAAGATATTCAGGCAATTGTGAAGCTGAACTCGATTCACCTAAAAGTGGATTAAAATAAATTTCCTTTTCGATTATCGACTTATCACCAGCAATTTCACATACTATGAATTTAGAACACTTACCAATCTCATACGGAATAATTTGTCTGTTATTTTCAAGCTCTTCAATTGCTACAGCTATTCTTTCGGACATTTCAATCACCGATTTTTCTTTTAATTTTTGCCCTCTGTATCGTTAAAGTATTTGCTTTCCCATCCAAATCTTCTGCGCTGCCTTTTTAGATTTATATCTTTGGTTAATTCATCAAGTTTATTTTCAAAAAAAAGTTTTAATGATTCCTGCAAAGTTTTATTTACTGATTTATAAACTTTTACTTGCGATGAATTAAAAAACCTTAAAATATTCGGTCCAATAAAAGTTGTAATTATAGCTTCAACTTTTTGTTCAATTAAAAACCGTGCGGTTTGAATTCCTGCTCCGCCTAATTCCAGATAATATGGATTTTTAATGAATTCAAACCTACTTTTTAGTGAATCATAAATTAAAAAGTATTTACTCCTCCCAAATGAATCTGATAGTAATGATGATTCTTCCGTATTTTTAACTGATACTGCTATCAACATTTTTTAATTACCAAAAATTTGATTTCTGCCAAAACCTCTTCGTCTGCCCTGTCCCTTTCCAAATCCATTTCCCTCTCTCCCTCTTTCACCACGACCTCTTCCACAGCGTCTTTGTTCATACATAAGTTCACGATTTTCTTCTTTACATTCTTCGCTTCTGCATCTTCTCCTTTTCCTAATAAACGGTTTATTTCCTTCCGACCTGTTTTCATTTAAGTGTGGCATAATTGACTCCTGTTTTATATTAAAACATTCTATTACTTATTATTTGATAAAACACGGAGCGAAGCCTGCTGATAATTTAATTCATTTAGGATACGAGTGGCTTAACAGCTCCGCTCCGATATTTTAATTATTTATAATACTAAGACTGAATTTTTTGCATTACCGAAATAAGTAAGCTTTTCTTTATCAGCATCAGGTTCATTCAGCCAGATATGACCGTCACATAAATATCTGAACTGGTATTCTTTACCACTATCAAAAACTATTTCAATTGAAGATGAACCATCTGAATTTTTCTGTGAAAATTTATTTTCGCCTGGATCCCAACCGTTAAAATCTCCAACAACACTAACTTCCTGAAAATTTTCACAAACCTCTTTCGGCAAGGTGAAATTAACCCTGCATACTTTTTTATCCTGAGAAAATGTTTTCTTTATAGCCATAACAACCTCCTTAATAAATATTCTAATTATTCTTGTAAAAAATATTCCCATCATATTCTATTTCGATGATCTTTTCTGTCTCAATCAATTTATCAATAACGCTCCAATCTGACTTTGATCTTAATAAATAATTTTCAACTGCATCTTTTCGCATCGGATGAACTGCCATTATACTTACCAAACCTTCTTCTATCTCATCAGTTATTGAAAATTCATTTCCTTCATAAACATTTAACAATTCAGTTTTTGGATAAATCGATTTGAATATTTTAAAAATTGAAATTGATTTTTCAGGTTTAGGCGCACGTATATTCTTAATTGGAGTTGGTCTGGTCGGAACAGTTAAATAAGCTATGTCGGGTTCAACTTTAACAATATAATGTGATGTTTTAATTAGATCATCGTCATTATCGTTTATTCCACTAATCAACATCGTTTCAGTAACAAGCTTGCCGGAGTAGTTTTTCTTAAACTCTAGAATTCCATCAAGTATTTTATTAAGATCAAGTTTATGAGAAGGATGATTTATCTTTTTCCAGGTTGCCTCATCTATCGAATCAATTTTAACGGAAACATAGTCAGCTAAATTTAATGCCTCCTGAACTTCTTTTTTCCAGATCAATGATGAATTAGTAAACACAGCTATTTTAATCCCAAAATTTTTAAGCATATAAATTGTGTCAGCAAGATTTATATCTAACGTCGGTTCACCATCAGGAACAAAAGACAAATAATCAACAGCTTCATTATCAGCTTTTAATTCCTCCAAACGTTTTCTGACATCAGCGTAAATCAAATTTGGCGAATAGAATTCTCTTTGCTCAACAGAAAGTGTTGTGGTTAATCCGACCTGACAATAAACACAAGAATAGCTGCATACTTTTGCAGGTATATTGTTAATACCAAGACTTCTTCCTAATCTCCTTGACGGAATTGGTCCGAATAAAATTCCCACCTTGAAAACTCAATTGATAATTAAATTATAATTGTTATTTGATAATATTTTTCAGAAATTTTTTATTCTTTTAATAGCTAAATAATTACTCTTTTTCCTTATGACTGATTAACAAGTGAGTAATAATTCTTTCCATTGTATTGATCAGTTTTTATTATTTTGTCAACAATCATTTTGTTTAACTTTTCAATGTTGCTTGAAATTTTTGCTAGCTTAAATACAGCTTCTTCATTAACAGGATGCATTTCCAATAGCCCAAGTAACTCTTCTTCAAAATCATCTGTTATATAAATTTCATCCTCCTTCGGACAGCACAGCAAAGTTGAATTTGGAATTAAACTGTTTATCTTTTCTGAAAGTTTTTTAAGTGTATTATCATCAGGACTTACAGCATATTTTTCATTTGGCGGATAAATCGGAATTGTAAAATAACTTGTATCCAAATTCAGCTTGTTTAAGAAAACAGAAAGATCTTCAATTTCAGTTTCATTGTCGTTGAAGCCTTTAACAAATGTTGTTTCAGTTACAAGTTTTCTTCTGAATGAGCGTGCAAATTTTTCTATTCCATCCAGAATAAGATCATATTTTAATCTTTGATGAGGATGATTAATTTTCAACCAGCTCTCTTCATTTACAGTATCAAGTTTAAGAGAAACATAATCAGCAAACATCAGATTCTCTCTGATATTTTCATTATGGAGTAAAGCTGAGCTTGTAAAAACTGCGATCTTATATCCGAATTCACGAAGGATGGATATTTCCTGCGGAAGATTCAGATCTAAAGCAGGATCACCTTGACCAGCAAATAAAATATAATCTATCTTTTTCCCCTTTTTGTTGATCTCATCAATTTTATTTTTAACAGCAAAAAAAAGCTCATAAGGTGAAAGACATTGTGAAGAACAAATCGAGCAGCAAGACGTCCCTCCGTTTGGACTATAAATGCAATCGTAAGGACAAAGGTTTCTTCTGATATTGTTAACGCCTAAAACCATTCCTAATCTTCGAGATCGGATTGGGCCATAAACTACTTTGCACCTTAAAGATTTATCAGAAAGAATATATTTCTTTAATCGATTGCAAATACTTACAAGTTGTTTTTCGAATAAAATTTTCATATTAAATCTCAGTTTATTTATAATAGTTTTACCAAAACTGTTCCGATTTAAAAAGCTGCTTTTTTGCTCAAAATTCAATTATTATAATTGCATTACTATTGCATTTTTGCAATAATTATTTCTAAAAAATTGCATTGATGCAATCAATTGCATAACTTTGGATAAAGAAATTGAGAATTTTATGCCTGATGTTCAACAAATAATTGATAGGAATAAAGAAAGCCTTATCATCCCGGATGGGATCTCTGTTATATCTCTCGACCAGGAGATAATTGTCTTCAATGAAGCTGCCTCGCGAATAACCGGATATTCTGAAGATGAAATAATAGGAAAAAAAATTGATCTGATATTCTCTTCTCATTCAGAAGATACAAATTTTATTAGCAGAGCAATTAAAGAAAATATTTCGTTCAATAATCAACCAATTGATATTATTGACTCTAAAGGAAAAAGCAAAAATGTTTTAGCATCTATAACACCAATTGTTAGAGATGGGAAAGTTTTAAGTGTTGTTTTTGTTTTCAGAGATACGAAAGAAATGCTGAAACTTGCTGAAGAGATAAATGAAAAAACATCAGAACTGATCGATCAGAAAAATAAACTTGATGCAATCTTCAACAGCAACATTGAAGGAACATTTACAATTGATAATGATTGGAACATAACTTCATTTAATAAGTCCGCAGAAAAAATAACAGGATATAAAAAGAGCGAAGCGATAGGAAAAAAATGTTGGGAGATTTTTAATTCATCAATTTGCAGAAACGGCTGTCATATGGAACAGACTATGACAAAAGGTAAACCTATGATAGGCAATGAAGTTGAAATACTGCATAAGAGCGGCAGACTTGTTCCGATTCGTGTAAATTCAAGTATATTAATAAATAATAAGAATGAAAGAATTGGTGCAGTTGAAACATTTATTGATATATCGGAAATCAAAAACCTGTCTGACCATCTAACCGAAGTTTACAGATATGAAAATATAATCGGCAGAAACAAAGAGATAAAACAAATCTTTCATGTTCTTGAAAGTGTTTCTCAGACTGACAGTTCAGTGCTTATAACAGGTGAAAGCGGAACCGGAAAAGAATTAGCTGCCCGTGCAATTCATCTAAACAGTCCAAGAAAAACAAAACCATTTATTGCTGTAAACTGCAGCGCTTATGTCGAAACGTTAATTGAAAGTGAATTATTCGGACATGAAAAAGGAGCATTTACAGGCGCAATAAAATCAAAAGCTGGTAAGTTTGAACTTGCAAAAGACGGAACTTTATTCCTCGATGAAATTGGTGATCTGTCATTAGCAGTTCAAACAAAATTATTAAGAGTGCTTGAAACAAAAGAATTTGAAAGAGTTGGCGGAAATAAAATATTTAAAATTGATGCGAGAATAATTGCTGCTACAAATAAAAATCTTGTAGAAGAAATTTCTTCAGGAAGATTTCGTGAGGATCTTTTCTATCGAATCAATGTGGTTAATATTCATCTGCCCCCATTAAGAGAAAGGATGGATGATTTTCCTTTATTCGTCAATCACTTTATTGAAGTGTTTAATACAAAGTTTAAAAAAGATGTTAGACAATTTTCATCTCGTGCTTACGATATTTTAACTGAGTATAATTGGCCCGGAAATATCAGAGAACTTGAAAATGTTATTGAGCATTGTTTCGTTCTTTGCAACGGAAAGATAATTGACGTTGATTGTCTGCCTAAAAGGTTACGTGAGAAAAAATTCCTTCCAAGTCAGATAATTATTAATCCAGTAAATAAAGTAAAGGAAACTGAAAAGCAGCTGATTATTTCATTGCTCGAAAAGCACAAAGGTAACAGAACTAAAACTGCTGAAGAATTAAATATCAATCCTTCAACTCTCTGGAGAAAGATTAAGAAACTTGAGATTTGAATTTTACTTAATCAATAAAGGCTGTTTTAAAAAATATTTTTGTCAACCTGAACTCGTTTCAGGTTCTCAAATTATTACAAAAAAAGTGGTTTCTTAAAACAGCCTTTTAATTTTTAACATCCGCCAATTGCCCGTTTTTGAGTTTTCTTAACAGGTCCTGTTGATTTATTTTCTTTGATCAAAACAGGAATTATTGAACTTGCCTTTGTTCTGAATCTGTAAGTATCCTCTTCCCTTTTATTACTAGCTACAAGAGATTTATCAAAGTTTAAAATATCTTTATTAAACTTGCTCAATCCGCCTTGAAGAATAGTTACATTTTTAAAACCTAATCTATTTGCTACAATTGCAAGTTGCCTTTCCTGAAATTCGTCTTCAGCAACAAAAAGATTTACTTTATGTCTGATACTTAAAATTCTTCCGGGCTCTTTCTCAAAAAGATTATCAAAGGTAAAAGAAGTTGAACCCGGTAAACTTTCTTTTTTAAATTCTTCCAATGATCGGAAATCAATGATTTGCAATCTGTTATCATTCTTCATTAATCGATAAGCCAACTCATCAACACTCATTGCTTTTATATCATAATTATTCACAAACTCTTTATCTGATACTAAATTTTTTAGGTGATCTTTTCTTTCGGTTAACATAAAAGCAGTGATTGAAAGAGCAAATCCGATTATACCTAAAGAAACATAATAAGGAGTAAATCTGAAAACAGGTTTTTTAATTCCGTTTACTTTATTCTCAACGATTGAAACAAACCAAAACATTGACAATGCGATTGCAGTTAGCATAAAAGCAAATACTGTTTGCTGCATTCCAAGTAATTCAAATATTCTAATATTTCCCCAATTTTCAGCTTTATATAAACCTTCCCAAATCGGATAACCTTCTGCAAAAACAAAAACACCGATAAATGAACCAGCAATAAATATCATCGCATCAATCTTACCGATAGCTGCTGCGCAAATACTTGTTCCTGGACAAAAACCACCGATTACAAATCCTAATCCCATAATCAATCCGCCGACAATAGCAGACCATAGAAATGTAGGATTAATATATGTAAGGTTAATATCCAATAATCCAAAATGTTCAAAAGCAATTACACCAATCATTGCCACAATGCCTGCAGTGAAGAAAACCCTGAGCACTGTAAAATCATATCCGTAAAACAATCCAACTAATTTTTTAGAAGTTGAAAATCCTGCTTGCTCAAGTATAATTCCAAAAAATATTCCGATGATAAGTGCTACAATGTAATTTAATTCAGGTCCTACAATATCTGGTACTAATGGTCCCATAATAAATACTCTCCTCTCTATATCCAGAGTTTTCTAAAAAAGTAGGCAAACATATATGCTCCGCCAAATATTGCCATCATTGTAATCAAACCGCCGGTTGAAAGCACAGCCATACCACTAAGAGCAGAGCCGCTCGTACAGCCTCTGCCAAGTTGTGCACCAAATCCAAAAAGCAATCCTCCTATTAAAGCGCCGGCTACTCTTATATTTGGTTTAGATCTTGGTCCATATTCCAGCTTAAGATTTAATCGGTTGGAAATCAGTCCGGATATAAATCCTCCGATAAGTACGCCCACAACTTCAAAAACAAGCCAGTTCATCAATGGGCTTCCTTCATGTTCCTGTGCGTATTCTGTATAGAACGAGTTATTACTTGTATGCTCTGGTGCAACAGTTTCAACAATTCCAACAGTAAAACTTTTAACTGCTCCACTTGCACCCAATCCTCTTCCGGTAATGTAAATTGTAGCCAGTAATAAAAGTCCTAATAAGGTACCAGCTAAATACGGATTCATATATTTTTTTTCTTCCATAAAGTCCTCTATTCAGATTTTTCTGATGAAGTTACTTCTCCTTCATCGTGATGTTCTTCTAATTCTTCATAACCGGTTAACATTGCTTTTAAGTTTGTTGTAACTTTTTCACCGGTTGTTATTAAATACAAATGTGCTATGATAAATGCCACCAACAAAAACGCAGCTATCGTATGTATTATTGCTATAACTTCTAATGATTCAATATTCAAAGACTCAATGCCATATTTTTGCGGATATCTGTAAAGCATATAAAGTAATCCGGAGGTAACAATAACCGGAATAACTAAAATTTTTAATCCAAAATAAGTAAGCTTTTGTAATGGATTAAGTTTGCTTAATACAGTTTTCCTAGTTGGATGCGGTGCATTTTTAAAAATACCGAATATATAATAGTTAAGCTGTGCAGCAATGTTTCTGAATGATGGAACATACTGTCTCCATTCACCGGTTGCAAAATGCCAGAAGATTGCAAACACAATAAGTATGATAAGCATATAAGCAGCAATATTATGATATTTAACTGCATCTCTGAATCCAAAAAAAGTATAAGAACCGTGTATTTCAAATCCGCTAAAAGCTAAAAAGAAAATTAAGATAGCCTGCATCCAATGCCAGAATCTTTCAAAAGCTTTATACACATAAACTTGTTTCTTTTTCATTGCTTACCTCCTTTCTTTGCTTTTACCTCCATAAATATTCTTACAGAGCCATGAGCAATAACACCGAGAAACGTAATTATCAATAACCACACTCCGCCAACTTCAACAATCTCAGAATAATCTCTTCCTGGCATATAAAAATCATTAAGTCCTGCAAGTCTGCTGTTTTCTCTTGTATGACAGCTATTACAACTAAGTGAGTTTTCTTTTGTAGCAACCATATGATTTACAGGCCAATACATTTCTGTATTTATAAATGATATTTTTCCACTGAACGGAAGATTAGCATCTTTCATTCCTTCAGTAGCAGCAGTCTGCCAATTGAAATCCAACCAGAAAGCTCCTTCACCTTCCTTATCAGCAAAAAGCTTAGGCTGAATCAATATTTTATTTACGGGATCATAAGGTTGTTTTGCAACATGGATTTTTACCGGATAAATTTTTGATTCATCATCTGCATAAGATCCGTGAAGCTGATTTAATACTAACGGTTTTGTTGTATCGGTAATCTGATCCCCTTCCAGATAATGAGTTGCGGTTCCGTTAAACCATATATAATCCGGAACAACATTTCTGTCCCAGGAAAAACTTCCTTTTATAGATAGATATGTATGATTACCTAAACTGTCATCTTCTTCATAAGGTTCACCGTTTTTTAATTTGCCAGCAGTTGACCAATCCCAAGACATTTTTGTTGAATTCGCTTTTGCATAAGTTGGTATGTGACAGCTTTGACAAGCAACTTTAATTGTATGCTCGTTTAAAATATTATCTTCGTGTGGAGTTGCAGTATGACATTGCTCGCAGTTATTTCTATTCATATTCATAGAAGAAAGTGAATAGACTTTGCCTGCAATATTATGTTTTTCTGTAGTATGGCAATCAACACATTGAAGCTTTGCACCATCAGTTCCCATATGAACATCAATATCTTTGGTTGTTTCAAACATAGCTTCATCAAGATCACCATGTTTAACATTATTTCCTCCGCCGCCATAAAAATGACAAACGCCGCAGTTGCTCAGTTTTGGTTTACCAACACTTTGAGCAATTGCATTAAAATCTAATGTGGATAAAGGCAATCCTCCTTTTTCAGGCGCTTTAACATAAGTTTCAGTATTATCATGACATACCAAACAATCAACATTTGTAGAATCTGTAAAAGATTTTCCGCCTGAAGTCATACCATAACCAATATGACATTTTGCGCAGCTCTCTTCATTACCTTGTGTTCCGATACAGAAATTGTTGATTGCATTTCTTTTACCAAGATAAACAATACCTTTTCCTTCAACATATTCTTCTCTTTCCCAATTCCAGTGATTTGACTGCATTACTTCTTTATGTCGTTGATTGTGGCAGCTTATACAAGTTGCAGTTACCTGTTGAGGAGTTGAAAATTTTTGTTGTAGCACAGCAAATTTTGAATGATCAACTGATGGAGTATATTTTTTAGAATATTTCTCTTTCAATTTCATTAAAGTAGTTGGTTCATAATCCTTCTGTGAAAAAAAGCCTATAGCGATTACTACTAATAAACCGATAAAAGCAAGGACTAATACTATCTTTCTCATCTAACTATTGAATTTTTAAGTGTTTTAGAGTATAAATTATTTTTGATTTACCCATTGATCAAAAACTTTATTTAGGATTTTTAACGAAGAAGTAATTTTTTTAAGCTCATCTTCGCTAACATTTTGCAGGATTCTTTTATGCAACTCGTTATAATTCTGTTGCAAATTTAAAATAAGTGGAGTAGCTTTTGGCAGCAAACAAACTAATATTACTCTCTTATCTTTAGGATCTAGTGTTCTGGTGATTAAGTTTTTTGCTTCTAATGAAGTTAAAATGTGTGTGATTCTTCCCGGAGTTAGTTTAAGAATTTCACGAAATTCTTTTATTGTATATTGAGGCTTAACAGCAAGAAGTTTTAAGAATTTTATCTCAGAAGGTGATAAATTAAAACTTGCAGCAAAATATTCTTCTTTAATATTACAATTACGGGTTAATTCGCAGATCATTTCTGCGATAGGTTCCATTTCAACAGACATTAAATAAACTCATTTATTTTACATTCTAAAATAATTCTGATATTCATAATTTCCAAAATACTGTTTACTGGCAACTAATAAATACCTTGATTTTCGCTAAAATATTAACATTTTATAACAGATGTTGTAAGAACACTCAGAGAAATATAAAAATTCATTTAGGGTCTAAAAGCTTTCAGGTAGTAAGTGATTAAGATTCTAAATATTTTTTAAATTATTGATATATTTGTTTACTAAATAAAGTTTTAGTTGATAAAATGTCTCCGGTATTACACGAAAATCTTAATGAACGCGAAAAATTGATACTACGGTCAATTGTTCAACAATTTATATTAACAGCTGCACCTGTCGGTTCCAGAAACATCACCAGAAAATTTGATGTTGGGGTATCGCCTGCAACTGTCAGAAATATTATGTCTGAACTTGAAGATTCCGGATTTATTAATCATCCTCATACATCTGCCGGCAGAATTCCAACAGATAAAGGCTATAGATATTATGTTGATTCTTTAATGGAAATATCAGCGTTAAACTCAACTGAGAAAAGTATTATCGAAAAAGGTCTTGACTCAAAGCTTTTAGAAAAAGAACAAATATTAAAAGTTGCTTCTAAGTTACTCAGTAATATTACAAAACAGATAGCTTGCGTAACCTATCCAACTCTGGATAAGGGAATACTAACAAAAATTCAGCTCGTTTCACTTTCAAGCACTAGAATGTTGGTAGTTGTTAGTATTCAATCCGGACTGATAAAAACTATTACTTTAGAATTTGAATCTGAAATTGAAGAATCTTCTATACCTGAAGTTGAATCAATACTTAATGAAAGATTAAGCGGTTTAACTTTTCAGGAAATAAGACAAACAGCAAAAGAAAGACTAATCAATATAGAAGATGTTGAAAAACCAATAATGCGTTTGTTTGTAGATTCAGTTGACAAGATTTTTACAGATGTAAAGCCGGAAGAAAAAATACTGATAACCGGAGCAACAAATATTATTCAACAACCTGAATTTGAAGATCCTGAAAAGTTTCAGAGTGTTATAGAACTTATAGAAGATAAAGATATTATAATTCATATATTAGATAAGAAAAAGCCTGAGAAATCTGATAACATACTTATTTCAATTGGTACTGAAAACGAAGACGAAAAACTTCACGAGTACAGTTTAATTACTAAAGAGTATTCTTTTGGAGAAACATCAGGTACAGTTGGAATAATAGGACCGAAAAGAATGGAATATTCAAAAGTTGTTGCAATTATTTCATATCTTGGAGATATGTTAACAGAAGTATTAACAGGAAATAAATAAGGAGAAAAAATAGAAATGTCAAAAAAAAATGTTAATGATGAAAAACGCGAAGACTTAAATGATATTAATCAAACAGAAAATGAAGTAACTGAAGAAATAAATAATGAGCAGCAAATATCAGAAGATCTTTCTAACGAAGAAAAGATAAAAGCATTGGAAGCAGAAGTAGCTAAGTATAAAGATATTATGCTTCGTAAAGCAGCAGAGTTTGAAAATTATAAAAGAAGAACCGAAACAGAACAATTGAACATATTAAAATATGCCGCTGAATCATTAATCATCAAACTTCTTCCCACAATAGATGATCTGGAAAGATCATTATCTCATATGTCTGAAGAAACTGATGTTCAAAAAATTAAAGAAGGTATTCAGCTTATTTACAATAATTTTATGAAGACACTTGATGAACAAGGCGTGAAGAAAATTGAATCTGTTGGCAAACCATTTAATTTTGAGTACCACGAAGCATTGATGCAAAGACCGGATGATTCAGTACCGCCGCATACTGTTCTTGATGAATTGGAAACCGGCTATATTTACAAGGATCATATAATAAGATATGCTAAAGTTATTGTTAGTGAAGAATAATATATCGGTATAAAGAAGATAAATGGCTAAAAGAGATTTTTACGAAGTACTGGGTGTTTCAAGAAACGCATCGAAGGATGAACTTAAAAAAGCATACCGAAAGCTTGCAATGCAATATCATCCCGATAGAAATCCCGGAGATAAAGAGGCAGAAGACAAATTCAAAGAAGCTGCTGAAGCCTATGAAATATTAAACGATGATGATAAACGCGCCAGATATGATCGATTTGGACATAATGGTATTAAAGGCAACGGATTTGGTTCGCAGGGATTTTCAGATATCAATGATATATTTTCACATTTCTCGGATATTTTTGGCGGAGGTTCTTCAATCTTTGATGATTTTTTTGGAGGAGGACAGCAACGAGGCAGACAACGAAGTAAAGGCGTACCAGGTTCAGATCTAAAGGTTACCCTTAAACTTACTCTCGAAGAAATTGCAACCGGAGTAACAAAGAAAGTAAAAATAAAAAAGCAAATTGTATGCGATCTATGTTCAGGAACAGGCGCTGAAGGAAGTACTTCCAGAAAAAAATGTCCGATCTGTAATGGAACCGGAGAAATAAGATCAGTTTCAAGATCAGTATTCGGACAGTTTGTTAATATAACAGCTTGTTCAAATTGCAATGGAGAAGGCGAAGTTATTGATACTCCTTGTAAAAAATGTTCCGGAGATGGAAGAATCAATTCTGAATCAACAATAAACATTGATGTGCCTGCCGGAGTTCACCAAGGAAGTTATATGACATTGCGCGGTGATGGAAATGCAGGAAAACGGGGCAGTCAATCGGGTGATATTATTGTTGTATTTAAAGAAGAGGAACACGAATATTTCGTAAGAGAAGATGATGATATTTTATATGAGCTTTCCATTACATTTCCTGAGGCTGTTTTAGGAACTGAGGTTGATGTTCCGACTTTAAATGGAAAAGCAAGATTAAAAATTGATCCCGGAACTCCATCAGGTAAACTATTGAAAATGAGGGATAAAGGGATAAAACATCTGAACCACTCGGGTCACGGTGATCAAATAATTAAGGTTAATATAAATATTCCTAAAAAATTATCTAATAAAGAAAAGGAATTACTTAAAGAATTAGCAAATCAGCCAAACTTCAAATCCGTTGATAAGGATACTGAAAATGGTTTCTTTAAGAAATTCGGACTTTAAGGATAATTGACTTAAACTAATTATGTAATTCTGCATAATTAAAGCATAAATCAATGTTTGACAAATTATCAAAAAGAAGTGGTTTAACAAATACTGAGATAAAAATCCTGGGATTTCTTATCTCCGTCTTCTTAATCGGGATTATTTACAAAACTTTTTTTAATAATCAGGAAAATAATCCATATCTTAGTTTTGATTATGATGAAGAAGATACAAAATTTTATGCTCTAACCTCGGATTCTTTATCTTTAAATAATCAAAAAAGTAGCAACATAAATGTTGATTATAAGCAGGAAGTTTTAGATTTTAACACTCAGAATTTTAAGAATATTAGAAAGAAAATTCTACCTGCTGAAAAAAGTATAAATCTTAATACTGCATCAGCAGATGAGCTGGCTAATTTGCCTGGTATAGGCGAAAAAACAGCTCAAAAAATTATTGAATATCGTCAAAGTATTAAAAGATTTAAAAGCATTGACCAATTGTTAAATGTTAAAAACATTGGCGATAAAAAACTTAAACAAATTAGAAAATACGTTTATATAGATTAATAATAATCATTTTATTTTCCCGGAGGAATAATGCCATCCAACAGTTCTAAAAAAAATGAAGATCCTTGGTACTTACACGCTGGATTGTATCTTATAATTGCTATTCTTACTGTATTACTTATAAAAGTTGCCGTACTGGATCCTCAAGAACAAATTGACAAAGAAAATTATTTTAAAAAAGAAACCAGATTAAGAATGACAAATCTGAAGGAAGCTCAGATACTTTGGCAGCGGAAAAATGGTTCTTTTACTAGTAGTTTAGATGGACTGATAAACTTTATTAAAAACGATAAATATGTTGACAGTGTTCGTAATTCTTTTGATTCACTCAGACAAAAACCTGCCGATCCATTTAAAGTTTTATCTAATGGCGCTTTTATTCCTGACAGTTTGTTCCTGTCACCAAAAGTAAATCAGAGATTTGTTATGGGAATTGATAGTACTGTTGTAAGCGACACAGTAATAAATCCTCAAGGTAAAGTTCTTCGAGTTGAAAAGAAAATTGTTAAGGGAACAAAATATTATATTGAAGATCCTGCCGGATATGGTTCCATTGGCAGCATTGATAATGAAGCATTAAAGAATACGGCTTCGTGGGAGTGACGATATCTGATAATGGCTGGATTTGAAAATCATATTGGGTTTAATTTATCCGGCACAAAGCTGCAGATTGTTGAAGTAAATTATATCAATGATCAATTCAGACTTGTAAATGTTGACGAAGCTTACTTTAATGATCCTATAAATTTTGAAATAGATAAAGAAACTAGAATCAGCGCCCTTATACAGGGCGCTTTTGATGAATTACTGATTAAAAAAAATTTTAACAGTAACTCTGCATCATTTACCCTGCCCTTTGAACTTTTCCACACAATGCAGATTCCTTATGATACAACTTTACTTTATCAGGACCTGATTGATGAATTCAAATGGGAATTTTCAGTTAATTATCCGTTTATTTCCACTAAAAATTTAGTATTGCAGTATTTTGAAATCGAGCAGGGTCCATTTATCGAAAAAAATACTGCCCTGGTTTTTGCAGTTCAAAGAAGATATTTGCAAATGCTTGATACATTTTGCAAAAAAAATAATCTAAAATTAAGATTTGTTGATAATCTTCATATTGCTGCTGAAAGATCACTTTCTGTAAGTAATGCAATCGTTTATAAAGGACTAACTCTTAGTGTTTATTTTAATAATAAATTCCTGTCATTGTTTTATGCTTTTAACGGAAGACCATTATACTTTAAAGTTATTCCGCTTAACGATGCCAGCGAAATTACAGATCATTTGTTAAGAGAAACATCAACTTCATCAATACTCCATATTGAAAGAACACAAATAGAAGCTGCGTTTATTTCCGGTGATGAAATATCAACGGCAATTGTTCAGACACTTAAAAAAGTTTTAGGACTTGATTTTATAGCTTTTAATCCTTTTGATAAAATAAGACCAATGCCTGATCTGTATGAAAGCAAATTTTATCTTGAAAAATATAATTCATTTTCTTCTGCGGCAGGTATTGCATTCAGAATAGCCTGATCTTACCGGTAATGATATGAAGATGAGAATCATTTCAGGAATCTTTAAAGGCAGGCTTATTACTGTACCTCAATCCAAAGAAATCCGGCCTACTACAGACAGAGTACGGGAAACACTTTTCAATTTACTTAATAACCGAATTGATTTTACTGAGATAGAAGTTCTGGATTTTTATTCAGGTTCAGGTTCTCTTGGTCTAGAATGTTTAAGCCGCGGTGCAAAGCATGTTACGTTTATTGAACGAGATTTCAAGATATACAAAAACCTTTTAGAAAATATTAAATCGCTTAATGTTGAAGACAACTGTAAAGTGATAAAAATAAGTGCAATAGATTATTCAAAAAAAAATCCTTATAAACAATACGATCTTATACTTGCTGATCCGCCGTTTTTTAAAGATGATATATATGAAGTAGTTAAAAACATCATACAAAACAATTATCTAAAAAGTGATGCAAGAATGGTAATTGAGCGCTCAATCCAAACAAAGGGAAAAGATATCGAAAATTTTAAAACTGAGCCTTTTAAAATTATAGGTGATTCCTGCCTTTACGAGATATTACAAAAATAATTTTTAGAATAATTTAACTTTGGATTTTTTATATAATTATGATTATCAATAGATTAGATTATCAGAAATAAGATATTTTTAATCCTATGAAAAGAGTTATTTATCCCGGTACTTTTGATCCTGTAACTTATGGACATATTGATATTGTAAAGCGGGCAGTTGATCTTTTTGATGAAGTTTTTATAACTGTTGCAATAAATCCTTCAAAAAAACCCTTGTTTACAACTAAAGAGCGTGTAGAAATGCTCCGTGAATCATTAAAAGAATTTAAGGATAAGGTTATTATTGATTCGTTTGATGGGCTTCTGGTTGAACACGCAAAATTGGTTGGTGCTAAAGCAATTGTAAGAGGTTTAAGACAGATAAGCGATTTTGAATTTGAATTTCAAATGGCACTGATGAACAGAAAACTAAGCGGAGATATTACAACTATATTTTTAATGCCTCACGAACGATATACTTATCTCAACTCAACTGTTATAAGAAATCTGGCTTCACTAAAAGCTGATGTTAGCAGTTTCGTTCCGCCAAATGTTCAGGAAGCTCTGATGAAGAAATTTAAATAGTTATCTTTAATTATTAGAAGCCCCTTAGAAAATCTATTTATCTTTCTCTGTGCTTCTCAAATCTGAATTATTAAAATTCTTTCCCGTACTACTTCTTTTTAATCTACATCACATAGTATTATTCATTATTTAACTAAATTCTTAAATTGTGCGCGCATTTTAATTTTTTTTTACAACATATTTTTAAGGAGTAATACTATGCCATATCCTAAATACGAAATCTTTAAAGATAAATCAGGTAAGTTTCGTTTTCGTTTATTTGCAGGAAACGCGCAAATAATTTTACAAAGTCAGGGTTATAATTCAAAAGAAGCTTGTATGAAAGGCATTCAATCAGTTAAAAAGAACGCTGGAAATAAAGAACGCTTTGTAGTTGAGCAGGCAAAGAATAAAAAATATTATTTTAATCTTGTTGCCGGTAATAAGGAAGTAGTTGGTACAAGCCAAATGTATGCAAGCCGCGATACCCTGCGTAAAGGAGTGGCTTCAGTAATGCGTAATGCAAAATCTCAAGTTGAATAAGAATATCAATTCAATTATTTGATCAATCCCCTTTTATTAAAGGATTGAACATATCGAATCAATTCATATTCAACTTTGATAATTCGAAGAAAGAAAAATGTTAATCCAAAAGGGCAGCTTAGTGCTGCCCTTTTTACCATCAAATACTTCTGATTAACAAAAAAAACCCAAACCAATTTGTTTTTTATGTTTTCAATCTCCCAGTTTATTATTCTCTCGTGAAAAATAACCTCTTAGAATCATCTTTACCATTTAATTTAAACATATAAATAAATTGGCAATTCTCACTTTTAATACTTTCTAAAATCTTTTCAATAAGATGTTTTCTGAAATGAAAATTTTCTAAAAATACTTCTTCAGAAATCGAATGTGTATTTTTCCTAATAGAATAATCATCATTATGATCGATGTAGATCATAAAACCTTGATCTAATTCATTTGAAGAGATAAGTTCTGACATACGTTTAACTTGAGAATACATCTCAATAATTTTTTCAAAAAAATCTGGGTTTAGGTAATCTTTATTTCCGAGTTTGGGAAAAGCTGATCTTTTTTTAATAATTTCTTTATTAAGATTATATTCCGCTAAGAATGAATCTGTTTTCTTAAGAAAATCTTTTAATAAATTTTTATCAGTATTTAATCCATTCAAAATTTCTTTTGGAAAAGGTGACTCGAAATGATTCTTTAGTTCAATTGCTACACGTAAATTTCTAAGGTTATCAAGAATTCCAATATCAATTCTTTCTTTTCTATTCAATGGATCGCTTACCTCTCCACTAATTTTCCATTCAGTTGGAAGAAATTTTTCGAGAACAGACATAATTTCACTAACCCATACGGCTTCAGTAGCGTGCATATTTTCATAAAGATTTTTAGATGACTCTTTTATTATAGTGCAAACCCGGTCTTTATTAATAAATTTCTGGGGGAAATTTTTAATATGATAAGGCGAATATGAATCATAAATATCAAATGAATAATTATAACTTTTCTTGTTTGGGATCCAATATACATGATTAGAAGAGGGATCAAATCCAGCAGCGATATAAATTGCTGGAAAATCCCGCACCAATTCAAGACGTCTTAATTTATAAAAATCTTCAAGGACCTTTTCCTTTGTAAGATTAGTTCCCATTTTGAGTTCTATATAAGCTAAAGCATGTCCAACATTCTTATCATATATAATTATGTCAGTATAATACTTTCGTTCTTTCTCAGTTTTAATAAATTTATTAATTGGTGATTTAAGTGGTTTAAGATTTTCATTTAATTTTATCTTATAATGCCCGCCTTCATCTTGTTCAATGTTAAAATATTCATCAATTAAATTCTTTTTCTTTTCATATTTATTTGGACTTATCCAAAGAATTCCTTTCCCATGTTTAAATGCACCCATCTCAAGCATAATTAGATATCTTTTAAAATATTGCACACCAATATTTTTCTTGAGCTCAATATATAAATGTCGCTCCCAATCTAATTCTTTAGTAATGTTTAAATAAGAGAATTTATTAAAAACATTTGAAAAGCTTTTAGTAATTAAATCGAATGTTTTAACTTGATCCATAACGGTTACTTCTAAATGATCTGGTAAACTATGATTTATTTGATATGTTTTATAATATTATCAAATCTTTTACGATTTGATATTTTAAAAATTTTTTGTTTCTGCAATATTTAAAAATTATTAAGAATATTATAATGATATAAGATTCAATCTCAGAAATGACCCTAGTATTTTTGTTAATTTAAACATTATAAGCAATACTTAAAATTATCAAAAGTTTTATTGTAACATTAAATCTTTCAAGAACAATGTTTAAAAAGTCTTATTTTATATTTCACAGTGAAGTCTATATGTAAAAGTGTTTATGAATATTATATCATTATTATTTATTATATAAAAATGTTGATTTATTTAATTTATCTATTATTTTTGAATATTATTGTCCATTAAACTAAAAAATATGAGATAAGCTCTTAGTTTATAAATATTTAAATAATCCTTTTTGGGAAGTAACAAATGGTTAACAGAAATGCAAAAATATTGTTTCGGGTAAAAAATTTTAAATCGTTAGAAAATGCTGAAATTCAATTAGCTCCACTTACTTTTCTATTTGGTCCTAATGGTTCTGGTAAAAGTTCTATTTTTAAAGCATTAAAATTTTTACATGCAAATTTATTTCCATTTTCATCAGACGAACTAAATTTTAAAATTGACAATACAACTGATTTAAATTCGTTTGAAGATATTGTCATAAATGGAAATGTTTCAAAAAAAATAACTATGGAAATTGAAGTTGAGCCAGGAATATTTAATAAAATTAAATCAGAGGATATATCAGCCTATGAATCTTTATATAAAAACTCAATCAATAATTTTAACTCAGAATTTATTCAAAAAAGCAAATTACCTTATAACAGGCGTTATCCATTTAATGAATTATTTAATTATAAACTAAATGATGAAGAACCAAAATTTGAATTTAATTCAATTTATAGAGATGATGTAGATGATTCAGTTGAGGAAAACTTTATATTTGAATCTGTTAGTGGGGGAAGGGGTTTACCAACAGATTTTGATAATCTAATTTTTCCATTCAAATTCAGAATACAATTTGGTTTACAAGAAGATAAATATGTTATTGAGCTCATAAAAATTGAAAGCTCAATTGAGAAATTTTTCATTGAGTTTTATCCTTCCCTAAGAAAAGATGGTCAAATTAAAAGGACTATATCTGTTTTTAGTAATAACAAAATTGATAAAATATTCCAAGATTTTTATGATAACTTTTGGGGATTGCCATTTATGTATGATATATATTTTGAATATCAAAGTGTTCTAAATAAATTTTTCTATTATAAAGTTCAAAGAACCAATCTTTGGGAAGAAAGTAGTTACAATCAAAGAAAAAACATTTATAATAAATTCCAGTTTTGGTATCATTTAACATTTCAATACATCCCTAGTTTTATTGATAATCTGTTGTCAATTGATCATTTACAACCTGTCAGAGAGGAACCAAAAGATATATATGTTTTAAAAGAGGGTCATTTTGATCATAATGAATATTATGGTCTTCCTTCATTCCTTGAATCAAAGCAAAAAAGTTATTTTATTAGAAAAAAAATGAATGAATTCGGTTTGGCAAAAGGTATAAGAATTAAAAAAGAAAAATCAGTTGGATTTCTTCAATATATGCCTAATGAACGTAATTATTATTCCAGTATTAAAGGGGCTAGTAGCGGTTTATTACAAGTATTACCAGTTATTTTCAGGTCCTATATTAATAATCAAATTTTTATTGAGCAACCTGAACTACACTTACACCCTAATCTTCAATCAAAATTAGCTGAATATTTTGTAGAAGTAATTAAAAACAAAGAGATAGAATTTGCATCGGATTCCGTAATTCAAACTTCAGAGATTAAAGATATACCATTTTTTCTCATTGAAACTCATAGTGAACATTTGATTAGGAAGGTCCAAATATGTATCGCTAAAGGTTTAATTGATAGACAAAACATCTCAGTCCTTTATTTTGATAAAAATCAAAAATCCGGAAAGACAAAATTAAAGAAAATGATTATAGATGAGACAGGCTTTTTTCAAGAACCTTGGCCTGATGGTTTCTTTGATACTTCATATAACCTTACAAAAGAATTATTAAGAGCAAATAAAAACTAATGAATCAACAATTAGTTATTTCTAGAAATATTGTTAATTACTTTTATCAAAATTTACCTGCTTACTCTAAAAATGAAGCTTTAGAAATTATTAATTATATTGAACAAAATCTAATTGTTTCTGATAAAGGGAAATTTCATTTTAATGAACTAATAAATGAAATAGAAAAACTTGAACCCTCTCAAAAAAAAGAAGAAATTTCTAGAATAATTACACACTGGATAACAGAAAAAAGTTGTTTCATCGAATTTGAATATAAGAATAATATCAAATCTGAAATCGACCTCACTCTAAAAACATTAGATAAGATATACTTTCAACCCTTAATTTCACTAGAAGGAATTAAAGAAATAAAAAAGAAACATAAACAAATTGAAGTTCATGATGAAAAATCATTTATTAATCCTCAAATAACTCAAAAGCTTAAACACCTTCCAACAATAATTTTACTTAAACAAAATGTCCGTTATGATTTGTTAAAGATATTTGATCCTTTCTTAAGAGATTCATCTCAAATATTAATCGAAGATCCTTATTTGCCAAATCCTTCAGCGAGTAAAAATGTTTTAAAAATAATTAAGAAATATCCAGAAAAATATTTTAATCTGATTTTTTTAAATAAAAAACTTTATTCCAACTATTTAGCAGAAAAAGAGACAATATATAATAACTTTGTATCTGAATTAGAGAACTTGAATAATAAAGGTTATAATATTCAATTTGCGAAAAAATACAATATTAAAACTCACAAGGAAAGATTTTTATATACGGAAATAATTCAAATATATTTACCTGGAGGTTTTGATTTTCTAAGTGATAAGGGTTATCTAAAAATAAACCCAGAAAACGATATTGTGGAAAAGAAAGAACTTAGAATAGAAAATCGTAGATTTTAACTATTGTATTTTATTCATAATTGTTAAAAAGAAAATAATATATTTCTAAAAAATTTTACTCAAACAAAAAACCCCAAAATATTTATGTTTTGGGGTTTTTTTATGAGCTGGTGAACGGATTCGAACCGCCGACCGGCTGATTACAAATCAGCTGCTCTACCAACTGAGCTACACCAGCGCTTAAAAATTGTGAGCCAAAAATAGTATTTATTTTTCTGTTGTGCAATCCTTTTTTTAAGTTAACTTAGTTCAACCTGAGACTTAAGACCAAAATTTCCGGCTTCATCATATAGCCTGAATTGAACCATTTTTTGTCTGATTTTCTTTATCAATTCAAAAGTTAATCCGTTAAACTCAAATTTTTCTCCAACCTCTAATATTTTACCGGATTTATCAGCTACAAATCCGGCAATAGTGTTATACTCATCTGACTCTTCAAGTTCAAAATTAAATGTTTCATTAAATTCATCAATAAACATCGAACCTAAAACATAAAATTTACCATCGGGTAATTTACTATAGGTATGGACTTCACTTTGTGTTTTATCTTTTATCTCACCGACAATTTCTTCTAATATATCTTCTATCGTTACAACTCCTTCAGTTCCGCCATATTCATCAGTTACAATAGCGATTTTTTCTCCCTGCTTTTGCATATCCTTTAGTATTTCAGAAATAAGTTTTGTTTCAGGTACAAAGCAAGCTGGTCGTATTAATGATTTAATATTGATATTTTGTTTTTCAATTATTGCACGCATTATATCTTTTGTATGCAAAATCCCGACAATATTATCCAAAGAATTTTCGTAAACCGGCACCAATGTATGACCGGATTTGATTATTGAGTTAATATTTTTTTCATTCTCTTCGTTCAAGCTGATAGCAATCATTTCCGTTCTCGGAATCATAACTTCATCTGCCTTTAAATCATTAAACTCAAAAATATTTTCAATGATTTCCTGATCTGCTTCATCGATAGTACCTGATTTTACTCCATCTGAAATAATATCAAGTATTTCATCTTCAGTCGGACGCTCTTGTGAAAAGTTAATCTTTTCTTTAAATGGTAATAAAATCAGATTACTTATTGCAGTTATACTTTTAGTAATAAATTTTAATGCTTTGGAAATAAATAAAATAACTTTAATGGATTTTTTACCTATAGTATCTGAATAACGATAAGCAATAGCTTTCGGAACCAGAACATTAAAAACTAAAATAATTACTGTAATCACTATCGAAGTAATAACAATTGTTATAGCTGTATCTAAATAACTATATGAACCGGTAAGTGTTAAAGCCTGATTATAAATCCAGCTTGAAAAGATAAGATAGCCTAATACTGATATTATAACGATCAAAAACTTGGAAGTGAGCTGAATGCTGCTATACACCTGCTCTTCATTTTCATTTAATTCTTCAAAGTATGGAACATCTTTATCCTGCTTCTGTTTAAGTTCTTCAATTTTTGATTCACCAAATGATGCTAATGCAATTTCTGATGCTGCGAGTATAAAGTTGATAAATAAAAGCAGTAAAAATACAAGAACCAATTCCATTAAAAATTTTTTATCCTTCTGTTGTTATTAGATACTGCAAAGATACATCAATATTATAAAATTACATTACAAATTTTTGATTATTATGTTATTTTAAGGCACACATTATAAATTTATTAATCAAATGAAGCCAAAACAGATTAAAATTAAGGATAAAACAAATTTATCAATAACCTGGCAGGATGATAAGGTAACAATTATCCCGTTAAAATATCTTAGAGATGAATGCCCTTGTGCAAGCTGTAAAGGTGAAACAATTTTACTAAGAACATACAGACCGCCAAAGCCGACTGTCTTTTCAGAAAATATGTATAAGATTTCAAATATTAATATTGTCGGAGGATATGCAATTCAAATTACCTGGAAGGATGGTCACGATACCGGAATTTATTCCTGGGAATATTTGAAAACTCTCGAAGATGGCATGGAAGATAATTCAAAACAAAATTATAACAGACTTTTATGATCTCTAAAAATGATCTTAAATATTATTCTTCTTTACTTATTAAAAAATACCGTATAAAAGAAGAAAAATTCCTGGTAGAAGGCTTAAAGATTGTTGAAGAGGGATTAAACAGTAATTATAATAATGAGGTTGTTTTCGTTACTCCATTGTTTGCTGAATCATTCCCTGAAATTATTTCTGTAATTAAGAAAAAGGCAAATACTGTTCTGGAGTTAAAATCAATTGAGTTTCAAAGGATCTCAGATACAAAATCACCACAAGGTATAGCAGCAGTATTTGAAAAAAAATATCCTAAAAAGGAATTAACAGATTTAAAAGACAATATTCTTGTATTGATTGACAAAGTTTCAGATCCGGGCAATCTTGGTACAATTCTCAGAACCTGCGATTGGTTTGGAATCTATAACGTACTGCTAACAAATGAATCAGCTGAATATCTTAATCCAAAAGTAATCCGTGCTTCAATGGGTTCGATTTTTCATCTTAATATTTACGATGAAGTTTTTGAAAATGATATTACAAATCTTAAATCAGCAGGATATCAGATAATCAGTTCTGATACTAAAGGAAAGAATGTTTTTAATTTTAATCCGGTAACAAAATCTATTCTGGTCTTCTCAAATGAATCTACCGGACCTTCAGAAATGATAAGCGACCTTGCAGATAAAACTATTTCAATTCCTGGTAAAGGCAGGGCAGAATCTCTTAATGTTTCTTCTGCTGCAGCAATAATAATTGCAAATCTTGTAATTAAGAATTAACTAATCTTTATAAGGATCATAAACATCAGAGCCAGCCATTGCAACTCCAATAGGATGTAATCTGAAAATAACTTTTATTGTGTTGCCCATATATGAAATAACTTCATCCAGTTTTTTGTAACATTCAGGAGCCTCATCAGCACCTGAACCGCGAAGTTCAATCCCCTTTCGCTTCATCTCAGCTTTAACTTTCTCAAAATTTACTTTCCCTCTGCTAACTGTTACGGGCCTTGTCACACCATCTCTGTCTCGTTTCCATTTTTTCCTTCCGGCAGCTTCATTTCTACTCATTGTTCTTCCTGCTCCGTGAACTGTAGAATATAGTGCTTCTTTGGAAAGTTCTGAATCAACTCCCTCAACTATAACAGAATCGTCCATCATATTTGCACCAATAAATCCAAGTTGTTTTGGGAATGCAGGAGTGCAGCCTTTTCTAACGACCCAATATTTTTCACCGAAATGTTCTTCCCTCCACGCAAAGTTATGATGATTATGCACTTCAAATGTTTTAGCCGGATTACCTAAAATTTTTAACACCTGATCTACAACAATATCTCTTCCGGCATAAGCATATTCACCGGCAAGATGAATCGCTTCAATATAAGCTTGCCCTATTTCAGATTTAATATCAAAAAGTATCGGCGGAGAATCCATTGGTCCTTCACTTACTTTATCTTCGAATGAATAACCTTTTGATAATGCAATAAATCCCATTGTAGTTCTATGCCCAAAACCACGTGAACCGAAGTGAACGCCTATCCAAAGAAATCCTTCATCGTCTTCAAAAAGGTCTACAAAATGATTTCCGCTTCCTACAGTTCCAAGCTGTTCTTTGGCCAAAGTAAAAAGTTTTCTCTGCTGTTTAAATTCAGCAGCAGCAATTTTATCAATAACTTCGTGATCAACCGGCTGTTTATTTTTTCTTCCTATTCCGAATGAGATTTGCGAGAAAATTTCATCCATAATTTTAGGAATTTCTATTTTATCAGTTTTAATATCGGTTCTTACTGCCTTATTACCACACGCAATATCAAATCCAACTCCGGAAAGAGAAATTTTATTTTTATAAGCTACGGCTCCGCCAATCGGATGCCCGTATCCGTAATGAGCATCTGCCGTAAGCACACCAATATCATTCTCGGATGTACATCTTTCAATCTGAGCAATAGAGTTTTGGTCTATTATTTCTCTTCCGAATATTTTAATGCGTTTCATTTCTATATTTATTTTATTCCCTTATGAATAATAAGTTAATAGAATAACTAAGTCACTATAAAAAGAAAGGCACGATTACGTGCCTTAAAATAAAGCCCATCCGAACCTTCCCTAAGGGTAGGCTTTAGAAAAATTATTTTATCATCTGAGTAAAATCATTTTTCTGGTTTCTGAAAATTGTCCTGCATTGATGCGGTAGAAATAAATTCCTGAACTAACTGCATTATCATACTTATCTTTTCCATCCCAGATAACTTCATAAGTTCCCGCTGACTGTTCCTTATTTACAAGCGATACTATCTCTTCTCCCAATGCATTGAAAATTTGTAATTTAACTTTTGATGGAGTTGTTATACTATATCTGATAGTTGTAGCCGGATTGAATGGATTTGGATAGTTTTGTGTTAGTTCATATTTATTTGGAGGCATTAAGATTCCAACAACTTCCGAGAATTTATAAGTGCCATTAAAATCTATTTGTTTTAGTCTGTAAGAGACTCTTTCAACATTAAATCCTGAAAGATCATCTTCAAATGAATAGTTTGTTATTTCAGTAGTAGTTCCTAAACCTTGTTTAAAGCCGATAGTTATCCAATCAGAATTTCCAAACATTCTCTGAACTTCAAATCCCTGATTATTTAACTCTGATGCTGTTTGCCACTTTAATTCTACTTTATATCCATTAACTAAAGCATTAAAAAAAGACAGCTCAACAGGTGTTGGAGAGGCATTCTCAGTTTTTATTATCGTACCTCCTACACCAATAGCAATGCCTTCTTCAATGTTTTTAAAATAAACACCTGTTAATAAGTTATCAGTTGCTTTTTCAAAAAAATTAGGACCGCCAAATGTATCCCAACGATCACCGGAATTTATTGTCCTGATGATTCTTCCCTTATCACCAACTCCCCATCCGAAATTATCATTTACAAAATACAGTTTCCTGGTATCAACTCCGCTTTTAGGAGACCAAGTTTCTCCAGAATTTGTTGTTTTATAAACTCCACCTTTACAACCTACAAATCCTTTTTGATCATTGATAAATAATATATCATAAACTTCGCTATTAAGGGTTGCAATTAAGTTAAAATTATTTCCTCCATCCAGTGATCTTAATAATTGTCTTTGTAAATTGGCAATCCAAACAGTCATTGAGTCCTTAATATAAATCTTACTAAACTGATAATTCCCTATAGAAAGATTAATCCAGGTTGATCCGCCATCTGTAGTTTTATATATAACACCATCATCTCCTACAATAAATCCATAATTATAATCATAAAAATCCACTGATCTAAGTCGAGATGTGCTCGGGAAAGTCTGCTGATTCCAGGTTTCTCCAAAATCATTTGTTGTCATAACAAGACCATTTGAACCGACAATCCACCCTTTTTGCGGATCAACAAAATCAACTGAATAAAAATTTTCAGAAGTCTCTAAATTTTTAACTATCCAGTTTTGACCATAATCAGTCGAATTAAGAATGGTTCCATTATTACCAGCTACCCACAATATACCTGGGTCAATGTTAGTCATATAATTTAATGAATCTCTCGTAATCTCATTTCCAATTTTCGACCAATTCTCCCCAAAATCATCTGAAAATAATATTTCTCCATAAGAGCCTATTATATACAATTTATCTCCGATCCCACCAATTTTTCTAAGCCTGACTATTGATTCTTTATTATTTAATATCCACCTGGCACCGCCATTAGTTGTTTTTATAATTAGCCCTGAGTCAGCAACCGCAATAAAATTATTTTCATCCCTACAATACACAGATGTAACTACTCTATTTGTATTAATGGTATGGTAATTCCAATGCACTCCGCCATCATAGGTCTTATAAATTGCTCCATCATAACCTACAACTACTCCAAATTGCTCATTTATAAAATCAAACTCTGTATACCATTGAGAAGGTAAAGCATTTAATAAATACCAGTTTTCACCTGCATCCGTTGTTTTATAAATGCTTCCCAAAAAACTTAGAGCAAAGCCCAAAGTATCATTTATAAAATCTATAGAGGTTACATATTCCTGCAATTTTTTTACCCAATTAGCACCTTTATTAGTTGTTTTGTAAATTGCATCTGCTCCAACAAATCCAGTGGTTTCGTTAATGAATTTAATACAATAAGCATAATAGTGTATTGTTGAGGAATAATTCCAGGATAGCCCACCATTAGTAGATCTATAAAACCCTCCATATTCCGATAATAAATAACCATCATTTGGACTGGAAAACTCAACTCTTACAAGGGGTGTCATTGGGATAATTTGATGTTGTATATCCCAATTTGTATGAGAATTGCCTAAAGACATAACTGTGCCAGCAGTACCAACAGCGTAAAGTGAATCTGAGTTAAATAAATAAAAGTCTAATAAATCATTTCCTTGCGGAAGAGGATTTACCCAAGTCCATTGAGCAAAAACTGTGAATGGAAATAAAAAGAGGAGGTAAAATAGCTTTTTCATAAACCACACCTCGGTTTAATTAAAATATTTTCATATCAAATTTCGTTAATAATATTTCAAAAATCAAAATAAATATTCTATGACAGATAAACGAAGATATTGTTTTATCATCTGAGTAAAATCATTTTTCTGGTTCCTGAAAATTGTCCTGCATTAATGCGATAAAAATATACTCCCGAACTTACTTCTTTATCATATTTATCTTTTCCATCCCAGATAACTTCATAAATTCCTGCTGACTGTTCCTTATTTACAAGCGATATTATTTCTTCCCCCAGAATATTGAAAACTTGTAATTTAACTTTAGATGGAATTGTAATACTATATCTAATAGTTGTAGTGGGGTTGAATGGATTTGGATAGTTTTGTTCCAATCTGAAGTCAACAGGAATTTTATCATCAATTTTTTCAATATCAGAAAGAATTCCTTGCTCGGGAAGTGGTAATCTTACAGAGGTATATAATTTAAAATCTCCCGGTGCAAGCACGATGCTGTCTGTTAAATTAGTTGTGCTTGTAACATAAATACTATCACCGGTAAAATAATCATACCAATAACCGACCTTACTGAAATTCGGTCTTGTTGATTGCTGAATAACATTAAAATTCCCAACAATAAAAGCATCCATAGAAGGATGATAAAGATTTATCTTCTTCATAAATCCGCTGACATCCAGATTAAAGTTTGATGCATGAAAAGTTTCATAATTATTACGGAGATTAATCAATGCAGAAAAAACTTTATAAAGATTAGTTCTTCTGCCATCGTTTAAATAATCCCATTTAACAGGCTTCTCACCTGTCCTGCCATTAAAATTAATACTGATATCATAACCAAGTTCACCGAACTGCCACATAAGTTTTGGCCCTGGTATTGTAAAGAAGAAGGCTCCGGCAAGTTTCATTCTGTTTAAAGCAACATTAAGATTTTTTATGTTATAGGAGCCTGAAGAATTACCAAAGGCAAGATTTTTAACCATCAGTCTTTCTTCATCGTGACTTTCCATATATCCGACAAGATGCGGATATGTCCAGCCCCGATTTAAATATGATATACCGGAGAAATTAGAAGCATATCCCATGGTTGCTTCATTATAATCGTAATTATGATTACCCCACAGCATCATACCATAATTTGATAAAACTGTTTCTTCACTATTAACCGCAAAATGTTCAAGTATTACATAAGCAGTGGAATCTATTTCCCATATTTTATCAGCCATTCTTTTCAGAATATTTATCCTGCTTTGATCATAAGCGCTCCAGGCACCCACATCATTTGTATATTTTTGTGTGAATCCTTTGGAAAGATCAAACCGGAAACCATCAAACTTAAATTTTGTTAGCCAGCACTCATTTACCCGATCAACAAAGTATTTTGTTGCATTGCTTTCATGATTAAAATCATTAAAAACATTAAACGGATGCCTTGCGGTTGGATTCAAATAAGGATTGTTAACTGCCGGTCGGTTGTTTACGTTATCCCACCAAAGCATTGCAAGCGGAGAAGCATTATCAGCCTGATTTAAAACCATATCTAGTATTACTGCCATTCCATTTTGATGACAAATATCAATAAATTCTTTTAGCTTATTTGCAGTTCCATAATACTTATCTACCGCTGTGTGATAAATCGGATTATATCCCCAGCTAAGATTTCCGCTGAATTCCATTATCGGCATTAACTCAATTGCATTAACACCCAGTGATTTTAAATATGATAATGTATCAATAAGAAATTGAAATGTACGCTGTGTTGAAAAATCTCTAACAAGTAATTCATAGATAACAATTTTTTCTTTAGCAGGTCTGATATAACCGGAAGCCTGCCATTGATATTCTGATTGCCCGGTCTGAACAATTCCAACTATTCCGGATGTTTTTCCTGTTGGATATGGTTTTAATGAAGGATATGTAGATGAAGGAATATAAATATCATTCTTTGGATCAAGTATTTTCTCAGAGTACGGATCACCAGTTCTGATTTTTCCATCTACAAGATATTGAAAAGCATATTCTGTTCCTGGACTTAATGTTAAATTAATCCACCAGATAACACTATCAGCATTAACATAATGTCTGTTGAGAAAATAATTAGTTTGTACTTTCCAGTCGTTAAAATCTCCAAGCAGATAAACATAATCTTTATATGGAGCAAATAAAGCAAGTGTTGCAGTAGTCGGACTTGTATAGTTCAATCCGGGATGCAAACCACTTGGTAATGTTGAATTATTCATTACCGGATTAGAAAACATTACAAAGACTGTTGAGTCTGCATTTCCGGCTGTATCAATACCAACAACTTTAACAAAGTGAGCTCCTGTAGAATACTGCGAGTAATCAAAATTATAAGATATACTTGTAGTATTTGTTTGAGCTACCTGAACGCCATCAACTAAAAGCGTTAAAGAAGATACTTCTGTTCCCAATTCAACAGCTTCAACATTTATCGGAACTACTTCTCCTTCTTTAACAAATGCAGGCGAACGCAGAGGATCACCGTACTCAATAGAAACCTGCGGATTTTGAATAACAAGATTTAATCCGGATTCATAAAGATCAATAAAAATATCGGGTCTGGTTTGTTTTGTTGCATCAGAACTTCGGAATACCAGCGCAAGCTGCAGAATTTTTTCTGATGGATTAGTTACCGAATAAAATGATCTGGGAAAACCAATTGTGAGTTTATAAGTATTCTGACCAAGTCTTGTTAGCGCCGGTTGACTTGAATTGTTTCCCCAATTCCCGATTACATGCTGCCACTGTCCAAGATTCGTATTTACTCCTGTATGTGCATAAACAGTTCCGGTGTAGTTTAATAATTCACTGGCACCGGGCTGTGTTGCATCAAAGATAACAACAATACTGTCATTCTCAGTGGGATATTGCGGCTCAGTTGTAACTATCTGTGCAGAACTAAAAAATGTAAAACAAAAAACTGCAATTAATGATAAAATTAATTTTCTCATACGTTATTCTTTTATACCTGTTATTTGAACAATTATTTCACGCCGGCGCGGTCTGTTATCAAAATCTATAAAAATAATCTGCTGCCACGTACCCAAAATTAAGGATTTATCTTTAAATGGTACTGTAAAAGATGCTCCCTGCAGAGAAGCTCTTACATGCGAATGTCCGTTTCCATCGTGCCATGTTTTATCATGTTGATATTCCTGATTTTGCGGAATGATCTTTTCAAAAAAACGGGGATAATCTTTTAATAAACCAGGTTCATATTCAATTGTCGTAATTCCGGCTGTTGAACCTGCTACAAAAACAAGTGCACTGCCTTCAAAAAAATTATTTACTGAGATAACTTGCTGAACGTTTTCAGTAATATCTATTATATCACAATCACCTTTACTGTTAATTGTGAATGAATATGTTTCAATTTTTAATTGCATAATTTTTCTGCTGAAATAAAAAAAGGTTCGCATTATTGCGAACCTTTTTTTTGTAAAAGAATTATTATTTAATTACCGGAAGAATCATGTTTTTCCGGTTCAACATTAGGATCTGGATGTTCGATCGCTTCATCAAAGAAAACCAGTTCTTCAGAATTTTCAATGTGCTTAGCAACAATTGTAGTTCCTTCTTTAAATGAACCGCGTAAAATTTCTTCAGCAAGCGGATCTTCAACATATCTTTGAATAGCCCTGCGTAAAGGACGAGCACCAAATTTTTCATCAAATCCTTTATTGACAAGGAAATCTTTTGCTGATTCATCAAGCTGAAAGTGAAGTTTGTTTTCTTTAATGTTAGCATGAAGATCTTTGATTTCAATATCGATAATCTGGTAAATATCTTCCTTAGTCAGATTTCTAAATACAATAGTATCATCAATTCGATTTAAAAATTCAGGATTGAACAATCTCTTCATCGCATCTTCAACTGTATCTTTAAGACTCGTATATTTATCAACATTCTCATCACCGCCAAAACCAAATTTGCTGATATTCTTAATATCTTTAGTTCCTGCATTTGATGTCATAATAATAATGGTATTCTTGAAATCAACTTTTCTTCCCAGAGAATCAGTAAGAGTTCCATCATCAAGAACCTGAAGCAATAAGCTGAAAATGTCAGGATGTGCTTTTTCTATCTCATCAAAAAGTACAACCGAGTATGGTTTTCTTCTGACTTTTTCTGTTAATTGTCCGCCTTCTTCATAACCCACATATCCCGGAGGTGCTCCAACCAATCTGGAAACAGAGAATTTCTCCATGTACTCGCTCATATCAATTCTTACAAGTGCATCTTCAGTATCGAAAAGATATTTAGCGAGAACTTTACAGAGTTCTGTTTTTCCAACTCCTGTTGGTCCTAAAAAGATAAAACTTCCGATCGGGCGATTAGGATTTTTCAATCCGGCTCGTGTTCTGCGGATAGCTTTTGTAAGCTTTGCAACTGCTTCATCCTGTCCGACGATATGCTGTTTTAATGCATCATCCATTTTTAACAATTTTTCAGATTCGGTCTGAGCAATTCTGTTTACAGGAATACCAGTCATCATTGCAACAACAGTGGCAATATCATCTTCGCTTACATCGTGTACAATATCTTTTGTTTTTGTATCCCATTCACGTTTTGCAGTATCGAGATCAGAGAGAAGATTTCTTTCTTTATCGCGCAAGCGTGCAGCTTCTTCATAATCCTGCATTTTAACTACACGGGCTTTTTCCTTTTTTACGCCTTCAATCTCTTCTTCCAGTTCAAGGATTTCCTGCGGCACCTCAAAGTTACCCATATGTACCCTTGATCCTGCTTCATCAATTACATCTATTGCTTTATCAGGTAAATGTCTGTCTGTTATATAACGATTACTTAATTTCACAGCAGTTTCAATTGCTTCTTTTGAATATCTCACACGATGATGCTCTTCGTATTTGAATTTAATATTTTCCAGTATCTGAAGTGTTTCATCATAAGTCGGCGGATCAACCATTACTTTTTGAAATCTTCGATCAAGTGCTCCGTCAGTTTCAATAAATTTTCTGTATTCATCAAGAGTAGTTGCACCGATACATTGTATATCGCCGCGGGATAAAGCCGGTTTAAACATATTTGAGGCATCAAGTGAACCGCTTGCACCACCAGCACCAACGATTGTATGAAGCTCATCGATAAAAAGTATTACATCTTCAGCTTTTTCAAGCTCATTCATCAGGGCTTTCATTCTCTCTTCAAATTGTCCGCGGTATTTTGTACCTGCTACAAGTCCTGCAAGATCCAAAGTTACTACTCTCTTATCCTGAAGAGTTCTTGGTACTTTCTTCTGTACGATGCGAAGTGCTAAACCTTCAGCAATAGCGGTCTTACCAACTCCAGGTTCGCCAATTAAAACAGGATTATTCTTTTTTCTTCTACTTAAAATCTGAGCTACACGTTCAATCTCTTTTTCTCTGCCAACAACCGGATCAAGTTTATCTTCGTTAGCAAGTTTTGTAAGATCACGCCCAAAGTTATCAAGTACAGGAGTTTTAGTTTTTTCTGTTTTCCTGTCAAATGATTGCGGAGCTTTTTGCCCGGGTTCTTTGGGATTTTTTGCACTAAGCAATGCATTTAATTCAGCACGGGCAGCATCATAAGAAATATTAAATTGATGAAGTATCTGAGTAGCAATATTATCTTCATCTCTTAAAAGTGAAAGAAGAAGATGTTCTGTACCTATTACATCTGCTTTATATATTTTTGATTCTATTTGTGTAATCTTTAAAACTTTCTCTGCTTGTTTAGTCAGAGGAATGTTTCCAATTGTTAATGTTCCGCCGGAAGTTCTGACAGTATCTTCAATAGCTTTTTTTAATTTAAGTAAATCACATTCAAGATTTCTTAAAATTTTTACAGCGACTCCCTGCCCCTCCCGGATAATTCCAAGAAGAAGATGCTCGGTACCAATATAATCGTGACCAAGTCTGAGAGCTTCTTCCCTGCTAAGTCTTATTACATCTTGTAATCTATCCGAAAAATTTCCGTCCATATTTCTCCTTATTTATGCTTAAAGTGAACCAAAATGTTGTAAAATTTGGTTTCACAATAGAAATATACTAATAGTGACACGCCGTATCAAGGCAACATTAAATGATCACTGAATCATCACAATTTCTATGTGATACGACATTCAAAACAGAGGCAATTCAAATGCCAGTAAACTTTGGTTAATTTTTTGCTTAATTTCATCCTGAAAAGAAAATTTGTTCTGCTAAAATGATATTTTTAACGTCATAAAATCTTATTAGTGGTCATTAAGGCAGATTATTTATCAGAAAATATAATTCAATAAATGAATGGAGAATAAATGGAAGCATTAACCGGATTATCAATTATAATCATAATTGCAATCATTATCTTTTTATTTCTGTTTCTTTATTTTGTTCCGCTGGGATTATTTATTACTGCTTACTTTTCAGGTGTAAGAGTAAAGATTGTTAAAGATCTGATCGGAATGAGATTAAGGAAAGTTCCACCGGTTTTAATTGTAAGAAATATGATTACAGCAACAAAAGCCGGATTGTCTGTTGATCAGGCAAAAATGGAAGCACACTTTCTTGCGGGCGGTAATGTTACAAAAGTAATCAATGCGCTTATCTCTGCAGATAAAGCAAATCTCGGATTAACTTTTGAACGCGCAACTGCAATTGATCTTGCGGGAAGAGATGTTCTTGATGCAGTTAAAATGTCGGTTGTTCCGAAAGTAATTGAAACTCCGATGGTTTCAGCAGTTGCAAAAGATGGTATTCAATTAAAAGCTATGGCAAGAGTTACTGTTCGTGCTAATATAGAAAGATTAGTCGGAGGCGCTGGTGAAGCAACTGTGCTTGCAAGAGTCGGCGAAGGAATAGTATCAACAATCGGATCCAGTGAATCCCATAAGGATGTGCTCGAAAATCCTGACAAGATTTCAAAATCAGTTTTAGCGAAAGGATTGGACAGCGGAACAGCATTCGAAATTTTATCAATCGATATTGCAGATGTGGATATTGGTCAGAATATCGGTGCAATACTTCAGGCTGATCAGGCAGAAGCAGATTTAAAAGTGGCAAGAGCTAAAGCTGAAGAGAGACGCGCCGCTGCAGTTGCAACAGAACAGGAAAATATTGCTGAAGTAGCAAAAATGAAAGCAAAAGTTGTAGAAGCTGAATCTGAAATTCCGCGGGCAATTTCTGATGCATTTAGAAATGGTAAGCTTGGTGTTATGGATTATTATAATCTTAAAAATATTCAAGCTGATACAGAAATGAGAACTTCAATTGCACAACCTGAGGAAAAGAAAAAAACTGATTCTTAAGATATATCAGTAGTGAAAATAAAAAAGTAAATTAGATATAAAGAATTTCAATGGATGATTTATTTCAATACCTTATTTGGGGTATTATAATTTTCAGTTTTTTAAGTTCTTTCTTTAAAAAGAAAGAGCCTCCAAAACAAACTCCAACTCAGAGAAATCAAAGAGCTGATTCAAATATTTCTTTAAAGCAGGGTTCATCTTCAACGCCTGAGGTAATAACACAAAAAAGAGATGAATATGATATTCTTAAAGAGATTGAAAATCTTTTTAAAGGTGAAGTAAACATTCCTCAGCCACAAACCAGACCAGCTCAAGAGCCCTCTGATTTTTCTGATCGAGAAATTAAAGATAAAAACCTTGATATAGCTGACGACAGAAGACTTCACAGAAGTGTTGAAGAAAAAGAACCTATCGGCTTCAGAGAAACTTATGATGATAAAAAAACAAGCAGAAAAGCCGTTTTGCGGCAATCAAGAACAGTTAGCCCAAAGATTGAAGCTGATGCAAAAAAGTTTGAGAAGCTTTTATCTGATAAAAGCAAACAAAAAACCGAAATCAATAATTTTAATTTAAGATTAAAAAACCATACTGCGATTAGAGAATATATTTTGTTTTCAGAAATATTAGGAAAGCCAAAAGCTCTGAGAAGATGAATCAGAAGAAATATGTTTTAAAAAGAACATCACAAACGGGCTTGGTTAAAAAAATTGACGAAGCCCGTTTTGCAATTAATTATCAGGAAGAATTAAATGCCTCGCAGTTTGAAGCAGCTTCAACAGTAAATGGTTGTTATCTGATTATTGCAGGCGCCGGAACAGGTAAAACAAGAACACTTGTTTATCGTGTTGCCAGACTAATCGAACTTGGATATGATCCAAATTCTATTCTGCTTTTAACTTTTACAAGAAAAGCTGCTAATGAAATGATGAAGCGTGCATCTATGCTTCTTGATGACCGTTGCTCAAAAATAAGAGGCGGAACTTTTCATTCGTTTGCTAATTTAACACTAAGAAAATATGCAAAAGCAATCGGACTTGATTCTAATTTTACAATTCTTGATCAAGGAGATAGTGAAGATATAATAAATCTAATTCGCTCACAGGATAGATTTCTGACAAAAGATAAAAGATTTCCGAACAAACAAACATTAAATAAAGTTTACAGTTTAAGCGTTAATACCGGAAAGAAAGTTGAAGTAATAATTGAAAATGATTATCCGCATTTCCTCCCTTTGCTTGATAAGATTTTAGAGATTCAAAAAATATTTACTGAATATAAAAGAAGAAATAATCTTCTGGATTACGATGATTTGTTGGTTTACTTACGCGAATTTCTGCATAAAGATAGTCCGGCTGTTAAAGCTTTACTTTCTGAAATTAAGTTTGTAATGGTTGATGAGTATCAGGATACAAATCACTTGCAAGCTGAAATTGTAAAAGGCTTAGCTAAATACAACAAAAATGTTATGGTAGTCGGTGATGATTCACAGGCAATTTATTCTTTTCGCGGTGCTGATTTCCATAACATAATGGAATTCCCAAAACTTTTCGATGATGTAAAAATCATTAAGCTTGAAGAAAATTACAGAAGCGTTCAATCAATTTTGAATTTTGCAAACAGAATAAATGAATCAGCAGTTGAAAAGTATAAAAAAGATCTTTATACAAGACGAGGCAGCGGAGAACTGCCAAATATTGTTGCTGCAACGACTGATAATCTTCAATCAAAATTTATTGTTGAAAAAATTCTTGACCTGAGGGAAGAAGGCATTCCATTAAAAGATATTGCAGTTTTGTTCCGTTCATCTTTCTTTTCGTTTGACCTGGAACTTGAGCTTTCTAAAGCAAATATTCCTTTTCAAAAATTCGGAGGAATGAAGTTTGTTGAAACTGCACACATAAAGGATGTAATGGCATTTTTAAGAATCGTAGTAAATCCCAAAGATGTAATTAGCTGGTATCGTGTTTTGCTATTACACGAAGGAGTTGGTCCGAAAACTGCTCAAAGAATTCTGGATGAATTAGCAACAGCAAGAATTACAATAAAAGCAGAACCTGATAATCAGCCCGGATTTAAGCATCATAAGCTCGGTCCTTTGTTTTATCTTTTATATGAATTGCAGAAGAAAAAGTATTTGCCTTCAGAAATGGTGCAGAAAGTTTATGAATATTATTGGGAACTCTTTAAAGCCAATTACGATGATTGGAACAAACGGAAAAAAGATTTAGAAATATTCCAGAATATTGTTGAGAATTATTCTTCAATTGAATCTTTACTTTCTGATATGGCAATTGAGCCGATTATTGAAAGCGTTCTCGATGTTGAAGCAACTGATAAAGAAGAAGAGTATATAACTCTTTCTACAATTCATTCAGCTAAAGGATTGGAATGGCATTCGGTTTTTATTATTCACGCTGTTGAAGGCTACTTCCCTTCCGCAAGATCGGTTGAAAATTTAGATTCATTAGAAGAGGAAAGACGGTTGATGTATGTTGCTTCAACCAGAGCAAAAAATAATTTGTATGTTTCTTATCCGATGAATTTATTTGATCGTGAAGCTGGAATGACATTATCAAAACCATCACGATTCATTTCAGAAATTACTCCTGACCTAGCAGAAGGCTGGCTGCTGGAAGATGATTTTTAGTATATATCAATCTGTCAGCCAGAGGCGGATTGTTCCCGAATTTCAAATGTCAGATCCTGAAATAAATTCAGGATGACAATGTGGAATTATTTCATTAAAATCATTTTTCTAACTGATTTAAAATCACCTGCTTCCAATGAATAGAAATATACTCCGCTTGGAAGTGCTGCAGCATTAAAGTTTACTTCATAATTGCCGGCTTTTTGATTTTCGCTGACTAATGTTGCTACTTTCTGACCAAGTAAATTAAATACAGCTAAATTCACAAAACCATCTTTTGCCACTGAATATTTTATTTGTGTATTCGGATTAAACGGATTCGGATAATTTTGTTTTAAAGAATATTCAGTTGGAATATTATCTTCTTCTTTTTCAACACTTACAACAATTAAAGCTGATTCTACAGTATCTGATGAAGCAGTATTATTTTTGCAGTAAACAGCATAATGATATCCAATTCCAGATTGAGCTGAAGTATCAATATATGAAGTTTGATTTGCTCCTAATGAATCCAGCTTATTATAGTTTGAAGATTCAGTTTTTCGTAAAATTATATAATTTGTTTCAACAGAAGATTTATCAGTCCAGTTTAATACAACATCTTCATTTAAGTTGACTGTAACTGTTAAAGTATCAGGTCCTTTTAATTTAGTAGTAAAGTTACTTTTTGATGAATATGCACTTGTGCCTGACGGATTTATTGAACTGACTCTCCAATATAATTTTTTGCCTTCCTGGAGATTATTAAAATTGAAAGAGTTAGTCGACAAAGTTGTATCAATAATTATATCTGTAAAAGGAACATTATTTGATAATTGAAATCCGTATTCAGTTGCATTTGAAACATCTTCCCATTTAAACTCCTGATCAATGTTTTGATGAACTGAATTATTAGGCGGACTAATTAAAGTTGGTGGTGAAGGAAGAGAATATGTTGTAGTGAATTTATTTACAGCTGACCAGTCACCAATTCCACCACTATTAATTGCTCTTACTCTCCAGAAAATAACAGATAATTCAGGTAAGTTTGTTAAAGAAGCAGTAACTGTTTTACTAAGAATACTTGTAACACCAGTATTAAAAGTAGAATCCAATGACATCTGAAGTTCATATCTCATGCTTTTTGGTGCTCTTGTCCATTTACATGAAACCTGAATGCTTGAAACTCCCTGTGCATTATTCACTGGCTCAACCAGGGTTACAATATCGGGAACAGGAACAACGATACCACTGATTATAATAGAAAACTTTTGTGAGCCGGTTGACAAATTATTTTTATGTCCAACTTTGATTGTATATGTACCAGCAACCGGCGATTCAATAAGAACCTGTTCAACATTATCTCTGAAATTATCACCTGTTGTAGCAGCAGCTGAAGGGTTAGAAGGATCTAATACCCAGGGATAATAAACTGTTGAATTTGGTCCGGTTACTGTTAAATCCAGATCATTTACAAGCATAAGATTGGGAGGATTTAACGATGCCTGTGGCGGTGTACCAGCAGGATCAATCCAACAAATTGTAACTTTTAATGGTTCAGTTCCGTTAGACTCAACAGTAAACACTTCATTACCGCCCTGATTTAATGTAAGTTCTCTGATTAGTTGATTACCTCCGATTTCATGATCCAAAGTTAACAATTGAATTGCTTTATATGTATTCATTAAGCCCCAGCCATGTCTGTAGTCCGGTCCAGGTGCAGTACCAGCTTCATCAGCAGTATGAATTATCAAGCCTTTAACTGTTGATGAACGTAAAGCATTTGTAACACCATTTAGCGTAGCTTGCTGTTCTAATATTAATGCTACAGAACCAGCAACATTTGGTGAGGACATAGAAGTACCGCTCATATTTTCGTAAGCAGTGTTGGAAGTATTAGTAGATGAATACAGATCTGTACCATTCGCAACTATATCAGGTTTTATTCTGCCATCATCAGTTGGTCCCTCATTACTCCAGGATGTAACTACAACATCTGAAGGTGAATTATATCCGTTCACAATATCATTAACTGCTCCAACCGTTAATGCATTCTTTGAGATACCTACTCCATCATTTATACAATCATAACCATCAATACCACCGTCTTTGTCCCTTACAGTTGAAGACCATACCCAGTTATTATTAATCACTACCCAATGTGCGGTTCCACTTGTGGGACCATCGCCTCTGTCATTACCGGCACTTTTGCAAACTAAAATATTTGGTGCGTTTACCATAAAATAGTCCCATGAAGCAGAGGTAGAAGAATAAAATCCAAACAGATAATCTTCAGTTTCACTAATAGCCGGTGTTCCAAACCAAGCCCACTTACCATCATTTCGATAATCATATACCCAGCCTCTTATCGATCCATAAGAATGATTAGAAACTTTTAATCCATTTGCAGCAGCATTCATAATTTCACTTAAATCACCCGATGAAGTATATGCATCAATCCTTGCCATTTTAGACATACCTCTTGCATTGGGAACAACTCCTGTTGCAATCAAGGTACCGGCTACGTGAGTAGCATGATCAGTATAAGTTCCACCTGCATCTCTCTGAGTTACTCTTCCAACTAATTCCTGATGAGTCAACAGAGGTATTCCATTACCAGCTTCCCACAAACCAATAACCTGACCGTTACCTGAAAGAGAGAAACCTCCGGCTCCATTATCCCAAACATATCTTGTCGATACTGTTGCAGCAGCATTAATATTATCAGTCATATGATAATAAGGCATACCATTTTCAAAACTTTGTAATTCTATAAGCGCACCATTACTTAAAGTTGCTGAAATTGGCATTTGATAAATAGTTGCCAATGATTCTGCGTCAGCTCTCTTCAAGTCTTCAATCTTTTTAATCCTGGCTGAGTTTTCAATTAACCAAGCTTTTTGTTCTGCAGTTTGAGCGTACGTAACGAAACTAAAAAATAAGACTAACCCCAATACGAAAATTGTTAATGTTTTATTCATCATAAAAATCTCCTATTATCTGTTTAAAGATATAAAAAAAGTCAACACTTTGCTCAAGAAATAAATAAAAAAAAGCGAGCCGTACAGGCTCGCTTGTAAATTATCTAAATCAAAAATTCTATCTTTTTCAAGAAAGTAATGCAGTCAAAAATTATTTCATTAATATCATTTTACGAACAGATTTAAAATCACCTGCTTCCATCGAATAGAAATAGATTCCACTTGAATGTGATGAAGCATCAAATTTTAATTCATAATTTCCTGCTTTTTGATTTGTGTTCACTAATGTTGCAACTTTTTCGCCAAGTATATTAAATACTGCAATATGTACAAATTCATCTTTTGCTAATGAATAATTTATCGTTGTTGCAGGATTAAACGGATTTGGATAATTCTGTTCCAAACTGAATTGTAATGGAGCGGTAATATCAACATTAACGACTTGTGAGTAAGCAAATGATCCATCAAAATCCAATTGTTTAAGTCTGTACGAATAGCTACCAACTTTAACATTATTATCTGTAAATGAATAAAATTTAGGATCGGTTGTTGTTCCAAAACCGACAACAAAACCAATATTGCTCCAATCACTGTTAAGTGACTTTCTTTGAACTTCAAATCCATTGTTATTTAATTCAGTTGCTGTATTCCACAATAAGATTACTGAATTACCATCTGATGATGCTGTAAATGAAGTGAGTTCAACAGGAATAATATCTCTGAATAAATATGCGACTGTATTTTCTATCAGGTTTGCAGCAACAGTTTGATTTGCTATTTGTGATACTGCAAATGAAAAGAATATATTTCTGCATTTTGATGTATCACTACCGGGGTTATGAATGATAATACCGCCATTAGAAGCTGTACCGCCAGTCCAATTTGCTATTCTGCTGACACCAGATTTATTTAACAAAGTAACTTCATCTCTTGTACCCCAGCCGGAACTGCCACTATTATTTACAGCTATCGGACCAGTAATTGAATTTGGTAAATTAAATATTGGATGAGTTGTTGTTACAATCTGAATACTTGCACCACTGCGATCACTGACCCAGGTACTATCATTTAATACATTCCTTCTGAAAAGCGGGTCAAGATCAGTTGTAGTTCCTGATTTTCTATATATATAACCGACTTCTCCGCCATCAACTAATGTTTTACCTCCTGCCAAAGTCCAGTTTGTAATTGCAGTTCTCTTTGTTTGATTATTGAACATAGTTCCTTCATTTAACCCAGCTGATAAAATAACAAGATCATAGTTATTTAAATCTGCAGGATTAAAAGCACTAAAAGTAACCTGTTCAGCAAGATAACCTGCATTGTTTAATGTATTAGTAAACAATGTTGCTGATGCTCCAAGAGGAGTAAGTAAATCAGCTTCGTGGAATTCCTTATCAGGTGAAATTCTATTTTCATAAGTAACATCATCATCAATTACAAGCACTAAACCAAGAACATCAGTAATACTAAATGAATGAAATCCTGCAGCAGGATGATAACCAATATTATTTTGAGCTGAGTTATCAGTAGCTTTTATTCTGTATTCAATAAAATCTCCGATTTCAACTGTTCCGGTAAATGTTCCTTTATAAGTATTACCACTTACCAGATTTAATGTGAAGGTGTTTATCGAACCACTATTAACTCTGAATTCACAAACAACTGAACTTACACCTAAATTATCAGTAACATTAGCTGTTATATCCAACGGCCATTTTTGTTTTGCTGTGTTGTTTATTGCTGTGTGTGTAATTACAGGCGGTATTAAATCTGTTGCTGCCTCAAATGAGTATAAATTTGCCGGAGCATTCAACGGACTTGTGGATTTCCTTCCGATTATATCCTGTGCTTTGATATAATACCTGTATATACCTGCACCAGTGCCTACAATCTCTCCACTATAAGTGCTGCCGCCTGTGTTACTCAGAAGAACACTATCAGTAATTGAAGGATTATTTTTTGACCAGAATAATTTTACACTTGATGGATCTATCGTTGAATTTACAGATGTAATTGAACAGCTTACAGAGTAATTTCCGGTTATCTGTTCAGTGTTCTCCAACGGTGTGTGAACTATTACCGGACCCATCATATTCAATGTCTCAAGTAATACCCTGTATGCATTTCCCCGTCCATATCCCATCTCATTATTCCATCTCGATAGATTTCTTGGACCAACCTGATTATAAGTGTAAGAACCTACTCTATCTGCTG
>JAKIZM010000110.1 GCA_022708025.1 Bacteroidota bacterium | reverse complement strand
AATTTACAAATACAGATTAAAGCAGATTGACTATGATGGTTCGTTTGAATACTCTAACATAGCAGAAGTAGCTGTTGGAAATCCATCAGGATATTTACTTGAACAAAACTATCCAAACCCATTTAACTCATCAACGATTATAAAATATCAGATTCCCAAAGATGAGAGTGTAAGAATAAACTTATATAACATACTAGGTGAAAAAATATTAACACTTTTTGAAGGAGAGCAGGAATCAGGAGAACATCAGATAAGATTATCGTCAGACAAACTACCTTCTGGAAATTATTTCTATAGTCTTGAAGCAGCTTCAACAAGACAAATTAAAAAACTAACAATTATAAAATAACAGGAGGAAGGATAATGAAAAAGTCATTATACATTTTGGTTGTAGTATTACAGATTTTATCGAACTACAAAATTATAAATTCTGCCCCGTTCGACACTGGAATGAAGACGTTAACACAGCCGAACGATGTTACCTTCACAGGCAGGCTCTGGGGAGATGAGTTCTTTTGGTGGGCAGAAACTGAAGATGGGTACCGATTTGTTCAATCAGGTGATGGGTGGCACTATTATGCTACTTTAGATGAGATTGGTGAGTTTAAGCCAACAAATTATAAAGTTGGAATAGATTGGCCGCCAGCATCATCATACAAATTAGAACGTACAGAATCACGCATTGAGGAAATAACACAACAAATAGAAGAATTCAATGAACAGATTGAATTAAACAGGCAGTGGTTTGCTCAAAAGCAAGCAGAAGCACACAATGCACCGGTAACATTGAAAATTGGTATTATATTAATTGAGTTTACTGATGTAAAGCATTTTGATCCAGATGAGTTTCCCCGACTAGGTGGATATCTCACAGCAGATTTTGACAGTATGATGTTTTCATATAATTATTGGATTGGGAGCGGACTCGAAAGTCCTCATCCAGAAGATGAAGCAATATTCGGCAGCTTCAGAGATTACTGGGATCAGATGTCACTTGGCAAACTTAAAATAACCGGGAGGGTTGTAAACCCAACAGATGAAAATGGAATACCCGTTTGGATTGAGGCAGACAATACAAGGGAGTACTATGCAAATGCACCTTTGTTTAGTATCTTGGCTTATGAGGCAATACAAAAAGCTATTGAACTTGGGTACGTTAGCGAGAATCCAGGCTCTCCAAATTATTATGATAAATATGCTGTGGTATATGCTCAAGATGCAATTTTGTCTGGTGCATTAAGCGTCCATGCTGAATCTCTAAATGGTAAGAACCATTTTCTTGCAGAAAGAAGCGGACCAAATTTATATGGTGGGGGCCCTTTTAATAAATCATTCACTCATATAGGAATCTATGCACATGAATTCGGACATACCATTGGATTCCCCGATGAGTATGCAGGACAGAGTGTAAATAGTACTGATATTTTTAATTTTTGCTTAATGGCTTGGGAAATATATAACGGTCCTGATAATAAAGGCGCTTGTCCTGCTACTCTCTCACCACTAAACAGAATTGAGTGGGACTGGTTATCCTCCGTTCCTATTTCACAGGATATTTCAGATTTTACAGTTCAGTATTCATACACAAATCCGATTGTTTACCGGATTGATCCTTATGAAGCAACCGGAGATGAACACTATTTAATTGAATCCAAAGGACGTGAGGGTTTTGATTTATATATTCCGGGTGATCCTGTCGATACAGTAAACCAACCTGGAAGACTATTAATATGGCATGCTAATGTAAATAGAATAGAAGATAACGGTTCAACCTTTAAAGATCGAATGATCCTTAAAGCTGCTGATAACATAAGTGATAAAAGTACACAGTTAACTGATTTCTTTCCATCTACCTTCAATCCAGATTTTCAGGACTTCAATGATATTACGATACCAGCGTCCACACTTGGTTATAATGTTATCATTCCACAACTTTATATTGACAATGAACGTCCGGCACATTTTACGTTAAATGGTATTCAGAAGCAGGCGAATGGCAATACATTAATAGAGGAAATAAAATTATATCATCCCTTAAAAATTGTTAATTATAATTCAGGCGATTGGCAGACAGTTAGCGTTCCTTTCGGTTTAACTGATTATTCAATTTCTGCAGTATTTCCAACAAAAGAACCAGGTAGTAGTGTTTTTAAATACAATGGTGTTAACTATGTTCAAGTTGATACTCTTGAAAATGGTCACGGCTATTTTGCTAAATTTCCTGCGGGACCGCAAAGCTTGTCTTTTCAGGGTTCATTAATTGAGAAAATTAAAATTCCTTTACACCAGGGATGGAATATAACCGGTTCAGTATCTTATTCAATTCCGGTTTCAAATATTAATACCATTCCTCCCAACATTATAACCGGCACTATTTATCAGTGTGATAAAGTTTATGCTCCGGTAACTGATTTTATTAGACCTGGCGTAGGGTATTGGATATATACAACCGATTCAGGAGAGCTTGAGTTCGATAAAAATGCCGCGCCAAATGAATTGCGTGAAATAAAATTTGATGAGATGGATAAGTTTATCATAACAGATGCAGATGGATTTTACCAAACTCTGTTTGTTGCTAATACCGATATTGATACTGTAATGGCAGGAATGAATATAGATTTGCCACCATTCTTCCCGGAATTGGATTTTGATTCTAGGTTTGAGTACAACGAGTATGTGAAAAAAGTCTCCGCTGACAGTGGTGAAATAGATTTAAATATATTAGTGCATACTAATTCATATCCTGTAAATCTCACCTGGGAACTTAATCCTAAAAATGGAATAAATTATTCTTTCATAAATGACACTAGCTTAGGGAAAATTTCTGTGATAGAATCAAATTCTGGTACAACCGCTTTTAGTACTTTAACAAATAACAGAATTCAATTACAAGCATTTGTTAATAAGGCAAATAATTTGATAAATCTTCCATCAGAATATGTATTGAAGCAAAACTATCCAAACCCATTTAACCCTGTTACAACAATAAAGTATGATATCATTGGAATGCAAGATGTGAAAGTTACAATTTATGATATTCTTGGACGAGAGGTGAAAACATTGGTAAATGAACAACAGCAGCCAGGAAGTTATACGATTAAGTGGGATGCATCGAATGTCTCGAGCGGAGTATATTTCTATCAGCTTAAAACGAAAGACTATACTAATACAAAGAAAATGATATTATTAAGGTAGGGAGAAATAAAATGAAATATTTAATATTAGCCTTAAGTTTCATCCTGTGCAGCAATGCATATAGTCAACCTCGGATTCCGTATTTAATTATTCCCATTAAATTTACTTTCCAGCTTGGAGGTTTTTTTACAAATATGCAAGTAGGTTTGGATTCCACAGCAACCGATTGTATTGATCCTCAACTTGGAGAATCAGAGTTACCACCAGTACCGCCACCAGGCTGGTTAGCCATTATTAGATTACCATATCCTGAATGTCAAAACATCATTGGTGATCCAATATTAGTTCATACAGATTTTAGATTTGGCGAAATTCCTTTTACTGGTACAAAAATCCATGAATTTTGGTTTCGATCGGATCTTGGTGCAACTATACACTGGAACCTGCCTGATGGGGTGACGGGTTTGCTCCAGGATCCGTGGGGAGTCGGTATTGTTTCTGTCAGTATGGCTGGTCAAGACAGTTTTTTTGTTCCGTATAATCTTATTAATGATTTAAACATGATATTGTATTACGTCAATGTAATACCTGTTGAGTTTACTTCCTTCACAGCTTCAGTTTTGCAAAATGAAAAAGTTGTTCAGTTAAACTGGCAAACTGCTACAGAGACGAATAATATGGGATTTGAGATTGAAAGATTGCAAAATTCCAAAATTGATGGATTATCCGAATGGAAGAAGATAGGTTTTGTTCAGGGATTTGGAACTACTACAGAACCTAAATCTTATTCATTTATCGATAAAGTTGTTACAACAGGAATTTACAAATACAGATTAAAGCAGATTGACTATGATGGTTCGTTTGAATACTCTAACATAGCAGAAGTAGCTGTTGGAAATCCATCAGGATATTTGCTTGAACAAAACTATCCAAACCCATTTAACTCATCAACGATTATAAAATATCAGATTCCCAAAGATGAGAGTGTAAGAATAAACTTATATAACATACTAGGTGAAAAAATATTAACACTTTTTGAAG
>JAKIZM010000071.1 GCA_022708025.1 Bacteroidota bacterium | reverse complement strand
TTCCTTTTGCCAATTCTATTACTTGCAGTTTTAATTCTTCAGGCTGCAAAACTTTTACACCTTCACCTCTAGCAACAATCCAAGCAGCAATTTCAGTTAATGCGTTTACTGTACATTCAAATATTATAGCACCATCTTCTGTTTCTGCCCACCAAATAAACTCATCTCCCCAGATTCTCCCCGTAAAGGATACATCATTTGGTTGAGTAAATGTTGCCATTCCTGTATCGAATGGCGCCGGTTTTATTTCTATCACAACTGATAGTATAAAAACACTTAACAATATTCTTAGTGAACTTTTCATTGTGACTCCTCCTGTTATTTAATAATTATTAATTTTTTAGTTAGTGAAGTTCTCTCCGTTTGCATTTTGTAAAGATATATTCCTGATGACAAATCCTCAGACGATAAATTTATTTTATATGTACCTGCATTAAAGAAACCGTCGGTTATTGTTTTAACTAACTCTCCTAAAGCATTATAAAGTTTTATTGTAACTTTCCCTTCCATAGGAACAGAATAACTTATAACTGTGCTTGAGTTAAACGGGTTGGGGTAATTTTGAAAAAGGACGTACTCTTTAGGTATGGAACCTGCTTCTATTTCTATCTCGTTTGAATATTCAAATGTTCCATCAAAATCAATTTGTTTAAGACGATATTTGTAAATACCCGTTACAATATTCTCATCTATGAATGAATATATCTTTGGTTCAGTTGTCGTTCCATTTCCCTCAACGAAACCGATTGTTTTCCAGTCTTGTAATCCTTCAATTTTGGAATTTTGCAATCTTTCAATCTCAAATCCCATATTATTCGTCTCTGTAGCAGTTTGCCAGTACAATTCTACTAAATTATCAACCAGTTTACCACTAAAAGAAATTAATTCTACGGGAACGATAACTTCTCCCATTATCCCATTCTTACTGACCTTGAACATTCTGAGAGAGAAATCAAATTGGTGCCAGCCCAAGCCTATTGCACCTCCTAGACAATCTGTTATTGCAAATAAGTCAGAATACATACCTGTATAAAGAGGCACATCACTCAAATTCCATAGTCTATTATTTAAAGTATCTTTCCTTTGACCGAATACACCGTCATCAGATCTGTAATCTTGCCAAATAAAAACAACTGTCCCTGTATCTGATGGTAAAATATCCGCTAATAAAGCATCAACAGGATAATTACTAATATTTATACTTCCGTTTGGAAAAAGTTTTGTACCGTCTGGTCTCAATACCTGGTATTGAGTAACGAGTTGTATACCATTTTTATATCTGTACCACCAATAATAATAGTAACCATATATTGCTCGAACGGTAATAGGACTGTTTAAATAAAGGCTATCAGCTATTTCAACATAAGGATCCTGCCATAGGTTGTTACCAAGTGAATCTTTTCTTTGGGATACAAGCTTTATATTGTTTATAGTACCTGTTCTTCCACTTAATATTAATCCTCCATCAGAGTCTGCCACGGGGTAGCCAAGTGTTACACTATCCCTTCTTACTACCTCTCCGTTTTGGTTTAACCTGTATAAGTTTCTACGAATCTTAAGGTAGTAACTCCCATCACTTGCTCTGGTTAAAATTGGTGGGTCATAGTTATAATCACTGATAATATATAGCCCTGTATCACTCCATACTCTTTGTCCGTTTCTATCTATTCGATTTATCCTGTACTCTGCAAATCCCATATTCGATTCCATCCATACTATTACACAGCCGCCAGCCCCATCTGTAACCATCCTTTGTACGCTTTGACTTGTATCAACTACTGAAACTCTTCGCCCCGTCGCTCCCCACAATAAATTACCACTGCTGTCTACTTTCTGTATTCTAAGCCTAAATCTACTGTGGAATATGCGATCTCCATAAGACACTATTACCCCTCCTTCACCATCTCCTATTATTTTTGCACTCATTTGTTCTTCCAATTCACCAGCTATTTTTCTTTTATCTCCCCAAGGTTGGTAACCGTATCTGTCAAGCCTACGAAGGTGAAGTTCTGCTGGATAACCTGCTTCATAAGTTATATAACAGCCTCCTGCACTATCGCTGCAAAGTTCAGGGTTTAAGCCATAACCTACTATTAAGTTATTATTCGGGTCAGTTGACCATTGTGGGAAAAGTTCAATACTACTAAGAAATAAAACAGAAGCAGCAACTAATAAGTTTCTCATTTCCATAACTCACTCTTTTAAGTTAAAAATAAATATACGGAATGTATTAAACTGCAGACTTTTATGATTTTGATATTTGTATCTCTTTTCCAAATATTTTGAGTCAAATGGCGGGCAGGAAGAAATTCAGGTTTAACTTGTTTTTCCATTGAAACTTTTCCTTTTTAACCTTTGAATAATATAATAAAATAGAAATAAAAAGCAATCAACAGTTTTAAGACTTTAATTTCTGATCACTAATTTTGAAAAGGCTGAATTAAGTTGATCTAATCAGTTAAAGGATTCAGTGTGTTTTGAAATGCACAATTAGGAAGATTTAGAAGAATATGCTAAACCTAAGCAAAATGATAGTCGGGTTTTACTTAAAAGAAATGGGTTAAAATCAGTCGCAATCTTACGTGTATTTATAACACTGGAAAAAAGAATTCATTTTTTGTAAAATAAAAAGGTCATAGAAATTATATATTCATATTTGGAAATATACCCAGAAAAATGGACTGTTATACCTTTGTAAAACCAGACTATTGCTTTATCTTATTTATCAATTCCTTTTGAACATAGATTAAAAAACATTCTTCAAGACCAGGGTTCATTTACACAAATTATTTTACAGATTCAGAAAATTTTATTCTCTGTATAACAAAATTGTTGTCTCTCCCTTTGAAATTATCAAAAAATCATCTTACTAAATCAATAGTTCTTTAATGTTCCTTTTGCCAATTCTATTACTTGCAGTTTTAATTCTTCAGGCTGCAAAACTTTTACACCTTCACCTCTAGCAACAATCCAAGCAGCAATTTCAGTTAATGCGTTTACTGTACATTCAAATATTATTGATCCATCTTCGTTTTTTGTTATTTTCTGATCAGCAACTAACATTCTGGGATTAACCCTGTCCGCCCAAAAAGGAGAAAGCCATAATTTTATTTTATGTTTTTCATCCCCAAGCCAACTTTTCCAGGAATGTTTAAATAAATCAGAAAATTTATATCCTCCTTTATCAAATCTACGTCCGGTTGATTTAATTTTAACAATCTTGTCAATAATATATTGTTTCATTATTCCGTCAGAGCCTGCTAGTAACCTCCAGCTTCCTTCGTTCTGAAAGATCAGCAACGGTTCTATAACTTTTTCTTTCTCTACCTTACTGCCGATTTTATTATAATCAATTTTTGCAATTTCTGAGTTATCAATACAAAGCTGAAGTGATACCAAAATGCTTAATGCTCCTTTACCTTTTTTTTCTACAAGTAACGAAGTTGATTTATCAAGGCTATAATCGCTATGATTAAATCCTACATACTGAAGAATAATATCAATTAATCTTTCCTTTGGTATTTCGCTATCTAAACAAATTCCGGTTTTCTTATGAGAATGTATATCAATCCCATAAGATCTAAGATCCTGTAAATCTCTTTTAATAGTTAGTTCTTCAACCTGAAAATATTCTGCAAGATCAAATGTTAAAAGCGGTCTATTAGTTTGTTCTGAAAGACACAACCCCAGAATTTCTATTTGTCGTTTGAACTTGGATTGGAAGGCAAACATAAATCTCCCTTTTAGAAATTGCTGCTGCAAGTTAAATAATGTTCATTTGTAAATCAATTTTAGCATTTAGTATCATTCCTTGATACGCTTCCGGGAAATTGAAAGTTTAGATTTGTACCAGAAATTAAAAGGAGGTTTACAATGCAGGTAAGAACATTAGAGTTTCAGAAGCACGGAAGATTATCAATTATCCAGTTACTAACGGCTCAGCAAAATACACTTGATTACATCTCCGGTCCTTCAGCAATCAAAAGTGATTTGATTCAGGTAAAGGAAGTCAGTGAATCCGGAAGTGTAAATAATCTTTTTGTTTACAATCTTTCCGATAAATACGTATTCTTTATGGATGGCGATATTTTGGTTGGAGCAAAACAGAACAGAGTATTGAATACATCCGTATTATTAGTTCCAAATTCAAAAACAACTTTACCGGTTAGTTGTGTCGAACAAGGCAGATGGAGACATACATCAACTATGTTTAAGAATTCTGATTACATAACTCCGCAAAAATTAAGAGCCGATAAATCACGAAATGTAAGCAATAATTTACGGACACGATCGCAATTTGATGCAGGACAGAGCGAAGTCTGGAAAAATGTAGAGGATTATCAGATGTTTTTTAAAGTAGCTTCTCCTACAATGAATCTATCTGATGTTTATGCAAAAGAGGAAAAAAACTTCGATCAGTTTACTAAAAATTTTAACCTGAATAATGACGCAAATGGCATTATTCTTTTTGTTGATAAAAAAGTGTTGAATGTTGAAGTATTCAACCGAACTGATATTTACGCTGAGTATTTCCCTAAAATTATAAAAAGTGCTGCAATGGAAATTTTCCATCTCGATAAAAAAGAAAATGATCTTACGGAAGTTGAGGCAATTTATAAAATGCAGTCAATGTTCGATACAATTGACACAATGCCGAAAACTAAACATAAAGGAGTTGCTGCCGGTGAAGAAGAAAGATTTGATTCAAAAGATATGACCGGATTTGAACTCAAGTTTAAAGATCATCTTGTTCATTTAACTGCATTGAATATAGAAAAGGATGCCGATACAAATGACTATGGTAACAGAAGGAATAGAATTTATTGATGCAAAAGTTCAACAAGTTGTTGAATATCTTGAAAATGTTGACAGAAAAAAAATTCAAGTACTGCCTTGTAATCTGAAAATTAATAATAACGGCAGATATTTATTTCTTTCAATAATGAATGGAGGAATAAAGGATTATTTAATCAGGAAATCGTTTTTGTATAAACTATTTAAGTGGTATTCATTTCCATTGAATCAGTTACACAGACTTTCAATGGATACAATCACTTCAGTTTGCAATGATTATCTGATGAATATAGACAGAGAGTTTGTAAATATTATCATTGAAAATGATGAAGCACTAACAATCACTAGTCCCGGATATAATGAGATAACTGATCTTGATGTTATTAGAAACTGTGCGATATTGGGGGTTCGCACGGTTTCGAGAAACGATTTTATGCTTAGAATTACAACAGAGGAAAAATATAAATTTCAGCCTAAACCCGGAGATGATTGCGGCATAGGCATTAACATAATAAATTCAGAAACAGGATTCAGAACGCTAAGTGTTTCTCATTTTGTATTAAGATACATCTGCTCAAATGGAGCTATAATAAAAATAAACAATGGCGGAGAAAAGATTCATTATGGACATTGTAAAAATGAATTACAGTTGTTTCTTCAGAAACAGATTAATTTGATACTTGCCAACCAACATAAGATTGCAAATTCGATATCAAACCTAACAAACAAACCTGCCTCAGAATTTGTTGAAAGTGTAAATAAAAAAATCGAATCATATCTTGGGAAAAATGAAGGGAAGGATTTTCTTGCGGAATTAAAGACTGATTCCTCACTTTATGATCTTTTTAACATTGTTACTGAGAAAGCAAAAAAGTATGATCTCTCAAAAAAAGTATTACTTGAAAGCCTTGCCGGTGATTTAATAGCTAATTAAGCAAATTCCAGTTAATTAGTTTATACCTATCGTTTTAAAGATATTCTTACCAAAATCAAAAGATTCTAGGATTGCCCAGAAGCGCGGTTGAAATGAATCGAACTCATTCTTCCCTTTTATCATAAGTTTAAGCCTGAAATCTTCATCATCTTCAGTTCTTAAATAAATGATTTGAGTAAAATAATCCTGCAATTCTTCCGGATCGTTATAGTAAGCTGTATATTTTTCAAAATCAGTTTTGTATTTATATCTTTTTTCAATAAACATATCTTTATCAACTACTTCAAGATGAAGATATGGCGGCGGATTAATTGAGCCATCATTTAGCCAGAAAGTAACACCTTCAAGTTTTTTATTTTTATTTTGATCTATAAATGTCCATCCGCGAGGATATTTTATTTTTACATTTAATGTCGGCTCAGAATAAATTTGCTCAAGATTTGTAGTATCAGCTTTTATATCTGAAAAACTAACTGTTCTTATTTCATTGGAGCTCTCAACCGGTGGCTCGGACTCAACTTCATCATCGTTAATATTATTTTCTTTTTCTTTAAAAGATTTTTCTGACTGATATTCTTTTGAATCAAGTGAAAAAACTACAGAATTAATTCTGGATTTGTTTGAAGATAAATCTAAAAAATAAATCAAACCGACAAACAACAATAAATGAATCAGAATTGAAAATAGATAATTCCTAAACCAGATTTTCTTTTCTTTATTTTGATCTATGTTACCAGAATCTTTATTCATAAGTTTTATTTGAAGCCTGAATCAAAATTACTAATTTTGCAACCACATTATTAATAAATTATCAGGTAAAATGAAGTATTTAATCACTGGCGGAGCCGGATTTTTAGGAATTAATCTCGTTAGATATTTGCACTCACGAGGGCATGAAGTTACCTCTCTCGATATAGTTCAATTTGATTATCCAGATATGAATGACAAAATAAAAATCATTACAGGTGATATCAGAGATAAGCAAAAAGTAAAAGAAGCAATTGCAGGGCAGGATATTGTTGTTCATACTGCTGCAGCACTTCCGCTTTACAAACCGGAAGATATTTATTCTACGGATATTGATGGAACAAGAAACCTTATTGAGGAATCATACGCACAAAAAGTCAAAAGATTTATTCATATTTCATCAACTGCGGTTTACGGTATTCCGGATCATCATCCATTGCTTGAAAATGATAAGCTTGATGGAGTCGGACCTTATGGTAAAGCAAAAATCCTTGCAGAAGAGGAATGTCTTAAGTTCAGAGAAAAAGGAATGTGTGTTCCGGTTATTCGTCCAAAATCTTTTATCGGACCTGAAAGGCTCGGTGTGTTCGATCTTCTTTATGATTGGGCGTATGATGGCAAAGGTTTTCCGATGATAGGAAAAGGAAATAACCGTTATCAGCTTCTTGATGTCGAAGATCTTTGCGATGCAATTTATTTAACTGCAACTCTGGACGAAAAAATAGTAAATGATACTTTTAATATCGGCGCAAAAGTGTTTACTACAATGCGTGAAGATTATCAGGCAGTTTTAGATGTTGCGGGATTCGGTAAAAAAATTGTTGGTCTTCCTGAAAAACCAATTATTTATACACTTAAATTCTTGGAAGCGCTTAAACTTTCACCTTTATATAAATGGGTCTATGAAACTGCATCTAAAGATTCTTTTGTATCAATAGAAAAAGCAGAAAAAGTTTTAGGTTACAAACCAAAGTTTTCCAACAAAGATGCTTTGATAAGAAATTATAAATGGTATCTGGAGCATAGAGAAGAATTTATTAATAAAGATGGTGTTTCACATAGAGTTCCCTGGAAACAAGGAGTTTTAAGATTTGCAAAAATCTTTTTCTAATTGAACATTAATGTCAGAGCTTTAAAGGATTGCTAATTTTAATTAAATCAATTTTCTTAAAATCAGAAACATTATTGGTTAATAATTCCAAATCCAGAGTTAATGCACTTGATGCTATGATTGAATCCCCAACAGATAATTTATATTTTTTTCTTAGCAAAATTCCGTTTAAAATAATCTCAGATGAAACAGGTATTTTGTTTAACATTTGGAATACAGCGTTGAAGTATTTTTCCTGTTTATCTGTAATACTGCCAAACCCTAATACTTCAAGTAAACTTATTTCTGAAACAAATGTGTCATCCTCTTTAAAAATATTTCTTAAATAAGCATGCTGCTGTAGTGCAGAATAAATTATTATGTTACTATCAATAAGTTTCATCTATACAGAGTAGATTTTAATGTCTATCTTTTCTTACTTTTTTCTGCCATTGAGATGGATCACCATAATTTGAAACATCAACACCTTCTTTAAGTAAATAATTTGTCTGATTATCAGTTTTATAAGGTTTCAAATCTGAGCTCAATTTCTCGATTTTATATTTGATTTTAAGTCTTTGTGCTAATTCAGTTATTAATAAAACATCTTTACTGTTATCAGATTCTAAAATTATTCTGGTCATAAATACTCCTTTTAATGGTTAAAAATAGTATTTTTATTAATCGAAATCTAATTAAAAAGTTTTATAAGTATTTTTAATATTATTTAAATAATCAGGAGATAAAATGTCAGAGAAAAAAGATTATCTAAAAGATATTGTTAAACATATAGATATTAAGCAGCATAATGTCATATCACTAGTTGATGCAATGAAAGATATGGCTTTTACAGCAAGAGACCTTAACCGCGCTGCAAATATTTATGATATGATGATAAAGGATGAAAATTGCGGAATAATATTAACTCTTGCCGGAAGTCTTTTTAGTGCAGGATTAAAAAAAGTTGTTTATGATATGATTATGAACAATATGGTTGACGCAATCGTTTCCACCGGTGCCGTAATAGTAGATCAGGATTTCTTTGAAGCTTTAGGTTTCAAACACTATAAAGGAACAAAATGGGTTGATGATAACGAGATGAGAGAGCTGCACATTGACAGAATTTACGATACTTTTATCGATGAAGATGAATTAAGAGTGTGTGATGATACAACCGCTGCAATTTTTGATTCAATGAAGCCCGGAGCTTATTCATCAAGAGAATTTATCTGGGAGTTTGGAAAATATCTTGAGGAAAACGGCGGACCTAAGGTTGATGATTCAGTTATATGGGCTGCATATAAAAAGAATGTTCCGATTTTTGTTCCTGCTTTCTCTGATTGCTCAGCAGGATTCGGATTTGTTATGCATCAGCATAAAAATCCTGATAATTATGTTAGCTGCGATTCAGGTAAAGATTTTTACGAACTGACAAAAATAAAATTACACAGCAAAGAAACCGGAATCTTTATGATAGGCGGCGGAGTTCCGAAAAACTTTACACAAGATATAGTTGTTGCAGCGGATATTCTTCAGGAAGATGCTGATATGCACAAGTATGCAATTCAAATTACAGTTGCTGATGAACGCGATGGAGCTTTATCAGGTTCAACTTTGAAAGAAGCAAGTTCCTGGGGAAAAGTATCAACAAGCTTTGAACAAATGGTTTATGCAGAAGCTACACTTGCAATGCCATTGATTGCCGGTTATGCTTATCATAAAGGCAACTGGAAAAACAGAAAAGCGAGAGAATTTCAAAAAATTTATCAAAAGGAAAAAGCTGAAGCTTAATTAAAAGAACGCCTCAAACGAGGCGTTTTTTATTTTAACTCTCTCAAGCTCAAAGCAAATAACTTTACATCATCTTTTTATAAGTCAAAAAACTTAAAGCGCAAACCCTGATAGAACACAGATGACACAGATTAAGCGGATTTACACAGATTTTCTTTGCAAGTTTTGTTTTATCTTTTTCTTCGCGGGCTTTGCGTGAAATGTGTTTAGAGAAAAGGTTCACATGAAGTCCGCAAAGATTTTTCACAAAGATCGCTAAGATTTTTATCCTATTACAACAACACCATCTTCATATGAATACAAAGAACTTAAATCGCTACACTGATAAAACGCAGATGACACGGATTAAGCGGATTTGCACAGATTCCTCTTTGCGAACTTTGTTTTATCTTTTTCTTCGCGGGCTTTGTGTGAAGTGTGTTTTGTGTTAATTTACACTAAGAAAAATTCATCCTATAAGCCAATTCTTAATAGTTTTGTTATTCATCAAAATAATTTGTTTATTTATCATTAATTTTGGTTTGAATTAATACTTAAATTTTTATGCGAATAATTATTGCCGGAATGGGAGATGTTGGTTATCAGCTTGCCAAACAGCTCTCAATTGAATCACATGACATAATTGCTATTGATTTAGATCAGGATAGATTATCTTATACTGATCAAATGGCTGATATACTTACAATCAATGGTTCTTCTACATCTATTTCCACTCTTAAGAAAGCTGATATCGATAAAGCAGACCTTTTAGTTGCTGTAACATCATCTGAAGAGGTTAATTTAACTTCTGCTATATTGGCTAAAAAACTCGGTGCAAAAAGAACAATCGCAAGAATTTCAAATGACGAATATCTTGAATCAAGCGGAGAACTGAATTTTAAAGAACTCGGTGTTGATTTTATGATATATCCCGAAGGGCTGGCAGCAACTGAAACAGTAAATCTTATCAATCGTACTGCTGCAACTGATGTTCTGGAATTTGAAGATGGTAAATTATCAGTTATGGGATTGAGACTTGATAAAAGTGCAGCAATTATTCAGAAAAAAATCTTTGAAGTTACTCAGGAATTTAAAAATATTGATTTCCGTGTTGTGGCAATACATAGAAACTTCAGAACAATTGTTCCAACCGGCAATGACAAATTTTTACCGAATGACCAGGTGTTTGTGATTTCAAAACCTGAAGGACATGATACAATTTTACGACTTGCGGGAAAGGAAAATATTCAGTTTGATAATATAATGATATTGGGCGGCGGTAAAATCGGCAGGCGTGTTGCAAGTATGCTAAGCGATAAAATGACTGTTAAACTTATTGATAGCGATCCTGACAAAGCTTATGAATTAGCTGATCAACTACCTAATACATTGGTTATTAAAGGAGATGGAAGAGATATTGATTTATTAGCACAGGAAGGAATTATTGATGTTGATGCTTTTGTCGCTGTAACTGAAGATGCTGAAACAAATATAATTTCCTGCTTAATGGCTAAACATCTTGGGGTAAAAAAAGCTATCGCACTTGTTGATAAAGTTGATTATATACCGCTTACACAAACAATAGGATTAGATTCACTTATAAATAAAAAATTAATTTCTGCAAACAATATCGTTCGCTTTATCAAAAAAGGCGGATTGGTATCTTACTCAACATTGGAAGGTATAGACGCTGTTATATTGGAATATATTGCTCAGCCCGGTTCACATATAACACAATCAAAACTTGCAAAGCTTGATCTGCCTAAAGGAACAATCATAGGTGGCTTTATCAGAAATGATGAAGGACATATTGGTGTTGGTGAATCAAAAATAAATGCCGGCGATAAAGTAGTTGTATTTTCTTTGCCGGATGCTATAGAAAAATTAGAAAAGTTTTTCGTAGGATAACTTCAGTTTTGAATCTCAAGCTCATAACAAATATTCTTGGTTTCCTCGTTTTTATTACCGGCATTTTCATGTTGTTCGGAATTCCTTTTTCAATTTACTATGGTGATAATGATGTTCCTGTTTTACTTTTTACGGGAATTGGAATCAGTATTATTGGATTTGTTTTCTGGTTCAGGACAAGAAAAGCAGATAAATCCGATCTTGGTAAAAGAGAAGGTTATTTAATTGTTTCATTAGGCTGGGTATTGATGTCATTATTCGGCGCTTTACCGTTTGTTATTCACGGCTCAATTCCAAATTACAGCGATGCCTTTTTTGAAACTATGTCGGGCTTTACTACAACCGGTGCAACAATCTTATCTGATGTAGAAGCTCTGCCTCACGGACTTTTATTCTGGCGTTCGGTTACTCATTGGATTGGTGGAATGGGAATAATTGTTTTATCTCTTGCGATTCTGCCTTTACTCGGTATCGGCGGAATGCAATTATATGCTGCTGAGGTTCCCGGTATCACAAAGGATAAATTCCATCCGCGGGTTAAAGAAACTGCAAAGAGATTGTGGGTCATCTATATGGCTTTAACATTTCTGGAAACTATTTTGTTAATGATAGCAGGTATGAGCTTTTTTGATGCGATCAATCATTCATTTGCAACTTTGGCAACCGGCGGCTTTTCAACAAAGAATAACAGCACCGCCTATTTTACATCTCCGTATATTCAATACATATTAATCGTGTTTATGTTTTTGGCAGGAATGAATTTCACATTACACTATCAGGCAATACACAGAAATTTTTCATTCTTAAAAAAAAATGATGAGTTCAAAGCATATTTATATTTTATAATCGGAGTTTCTGTATTTATAACTCTTATTCATCTGCCCTATGTAAATTTTAAACCTGAAGAAGCTTTCAGACAATCTCTTTTCCATGTTGTATCACTAGTAACCACAACTGGATTTGTTTCAAGTGATTACGAAAACTGGGCAATTTTTTCCAGAATGATTTTCCTGATTCTTTTATTCATTGGCGGATCTGCCGGATCTACAGGCGGCGGTATTAAAGTGGTAAGACATTTACTTTTACTAAAAAATGGTTTTCTTGAACTGAAAAGATTATTACATCCAAGGGCTGTAATTCCAACCAGATTAAACGGTAAAGCTGTAACTCCTGATATCATTTCAAATGTTCAGGCATTTTTTATTCTCTATATGTTGATATTTGTTCTCGGTGCAGTTATTCTGTCATTAATGGGTGTGGATTTTATATCTTCAATTGGCGGAGTTGCTACTTGCCTTGGAAATACTGGTCCCGGTTTGGGTACAGTTGGTCCTGTTTCAAATTTCGGACATCTGCCGGAGCCCGGGAAATGGCTTCTGAGTTTTCTTATGCTGCTTGGCAGATTAGAGCTGTTTACTGTGCTGATTATCTTTACTTCTTATTTCTGGAAGAAGTAAAAAAATATTTATTCGCAATTCCCTATTACTGGTTTTATTAAAAATAATTTTAATCAATTGCTAAAGGATTGAAATGAAAATACTTTTTTTAATAAATGATGCTCCCTACGGAACAGAAAAATTTTATAATGCCTGCAGACTTGCTATTACAATTCAGAAGGAACATGCCGAAGTTGATATAAATATTTTCTTAATGGCTGATTCGGTTACCGGTGCATTAACAAATCAGAATACTCCGCAAGGATATTACAATATTGAGCGAATGTTAAAATCAATTATCAGCAAAGGCGGAAAAGTTAAACTATGCGGCGGCTGTATCGATGCACGCGGACTTGCTTCTTTAGAATTTATTGAAGGCTGCATAAGAAGCAATATGAGTGAACTTGCCCAATGGTCTGTTGAAGCAGATAAAGTTTTTACTTTCTAGCAACAAACCCAATTCCTTTTGATGAATTGGGTTTGTACAGATTGATTTTTACTTCTGCAATATCAATTTCTTCGTTCCAATATATTCACCGGCTTTTAACTGATAAAAATATATCCCGCTTGTAAGATTTGATGCATCAAACTTTATACTATGAGAGCCTGCTTCTTTATAAGAATCTATAAGAGATGCAACTTCTCTACCCAAAACATCATACACTTTTAGGGTTACCTGAGAGGAAACAGGAAGTGTAAACATAATTGTTGTACTTGGATTAAAAGGATTGGGATAGTTTTGGGATAAGGAATAATCATTACTAATAGTTTTGATTTCATCTACAGATACAGTACTTGTATCCTTTATAGCTATCAGCGTCTTTTTCTGATTTGTAACCAGTGAAACATTATGAACACCAATATAAAGTGTACCATCCCTGCTTATTGCACTTGTGTTATCTACTTGTTGACTATTGAATTCCAAAGGCAATTTCCATTTAAGAGTTCCATCACTTGAGATAGCATAATAATTGTATCCAAATGTGGAACCAAAATAAACAGTGCCTTCTGAATCGCAGATTAATGGCTGCCAAAAATCATCGTCTTCTTCTTCATCATCTAAAAGATATTTCCACCTGAAATCACCATTATAATTTAATGAAACAAGTGCCTGATAATAGGGGCAACAAACAGTATCATAAACAATAACATAAATATTCCCGTTTATATCAATTGTAGGTATTGAATAACCGACATTAAATGTAGGATATTTCCATCTGATTTCACTATCTAGATTAATAGAATATAGATATCCTTCAGCAGAGAAATATACATTCCCTTGATTATCAATGATCGGGCTACGATGTGTTTTCTCACAGCTAAATTTCCATTTTAAGCTGCCATCAAGATTTAATGCAAATAAATTTGAATCTCTTCCTGCAATGTATATAGTATTACCATCAGGAGAGAACACGGGTGATTTATTAAAAAAACCACTTTCATAAGTTGTATCCCAATTCAAACTGCCATCAGGTTTTATAGAATACAACCGCCCTAAACTATTTGTTATATAAATGTTGCCCTTTAAATCAATATTGGGAATCGCTAATTCAACTATAGATGCTGATGTTTCAAACTCCCATTTTAATGTTCCATCGGGATTTAATGCATATATATACTTATCAAGTGAGCCAAAGTATATCGTATTGCTTGAATCTATTAATATGCCTGATTGCGGCGGACGGTTTCTGCCAAGCTTGTATTCCCAGATAAATTCACCAGTTGAATCATAACAGTAAAAATAATCTGATTGCGCTTGAATTATTGGATAATCAAAGTAAGTTCCAAAATATAGTTTGGATTCGTTTCCTATTACAGGTCCTGAAAAAATCCCATCTTCCAGATCTCTTGTCCAAATAACTGTTGGAGTTTGCGGTCCTTTATATGGTGATCTTCCTGTAAATTGCGGATCGTGCTTTATCATTGGCCAATCTGTATTTGCAAGCGTTGGCCACGGAATAGCTGTCTGCTGTTGTGAGTATATCAAACTTGTAAATATTAGAAATAATAAAAATTTGTTCATAATAATTTTTCCATAGCTTTATTAATCAGAGGTTACTCTTTTTTTAAGAATAACCTCCTGATTCTTTATATTAAAATAATTACTTCTGCAATATCAATTTTTTCGTTTCAATATATTCATCGGCTTTTAACTGATAAAAATATATCCCGCTTGTAAGATTTGATGCATCAAACTTTATACTATGAGAGCCTGCTTCTTTATAAGAATCTATAAGAGATGCAGCTTCTCTTCCCAAAACATCATATACTTTTAGTGTTACCTGAGCGGAAACAGGTAGTGAAAACATAATTGTTGTAGCTGGATTAAACGGATTAGGATAATTTTGTGATAATGAATAATTATTGATTCCTGAAATTATCTCACTTCCTTGTTTTTCAAATGCCGGTAACTTTACTCTGATATCTACAGTATTTGAAAAACCTGATTCGCTGTATACTTCGGTAAGATATCCAACGCTTGTTATTTTATAATATGCACTCCCTTCATTTGCGTTTGGTAATCCTGTTAAAATATATTGGTTTACATCTAAATAAGTATTTGATGTCGTACTATCGTATAAAACGAAATCAGGTGTGCCTTTTTTCTTATATATTTTATAATAAGAATTAGTGAAATCGGGTTTTGGACCCCAGGCAAATTTTGGGTGATCATCTCCATTATTAAAAACTGCTAAACAATTATTCCAGTAATCTTCTAAACCTGATGTTATTAATAAATTAGAAGTTAAATCCCATAATGTTTGATAACTATAATCAATGATTTGAGTATTAGCAGCATTTCTGAAATGTTTATTTGCATAATCATATTTAAAATAAACATCAACGGATTCAATCCAGCCTGCTGTGGATGTTCTCCAATCCATATAAAAATAAGCCTTTTCAACACCGCTCTCGATCGCACTTATTTTATACAGCCCAGCAGCAAATATTGGATTATCACCTGCAGTTGAAGTCCATATATGATCGAAATATGCAACAGATTTTATTAACGGTGGTGTGCTATTAATATTAACAGAAGCAGTTTCATAATCTTCAGTTAGATTATTATTTTCATCCCATCTGGCGCTAATTGCAGTTAGCGTAAATGTAACATTCCAGGAAGTGCCTTTATTTATTAGGTTTATAATTAGTTCGCCTGTATGTAGTGGTGTTTCTTGTGCAAAGATTACTATTGGCAATAAGATTAATAAAAATAATTTTTTCATTTTTTACTCCTGGTTTTGATTGTTAATGATTATCCTTTTGCTTCCTTTTTGTATTATGTAAAACCAGTTGGGTAAAAATGTAATAGAGGAGTAAGTTTCGTAAAATGAAGGTGTGCATTGTTTCTGATCAAAAATATTATATGGGGGGGGGGGAGAGAGTTTTTGATCAAAGAGAAAGAAATCAAATAAATATTTTTTAGAAAAATATTCATCAAACATCCACTTTAGATTAGACCTGCTGCAAGTTTAAATAAAAATTTTTATAGTATCAAGGTCGTTTTAGTTTGTTTTATTGTAGTGACCGAATTCCTGTTCGGTCAGAACGAGTAAAGTTATTTTTTAGTTATGGATTAATAACAGCAAACCCAATCTCTTTTAAGAAATTGGGTTTGTACAGATCAAATATTTCTATCTATAGCTGCAATTGAAAAGGATCAGTTCTTTTCAACAAGAAAATAATTTTCTATCAGCCTACAATTACCCAATACACAATTGCAACAACTGCTGCCAAAGCGCTTAAACCTAAGAGTCCGATTAATGCGTAAAAGGTAATATCATTAAGCACGTTTTTCTCTTTATCATTTTTTAATTCGGTTTGCATATTATAATTCCTTTCAAATCAATTAATTTGATTAAATACAGAGTTAATTAAATAAGAAGTTGAAAGGATAAACTAGGTGCTTGTTGAAAAAATAACTGTAAGAAAAGTTTTAAAACGAAATGTAGCAGAAAATCCGCCGTTATAAATTCTTCTTGAATCGGTAATATCTGATATTGCAATCAGATCGTTTTTATCATAAAGGTAATGAAAAGAGGTAAAGTTCCGTTCCGGATTTTGCTTAACCGGATTCAGGTTACTACGGGCAGCACTTAATTCGCTGCTGTAGTAATAAATCTGGAAACTGGTCTCTGAAAATTTTGTAGCAGAATAATCATTCCGGTTTGAAATCTGAGTGATTTGAAAACCAAGCAATAAAATCACTAAAAGTGCATTTATACTTTTTACTCTATGTAATCTGTTAACTGACAAAATAAATTTTACAGAATATTAACTAATTATTGTTTTTATATCAGAAAGAATTTTTTTATTTGCAAGTATAAGCAAAATATCGCCTGCTTCAATGGTTGTAGCGCCTTTTGGTACAACATATTGTTCATTTCTATTAATCAGCACAATAAGACTATCTTTAGGCAAACCAAGTTCCACCACGCTTTTTCCGGCAGCACTTGAATTATCAGAGATATAAAAATCATAAAGATCATTATCATCGCCCTGCATTGATTCAAATTCAATTGGTGATCTGATCTTTTTAATAAACGGCGCATCAAGCTTAAGCCACTTTGCAACATAAGTTAAACTCCAGCCCTGCAATAATGCGGATGTAAACACAATAAAAAATACTATACTGAAAATTAAACGCGCATACTGAACTTCTGCTAATAATGGAAATGTTGCAAGTATAATAGGAACAGCTCCACGAAGACCAACCCAGGAAATAAAAACCTTTTCTTTAAAGCTTACCTTTGTAAAAATCAAAGATATAAATACTGCAACCGGGCGGGCAATAAACATCAGAACAACTGATAATACCAGACCAATACCAATTATAGGAACTATCTCTGAGGGAGAAACCAATAAACCAAGCGTTAAAAACATGCTTATCTGTCCAAGCCAGGCAAGACCATCAAAAAATCTTAGTAAACTTTTCTTTTGAACAAAATCCCTGTTACCAACAGCGATACCTGTAAGATAAACAGCAAGGAATCCGCTTCCGCCAATAAGATTTGTTGCTGCATATATCATACAAGCCAAACCAACTAACAAAACCGGATATACTCCTTCGTTTTCAAGCTTGATCTTATTCATTATTAAAACAACAATTCTTCCCATAGATAAACCAATCAAAAACCCGAATCCGAATTGAAATACTATGAGCTTTAAAAAACTTAACCAATCAGAAAAAGGATTTGAAATTGTTTCAATAATACTAATAGTTAAAAATATTGCCATAGGATCATTACTGCCCGACTCAAATTCCAGAAGCGGTTTTAAATTGTCTTTAAGGCTGACATTTTTTGATCGGAGTACATTAAATACTGCCGCAGCATCTGTTGAAGATATAATTGATCCTAAAAGTAAACCATAAATCATATCTATTTTCAGAATGTATGAAGCAATAACCCCAAATACCAAAGCTGAAATAATTACGCCAAAAGAAGCAAGACTGAGTGCCTGAAATCTTATTGGTCTTACATCCTGTAAACTTGTACTTAATCCGCCCGAAAAAAGTATAAATACAAGCGCAATAATTGCAATATTCTGTGCAACTAATGCCTCATCAAAATGAATTCCGCCAATACCTTCAGAACCGGCAAGCATACCAAGCGCAATAAACAAAATAAGAGTTGGCAAGCCAAGGTTATCGAATACCTTTGCAAAGACGATACTTAATAGTATAAGTATTGCACTGCCGAGTAAGAAATAATCAAGAATCATATTTTCATATACTATAGGAATTGATTTTTATAAAAAATGATGGTCAATTTAAAAAACTTATGGCTACATTTCTAATATATTATTTTCATCGTAACTCTTCTTAAATCCGAAATAGAAATACAGAAAGGACTATTTAAATATCAAAAAAAGGGATAAATTAGAGAAAAAAATATTCACCAATTGGGTGAAATAAATTTTCAACAATACTTATTCTTCATATGAGA
>JAKIZM010000109.1 GCA_022708025.1 Bacteroidota bacterium | reverse complement strand
TTTGATTTTACCCAGAACAATCCTTAACAAAGTATAAAGGAATGCAAAGAAAAAAATCAGAAAAACAAAAGTTTCTTTCTCAACAATATTGAATTTCCGTTCAAATATTTTCATTGAGAAATCAACAACCCCGATTCCAATTAACAACAAAAAAAGATAAAAATATTTTTTTGCTGAGTTCGCAACACTCTCGTGTGTTTTAAGTGATAAATAAAAAAGATAAAGAGTTAACAGGACAAGAATAAATCCTGCAATTATATTTTGATTCGGCTTTTCATCATATAAAACAATTGAAAAAATAACAGGAATGATTATTGATAATCTCGCACTGACAGTTGCAAGAGCAGTTCCGGCAAAGCTGATAGCTTTTGAATAGATCACAAAAGTTTCGGCAAAAATTATCCCCAGTAAAGCTGCGAACAATGCTGCATTTAGTGAAAACTGAAATCCACCTTTATATAAAAGAAAACCTAAAGCAAAAACCGAAGCAGTTAGATAATTTCCGTTTATTAATAAAATGATATTAGTTTTCTTCACACTTCCGTATTTTAAAATAAGAGCTAAACTTGAAGAACAAATAATTGTTAAAATTAAAAAAATCATTTTTTACCTTTTTAAATAATCGGATTGATCAGGAGATCGATCCCTACATTTTTTTTATTAAGAATGTGATACAAGATCTGCAGTTGCCCTTGGCTCTTTAACGAATAACCAGAAAACAACTGATAAACAAACAAACACTCCGCATAAAATATAAAGCAACTGATAATTTTGTGTTTCAGAAATTATGTTTGCTACTCCCTGACTCATCATTTGCGGTAACACAACGGCAAGATTAAATATCCCCATAAACAATCCCATTTTATTCTGATTTATTCTTTCCGTAACAATTGAAAATACAATCGATATTACTGCAGACCATCCAATGCCGGTTAAGAACATACCGGAGTAAAAATTAATTTCGTGTCTTCCGAAAAATGCTATGTAAAAATATCCAACGGCACTAAATACTAAAGCTGCAGTATATGTTCTTACTCTACCTATCTTTTTTGCTATTGCTGATAATGCCATTGGAAATATTGCACCTACGGCATTTAGAATTAAAAATCCCAGCGAGATAATATTACCTGTTGTAGTATCTTTCGTTTGTCCAACACCGGTTAAAAATTCAGCAAATTTATTTGCAAATACATTGGTAAGATCAAGATTTGGAATAATCTGTTTATCAATAAAAAAGCCGGTCATTACAAACATACTTTGAAATGCTATCCAGGTGAAAGTATGAGCTAGCATTATTTTTTGAAACTCAATGTTATCGGATTTATCTTTTCTGCTTTTTAAAATAATATAGATGCCGATTATGACCGTATAAACTAAAGCTAAAATTAAAAGTGGATTATGAATTGATCTTAACTCAACCTGATAGAAATGAAAAATCAAACCGAACACACCAAAAACTAAAAATCCGTATAAAGGGAAAATGGATTTGAAAATATCCAGCACAGTGTGATTATCTTTTTTTGATTCTTCAAGCCCTTCTAATTCCCTTGGTTCTTCAATTAATAAGATTGGAAAGACAGAACAAACAAATACAAATATTGCCGCAATTAATAAAAGAGTTTCATTACCAAACACCATAGAAAGAAAATATGCTAATACACCAAAAGTTCCTGATATAACCTGCATCCAGACATAGCCTGCTGTTCTCTTCTTCCCTTCAGGTGTTAAATCAGCAATGATAGATCTTGCCGGATTGAATGTAACGTTAATAGATAAATCCAACATCAATGCAATTACTGAAGCAATTAAAATTATATTAGTAATTCCGGTTGCTTCAGAGATAACACCGATTTGCGGTAATGCTAAAAACATTAATGCACCAATAATTCCTCCGATAATAATGAAGGGTCTGCGTCTTCCTTTCATAAACCAAACATTATCACTTATCATCCCAACTATAACCTGTCCAAAAATTCCCGCCAGCGGACCTGCAAGCCAAACGAATGCAACTTCGTGAATATTTAAACCGAATTTTTTATTTAATATCCAGCTTAAAGCAGCAATCTGAGTTGATAGTGCAAATCCAACCGCAGTTGCAGGCAGTGCAAGTATCGCAAAAAAAGTATTGGTAAGTTTTTTCTGAATTTCTAACATAATTTTTTACCTTGGATTATTTTTCATTTTCAAGCAAAAATATTTCTGCTGTTTTTCTTTTAATATGTATTTTCTTTTTATTGGCAATCTCAAATTCTTCATTTGATTTTAAGTTTTTAATCTTTTCAGCTAAACCTATAGTCTCTCTGTAATTTTGTAAATTCACTTCTGTATCAATATCATTAGTATTTACAACAACCATAGTTTTTTCATTCTCTGTAACTCTGAAATAAACATAAGTATTATTGAATGGATAAAAGTGAATGAGTTTGCCCTCTGATAATGATTTATATCTCTTTCTTAATTCAATTAAGTTTTTAGTGAAATCAAAAATATCGTTTTGATAATCATTCCTACCGCATTTTGTGAAAGCATCTTGTTTATTATTTTCAAATCCGCCCGGAAAAGTTGAACGAATTGTTCCATGTCTGTTATCTCCGATCATTCCGATTTCTGATCCATATAATATTTTTGGTATGCCCCGCGTTGTTAATAATATTGTTAATACAATTTTATATTTATCAACATCGTTATTTGCTACAAATAAACCTCTGCTGATATCGTGATTATCAATAAATGTTAGCAGATTGTTTGGATCATAATACAGATAATCTTTTGCAAGAGTATTAAAAACTCCTTCAAGATTTTTTTTCCCGCTCAGATAATCCCGTAAAGCATCAGACAAAGCAAAATCGGTAATGCACGGTAAATGTGAATCAGGCTTAATGCCAAATTTATTTTTTTGCTGATAGGCTGCTAAAAATGCCGGCTCACCTGTCCAGATTTCTCCAACAATGTTAAAGGTTGGATATTCATCTAAGATTTCTTTAGTCCAATCACTCATCGCAAATTGATTGCAATATGGATATGTATCTTCACGAATTCCATCAATGCCCGAATACTCTATCCACCATATTGTGTTTTGTATGAGATATTTTTTTAAGAAAGGATTTGCCTGATTCAAATCCGGCATATAGTTTTCAAACCAACCATCCCAGGTTTGCTTAACTGCTTCATCCGGACTATGCAGATCAGGAAAAGTCATTTTATTATGATTTGCAGGAAGATGATTTTCAACCGTTCCATTAATCCAATCTGCAAATGGCAAATCTTTCATCCACCAATGATTTATACCAATATGATTTGAAACGTGATCCATAATAATTTTCAAACCATTATTGTGTGCTTCACTAACAAGTTTTCTGTATAGTTCATTGCTGCCGAATCGCGGATCAATTTTGTAAAGATCAGTTGTGGCATAACCGTGATAACTCATCCACATATTATTTTCAAGCATCGGAGTTATCCAGATCGCAGTAACACCAAGTTTTTTTAAATAATCTAATTTGGAAATTATACCTTCAATATCACCGCCTTTTCTTCCATCCAGATCGTTTGAAGTAAATTGATCTAAGCTATCTCCTATCTTATTATTATCAGGATTACCATCACAAAACCTGTCAGCCATTATAAGATACATTACATCATCCTGGTTGAATCCCTGAAATTTTTTCTCAGAACTTTCTCTGGAAAAAATTGGAAATTTAATTACAGTATCCTGCTTTCCGTTACTAAATCCTATCTCAAAATTATAATCAGATTTTATGTTATCAGGAATAAAAAGATCAATAAAAATATAATTAGGGTTTTCAGCTTTATGAACATTAACAATTTCAATAGGTCCGTGCTGCGGATAAATTTCAACATCGGAAATATCTTTACCATAAAACATTATCTGAACAGTATCGTGTTTCATTCCAGTCCACCAATTCGGAGGTTCAATCCTGTCAATAGAAAATTGTTGAGAGCAGATTGCAGAAGTAAGGATAAAAAATAATAACAGAATTTGGTTCTTCATTTTGCCTTTAAATTATCGACTGCAAAATTACTTATTTATTTATTGTCTTTATAACAAAAATTTTAAACTCTTTTAGTCTTAAATCCGAAATAGAAATACAGAAAGGACTATTTAAATATCAAAAAAAGGGATAAATTAGAGAAAAAAATATTCACCAATTGGGTGAAATAAATTTTCAACAATAC
>JAKIZM010000070.1 GCA_022708025.1 Bacteroidota bacterium | reverse complement strand
CATAACTACCTGCTCTTTATAAACTCCATTTGCTACATAAACAGTGTCGCCAAAACTGCAAATGTTAATGCATTTTTGTATGCTGTCTGCGGCTGTTTCCCAGCTTGTGTAGGGCGGTGTGCTGCTGCCGGTGGTGCTTACGTAACGCACAGTGCCAATTAACAATGAACAATTAAAAATTAAAAATGAAAGAATAAGAGAAAAAAAGTATTTTGGTTTCATTAGAACCTCAGATACATTTGAGTTTTTGTAGCTGTAACTTAAATAATAGTTAATTCATTGTAAAACTATAAAGTAAGTTTTTCTTTGGTTGGTTTTAATTTAAAAGTTTAATAAAAACAATTATAACAGCTATGAAAAGGTTATCCCAAAATAGTTTCAGAATCTTTACTTATAAAAAATTAATTCTATCACAAAATGATTCGCGGATGCCTGAAAAAGAATTTTAAACTCTGTATCATATTTTTATCAAATCAAATTTATAGCCTCTGGATTTTAGCTCCTTAATGAGATCATCAAGTCTGTTATAAAACTTATCAGTTCGTTCTGGACTTGTGCCAAAATGAATGAGAATATTCGCTCCGTTTAATCCATTCTTACTTTCAAAGTTTAAAACGCTGTTAAAAATTACTTCGCTTGATTTATATTGTTTTCCCATTGATGGAATTGTATAATCAGCATTTGAAATTATTCCCGGAGTAAAGTTTATTATCTTAACACCAATTTCATTTGCCCAAACCGATATTGAATCATTATACCATTCATAAGGTGGGAGGAAAATTGAACATTCGTTTTTACTTATTCCAACATTATTCAAAGCAACATAATTATTTTTCAGATCGTTTAGAAATTCTTCTTTAGAAATTAAAGTTGAATCACGCTTATCCCAATCTGCATATAACAAATGTTTATCCGAATGAGGTCCGATATAATGACCATCGGCTTTTAATTTTTTAATCAATTCCTGGTGTGATCTTATAAAATCTCCTGTAAAGAAAAAACTTGCTTTGATATTTTCATTACGCAGAGTTTTCATTATAACTTTTGCCCCATCATCAAATTCGTGTGCACTGAAAATAAGATGAACTTCTTTTTTTGTCGTATCTGTTTTAATTATTCCGCCGTGACTGATTACAAAATTATTATAAGATTTATTGCCTTTATTCTGAAGCGCAGAAAAATAATAAGTTAAACTTGCTGTTCCATCCATTGTTGGTTCGTTAGTTGAGTAATCTCCATAATCATCGTGATAAACAACATATTCATTTTGAAATTGTTCATATTCATCCGGACTGTAAAGCTGAATTCCGATAAGCTTATTATAAATTGTTGCGTAAACAGGACCATCAACCAGGCCGCCGTTAATCGGATAATTATGAAGAGCTGTAAAAGCCGAATGAGGATCGGAAGGATAATCTCCGTTTATTGGCAATCCGACAATCATACTTGTGCCCCACGGATTACATCCGAACAGCCAATCGCGCAGTGAAGCTTCCATCTCAAGATATTCTTCATCTCCGGTCATTTCATTGTATAATCTGCATTGAGTAAGCATAGCAGAAATTAAATTGTTAGAGCACCATATAAATGGAATACCAATTAAAAACAGATTGCTCTTTCCGCGCTGATAAACGGAATCAATTCCTCTTTTCATAAACGATGTAAATACTTTATTCGATTGATCAGATTTATTTTCAGCAAGTAAATAATGTCCAAGATTAACAAAAGGATACCATTGATAATGATTTACAGTGTCAGCGCCCATCCATGGTGTTACAGGTTCTTGCATTCCAAAACTGACTGCATCCGATAAATAATTTTGATCTTTTGAAACTTTGTATAATTGAGCTGCTGCGAGTTCCATATCATCAACATAGTTATCTTCTTCATAAAAATAAGGTGAAACACACGGAGCTGTTTGACAAACACCCGGATTGTTTTTTCCTGTTGTATAAGCTTCTTTGGATTTTTTTAACAACAGTTCTGAAAACTCAGGATAATACTTACCTAATAAATCTGATGCTAATGAAAACACCGATGAAAATTTTCCAGCAGTTGATGCCAATCCAGTTGATCTATTTTGATATTTGAATAAACCTTGCGACTTACCTGTTGCAAAGTAAACGGGTCTTTCCAATCCCAGACCATAACTTGTCGTATCTTCAGTTGGCAATCTGAATCCGCGATGATCCCTGTCATCAGCTATCTGATTGAACATAAAATCTTTTTCAGGATTCATCTTCAACAGCCAGTCAATTCCCCATTTTGCTTCGTCTAGAATATCAGGAATTCCGTTTGCGCCTTTGTTTCCGTCTTTATCATATTTATCGCCAAAGGCTTCGGGATTCTTTAGATATGCAAATAACATTTGATAAGTAGCATTAGCTGAGGTTGTAACATATTGCAGATAGTCGGAAGCATCGTGCCAGCCGCCGACAACATTTATAAAAGTAGAATCAAGTGTTGGATGATAAATTATATATCCATCGTGAGTGTGGCAGGAGTCTTTTAAGAAAGGATTGTAGCCGCATCTTTGCTGACGCATATAATTTAGAAGAAAATCTGCTGTGCCATTATAGACATCATCATCAATTCGGAAGGTTGGTGATTTAGCTCCGTTACATTCTATATAAAATGCGCCTTGCATTTCGAAATCAGAGAAATCTAATCTTGCTGTTGAACTAAACGACCATTGCTCACCGTAGGATTTTATTTGTTTTGATGTGAAAACAGTCTTTTCAGTAAGCACATCTTTAACATAAAATTCATTTGGTATATTATTTTCTTTGCTAAGGAAGACAGCCACTTTAACTGACTTTGTTAAATAACCAAGTTGGTTAATTCGTATCCAACATTTTTGATCCTGAGGATAATTATTTACGATTACAAATACGAGAAAAAGTAAAATGATTTTTTTCATATCAAATAAATGTTTTTTGCTTTCTTAAGTTACAAAAGAAGAAGAATATATTTTTTGCATTGTAGTCCGAAATAATTTTATGATATAAAATTATTATTGAAGAAAAAATAATTAAATATTTCATCAACTTTCTTGAACTTAATTCCATTCTTCTTTTAAAACTTTATGAGTGAACGCTATTATCTTGTCAGGAAATAATCATTTAACGAAAAATTGTTAAAAAATCTCTCTCTTTTTAAGAGAGAGATTTAGAGAGAGTTCATTTATTTTGGACAAATATAATTTTTTGCTCAGTCAATACGATTTGTTTTTGCCTTCAAAAGGATTAAGGTTAATTTTGCAATAATAAGATTACTGTTCTACGCAAATAGAATATTTTGTTCAAATTAAAATTTCGGAGGTTTTATGTTCGACCCTAATTATAAATTTACTTGCGTTGATAGATTTTTAAAATATGTAAAATACGATACGCAGTCCGATGAAGATTCCACTTCATTTCCTAGCACAGAAAAACAAAAAATTCTTTCAAAAGATCTTGCAGAAGAATTAAAACAGCTTGGTCTTAAAGATGCTCATATGGATGAGTGGGGTTATGTAATGGCTACATTGCCATCAAACACAAATAAAAAGGTTGATCCAGTTGCTTTTATTTCGCATGTTGATACTTCACCAGCAGTATCAGGCAAAGATGTTAAACCTGTAATAAGAAAAAATTATCAGGGTGGAGATATCAAACTTGAACACGGCGGCTGGGTGATTAAAGAAGATGAAAATCCGTATTTAAAAGAAATGATTGGCAATGATATAATAACAACTGACGGCACAACATTGCTTGGTGCTGATAATAAGGCTGGTGTTGCCGAAATTGTGGATGCAATAAATTATTTATTAACTCATCCTGAAGTTAAACATGGCGATATTAAAGTTTGTTTTACTCCTGATGAGGAAGTTGGCAGAGGAACAGAAAAAATCGATCTGAAAAAACTTGGTGCAAAGTATGCTTATACAATTGATGGATCAAGCAGAGGTGAACTTGAAACAGAAACATTTTCTGCTGATGCAGTTGTAATTAAATTCTTTGGAAAGAATATTCATCCCGGTTATGCAAAAGACATAATGATAAATTCTATTAAGATTGCTTCTCGTTTTATTGAAAAATTACCTAAAGATTCTCTTTCACCAGAAACTACAGAAGGCAGAGAAGGTTATGTTCATTGCGGTGCTTTTAATGGTAATGAAGAGCTTACAACTCTTAAGTTTATCATTCGTGATTTTGAAGCTCCAAAGCTTAAAGAATATGAGGACCTACTGAAGAAACTTGCAGAAGAAACAGTAAAGGAATTTCCTGGTTCAAGAATGGAGTTTCAGGTTATTGAGCAATACAGAAATATGAAAGAAGTTTTGAATAAACATCCACAGGTTACTGAATATGCAATGGAAGCAATGAACAGACTTGGAATAAAACCGATCATGCATCCTATTCGTGGCGGCACGGATGGCTCGCGTTTATCTTTTATGGGATTACCGACCCCAAATATTTTTGCAGGCGAACAAAGTTTCCATTCACAAATTGAGTGGGTTGCTATTCAGGATATGGAAATGGCAGTTAAAACTATTGTTGAAGTTGTAAAAGTTTGGGAGGAAAGGGCGTAGGAATTGGAGGTGGGAAGTTGGTAGTTGGAAAATGGTAATTGGAAGTTGGAAGTAGGAAATTGATGACTGTATGTTAAGTGTAATAAAAATTTCATTAGGCAAGATTTATTTTTATGATGCAGGCAAAATTTGAAGATTTAGAAATATATCAATTAGCGGAAAGGCTTAGTGATTTAGTTTGGGATATAGTTATTAAATGGGATTCTTTTTCAAGAAATACAGTTGGTAAACAATATGTTGAAGCAGTTGATAGTGTTGGTTCAAACATTTCTGAAGGTTACGGTCGTGGAAGCTTTCCGGACAGATCTAGGTTTGCAAAAATTTCAAGAGGCTCATTGTTTGAAACAGTTCATTGGACAAAAAAATCTCAAAGAAGAAATTTATTAACAGATAAAGAATTCAACGATATATTTGAAATTATAGATATTTTGCTTCCTAAATTAAGTTCTTATATAAATTATCTTGATGAAAACTCAAAAAAGAAAAAATCTAAATAAGTTAGCCGATATCCAACTTCCAACCTCCAATCGCCGAACGGAATTAATGGCTCCCGCCGGGGATTGGACGATGCTGCGTGCTGCAGTTAACAATGGTGCAGATGCTATCTACTTCGGTTTGGATAAACTGAATATGAGAGCGAAAGCAAAAAACTTTACTGTTGATGATCTGCAAGAGCTTACTTCTTTCTGTAAAGAGAATAATGTAAAGACTTATCTTACATTAAACACAATTGTCTTTGAGGAAGAACTTAACGAACTCGAGGAAATAATTATTGCCGCAAAAGAAAAAGGAGTAGATAGAATTATCTGTTCCGATCTTGCGGTTGCTGATTTATGTTATAAACATGAAATGCCGTTTTGTATATCAACTCAAAGCTCAATATCAAACTCGCTCGCTGCTGATGTTTATAAAAGAATGGGTGCAGTTAGAATTGTTCTTGCTCGAGAGTGTTCACTTGAAGAAATAAAAAAAATTCGTGCAAAGACTGATCTCGAAATAGAAACATTTGTTCACGGTGCAATGTGTATTGCAGTAAGCGGAAGATGTTTTATGAGTCATCATCTTTTTGGTAAAAGTGCAAACCGCGGTGAATGTGTTCAACCTTGCAGAAGAGAATATGAAGTTTATGATTCCGCTGCAAGAAAATCTCTTATTCTCGGTGAAGATTATGTGATGTCGCCGCAGGACCTATGCACTATTGAGTTCATCGATCAGCTTATTGAAGCTGGGATTGATTCATTTAAAATTGAGGGAAGAAAAAGAGCACCTGAATATGTTGCAAAAGTTGTATCATCATACCGTCAGGCAATTGATCTTTACTTTGAAGGGAAACTAACTACTGAAAAGAAAAAGGAATTATTAACTGAACTTGAAAAGGTTTATAACAGAGGTTTCTCATCAGGATTTTATTTTAATATTCCAAGCTCTGCAGAATATGCCGGAGTTGAAGGAAGTAAAGCAACAACAAGGAAATCTTATGTTGGAAAAGTTCTTAATTACTTTAAAGAAATTGAAGTAGCACATATTTTAATTGAATCAGGACAAATAAAAACAAATGATGAACTTTTGATTATGGGAGAAACAACAGGTGTTCTGGAACTTAAATTAGAAACAATGAAAGTAAACGATAACGAAGATCATACTGCAAAACGAGGCGATGAAATAACTTTCAGAGTTCCAGCTTTGGTTAGAAGAAATGATAGAGTGTATTTAATAGAGCAAATCAAATAGGAATTATTTCTGTCACTCTGAGCGAAGTCGAAGAGTGATTTATTGAAAAATTTTTTAGACTGCTTTCCGCTTAACAAAATAACGAATTACGAATACAAGACTAAATGATATAACTGCAGGCAGTGCTATGAATAAAAGTCCTAAGCCTGGAGTATTTTTTCCTGTTGTGGGATCATAATTGAAACAAGAGAAAAGATTACTTGAAGTTGGCAAGCGATAAGTTGGTGAAAAAACATTATTTATACTGCTGATCAGCAAACCAATTTCTTTTTCGTTCCGGAGTCCGATTAATTTTTTAGTTATATAACCATCTGAATTTACTCCAACTAAAAGAGCATCGTGATCAAATTGTTTGATTTCATCGTTCCATACAGGATTAAAGCTTATAGATGCATTAAGCTGATCGATATTATCGGTTATTGCGAATTGCCAATCCTTGTTGTTCTGTAATTCAATCCTTCGTGCCATTAACTCCATATCTTTTAATGAATCCAGAGGATCGAAGCTTACTACTAAAACAGAATACGGATTATTTTTATTTGAGGGAACATGCTGAAGATTTTCCATTAACTGAAAAAGCAACGGACTACAAACGCCTGTGCACCTTGTAAAAATCAGTGCAACAATTAAAGGTCTTTGTGCAGCGAGCTGATGCAGAGAAATATTTTCTCCATTTATCAGCTTTAACTGAACATCAGATATCTTTTCATAAATATTTTTTTCCTCACTCCAATTTGGAGCCTGTGCTTGAGTAATACTGATACCAATAAAAACAAGAATCAGGAACGAGAAAATAAAATTCTTAAACATCTGTTAGATATATTTACAAAAAGAATTATGATTCCAATCAGATATACAGTTGCAAACGCAGCACCAAAGGCTGCAAGTGCTTTTGCGCTTATAAAAGCCTCGGGATAGTCGCTATATCTTCTTGGTATTGAATCCGCACCGCCGATATAGAATGCCAACAAGAATCCAATTCCACCGATTACAATAAACAAAAGCTTTAGTGTAGAAAATCTATCTTTACTTTTACTATGAGTGTAATATTTCGAAAACCAATAAAAGAAAGCAAGACTAAAAAGCACATTTCCTAAAGCATTGTATGTATGGAAATGAGCAGGCACCCAAAGTGTATTATGCAAAACAAAATTATTGGAAATAGTTGCATCGATAACAGCGCCTATTCCGCCAATTACCCAGCCGACAACACCGATAAAAAATAAAAGATTAGATAATGACCAATTAATCTTTTTACGATACACAGCAACGATAACACTGAACACTGTTACTCCGGCAGCAGGCAAGCTGGCTGAGTAAGATGCAATCTGTCCGATTATCTGAAAACCTTCAGGCTGAACAAAATCCATATACAAGTGATGGAAGAATGCGGTTAATATAAAAATCAAAGTGAAATTCCATGCTAATGCAACATACCAGGTAGTTTTCCATTTTGGCTGCCCGCTAATCTCAGAAAACAATTCATATAAAATTGCTAAACCTAAATACAGCATTTCGTTCGCTAATGTATGTCCGAAAAAGTAAGTAAGATTTTTCATTAACAAAGCGTCGTTAACAAAAGTGCCGTTTGAATAATATTCTGAGAAAAGTAAGACCAACAAAATAACTGCAGCAATTAAACAGGTAATTATACCAACAAGACTTATCATCGAAATCAAAACAAATGGCGGAGTTTCAACCTGAGGATTTTTCTTAAAATGCTGCCAGGCGAATACCTGAGGAATAGAATATTTTTTTAACAATGCTGTAACTAAACTTAAACACCAAATCAGCCAGCCAACACCAAGTGTAGTTAAAGAAAATAAAAACAAAGGCGTTGCCCAGGCACTCCACATAATCTTAAACGGCAATGGATAAAGAAATGTCCATCCAGCATGAAAATTGCCGATTAAAGTAGAAACCCACAACATTACTACTCCAACGATTGTTAAAATATAAGCTAGAAGATTCGCCCAATAGCTTGTTTTAACATATCGTTCCATTATAAAATTTATTCCTGCCATTCCGGCAACAAACCAGATTCCAATCATAGTAAGTCCGTGCGTTGTCATATCCGTATAAAAAGTAACAGGAGACAATTGAATTACCGCACCCTGATTTAACCGCATGATAATGCCAAGTATAATACTCAATACAAATAACACGAGTATAGTAATTATCCAAAGAGCTGTGTTTTTTTTCAACAATGTGTTTTCCATAACTATCTCATTTTACAATAAAAGAAGTTTTCATCCCCTGATGCGCCATTCCGCAATATTCCAGACAATATACATTATAATTTCCTGGCTCAGTAAATTTCCAACGCAGTCTGTTAACATAGCCGGGCATTGCCTGAGTTTGAGCAATCAACTCATTAGTAGGATTATAAATTGCAAAACCATGATTTACATCCAGGCTGGTAACTCTGAACTCCACTAATTCATTAAGCGGAACTTCGATTGAAGCATCAGCTACCGGATTTTCCGGATCAATAGCCTGGCTTGACATAATAAAATAAAACTGTCTGGAAGCTACGTGAATTACCTTTGCGGGTTGTTCATCTGCAAAAATAAAATATGGTGATTTAGGGATTGTGATTGATGCAAAAATTGCCAATACAATAAACAGAATAAGTATAAACCAAAATCTTTTTTGCAAGGCGTTTTGCATACCATCTTGTTTCTGTTCATCTCTTTTTGATGACAGAAAAACATAGGTGAATATAATAATGATTATTCCTGCCAGAATGAGAAATAACAGTAGAAGTGAATTCTGCATAACTAATTAGATCTTTAATACAATTAATTAATTGGGATTATTTATGATATTGAATGGCAAACATATTAAATCTTTTAATTCAGACAAAATAGTCTGGAAAAGAAATGAGGTGTTATCTGACTTAAGTCATGAAAGTTTATTGAAAAGCTCTGAGTGTTAAATTAATCACCAGAAAATTAATGCAGTATTATTAAAGCATAAATAAATTACATTATATTTAATTTTATATAAGCAGTAATTAATCGATTCAAAACAATGAAACAGCAAAAAACATTTGCAGAAAAAGCCATTGCCTTCAACAGTAATTTGAAGTATTCAGGAAAACTTCCTGAGAATTTTCAGGTGTTGAATCCTTTTGTAGATAATCCGGAAACAATGGAGGTAATGCAAAAATTTTATTATAAATTTTATAATGACAACAAAAAAAGAAAATTCATAATAGGAATTAATCCCAGCAGACACGGTGCCGGAATTACCGGAGTTCCATTTACTGATACAAAACGGCTGGAATTAGTTTGCGGAATTCCTATGAGTTCGGCATATAGCCACGAAGTTTCTTCTGTTTTTATTTACGAAATGATTGAAGCATTTGGCGGAGTGAAAAATTTCTATAAAAACTTTTATATCAATTCACCTTTCCCCCTGGCAATTGTAAGAAAAACAAAGGAAGGGAAGTGGTTAAATGTAAATTATTATGATGATAAAAATCTTTTTGAAAGCGTTAAAGATTTTATGATAATCTCATTGAAGAAACATATTAGTCTTGGATTGGATACATCGGAGGTTTTTATATTAGGAAAAAAGAATGCTGACTTTATTCAGATAATAAATAAGGAACAAAAACTGTTCGGAAGGCTCATTGTTCTGGAGCATCCGCGTTTTATTCAACAATATAAATCAAAAGAAAAGCAGTTATATATTGATAAATATATTTCGGCATTAAAGAAATAATTCAATCTAAGAATATGCAGCAATTAGAATATTTAATATATCATTTCGTTTGTCAGAAGCGGATTGTTTTGTAATCTTCTGATTAAGAGGTTTATGAATGCTGATTTAAATGAGATGCTGAAATGAATTCAGCATGACAGTTAAGAGTTAGTATAGTTATAAAAATAATTAAGCGGTTAATTACTTAATGAAATCATCCGGAGAACATATTGTTTATACCATTGGACATTCCACTCATAGTATTGATGAATTTATAAAGATGCTTCAGTCTTTTGAAATTAAACATCTTGTAGATATCAGAAGTTTTCCCGGCTCTAAAAAATTCCCGCATTTTAACAAAGAAAATTTAGAAGCTTCGTTAAAAGAAAATGGAATAGATTATACTCATTTAAAAGAACTGGGCGGAAGAAGAAAAGTTAAAAAGGATTCTAAGAACAACCGATGGCGTAATGATTCATTTCGTGCTTATGCTGATTATATGGAAACTGAAAGTTTTAAAAAAGGGATTGCACAATTAGTAACTATTGCATCGAAACAAACTACTGCTTATATGTGTTCAGAAGCAGTATGGTGGCGGTGTCATCGTTCGATGGTTTCAGATTATCTTAAAGCAAAGGGCTGGAAGGTTTTACATATTATGGATTTAAATAAAGTAGAAGAACATCCATATACATCGCCAGCAAGAGTGATTGGTGATCGTGTTTTTTACTCAGAGGGAAATTTATTTAATAAATGACAGTTATAATTATGAAAACAAAATTTAAAATTGGTGATCACGTAAGCTGGAACTCAGAAGCAGGAAGGGTTTCAGGGAAAATAATCAAAATTCACACGAAAGATTTCAATTACAAAGGTTATACACATCACGCCAGCAAAGATGATCCTCAATATGAAATAAAAAGTGATAAGACAGATCATATAGCTGCACATAAAGGATCGGCTCTTACAAAAATTTAAAATTAACTTAATGATTTTTAACTATTAAAAATTGTGATATGTATGTCAAGCTGTCCGCCAAGGACGGATTATTTCAGAACCTTATTTATTTTGTCATCAGTTAATATGAGATTATTTAATTATAAATTTCTGAAAATAAAACTTATCAAAAATGAAAGATGATATTTACTATATAAACCGATGCGAAGAGCTTGGAAAATCTGCAGCTCAGAAAGGAAATCCGCCTGTTGGTTCCGTTATTGTTAAAGATGATCAGATATTAAGTGAAGCAGAAGAAGCAGTTAAAACAAAAAACGATGTAACTTGTCACGCTGAAATTGAAGCTATCAGAATTGCTGTAAAAAAATTAGACTCATCAGATTTATCCGAGTGTATATTATTCACTTCACACGAGCCGTGTGTTATGTGTTCTTACGCTATCCGATATTATAAAATTAAAAAAGTAGTTTTTCTGAATGCTGTTGATTACCTGGGAGGTGCAACATCTTCAATGCCTTTACTTACTTCCAACGAAGTGCCTCCACATTGGGGAAAACCACCGGAGATTGTTCATCTTAAATCAGATATACAATAATAATATTTAAGAGTATTTTATTAACTCACTATGGACAGTGTATTGCGGTTATTTATATTTTTTAGAATTTCATTGCGAAAAAAACTTTGAGATTCTCCAGTTGATTAAAGGCTGCCCGATTTTCAGCATTCGTTCATTATTACAATATCTCTTAGACGTTTTGATTTGGCAAAGCAAAGTTGCTGCATCTGCCATAAGAAAAATTCTAATAGTAATTACCTGGAAGAAATTTTACTGCTGTCCAATCAATTCTTTATTAACGATGTATTTTGCAGCGTTTTCAAAAATGTATTTGCTTTTTTTTGCCAAACTGATTACAGAACTCACAATCATTGATTGATGTGAAGCAAGTGTCTGTTTAGATATTTCATTTTTTGCATCATCTCCATAATGAGTTTTAGCAAGGAGATTTTCAAATTTAGTTAAGTTATTTCTACTGTCCTGCAGTTCCTTTTTCCAGTTTTCATCTTCTGCTTTTAAATATTCATTTTCAACTGCAATATGTTCATCTGCTGCTGCAAGCTTAAGACTTTTTACAATTTCTGGGTTAGGAAAGCTTACTTCTCCTTTTGTTACCATTGGTACCTTTTCAAGTTCTTTCTTCAGCTTATTATCAATCTTCAAATGCATATCATCATATTTTTTTATGAATTCTGCATTCTTACTTGAAAGCTGATTGAGGTTTTCCAAATCTTGACTAATGCGATCATCAATATTTGAGCACTCATCTAGTGCGTCATTCACATTTTCAGGTTCGGGAACGAAGTGTGTTGACTGAGGTTGATATTGCTGGCTTATCTTCATAGCCCATGCTGTTTTTTCTTCATCACTCATTTTGTCCAGCTTCTTCTGAAATTCCGGATCCTGAAGTTCTTTCATCATGTCCCCAACTGAACCTGTAGGAGCGGTAATTTCAGCATTTTTATCATCACATTTTTTAATTAGCGCATCAAACAGATTATCTGCATTACAGTTATCAACAGTACATTTCATTTTATTGAAAGCTTCAAGACAATTCTGAGGAGGTGGTAGTATCTGGCTGAAATAGGGTATGAAATCTTCTTTAACAGGTCTTTGAGCTAATATAAATGATGAACCTAGTACTATTATGGTCATCATTATAACGCTAATGGTAAGTTTCATTTTTATTTATTCTTTTTAAAATTATTAATGTTTTATTTATTTAAGATTTACATCTTCAAAGCCTGATAAACTCAACTCTTCTATTATTTGCCCGTCCATCAGGTGTATCGTTTGTGCTCATCGGTTTTGTGTCGCCAAAACCTTTGGTAGTAAGGCGTGAATCATCAATACCCATACTCACCAATTGTTTTTTTACAGCATCTGCCCGTTGCTTCGATAAAGTAAGATTGTGTGAAGCATTGCCCGTATTATCTGTGTGTCCGTCTATCTCAAATTTCAAATCAGGATTACTTTTCAATACACCGACAATCATATTCAGTGTGCCCATACTTTCGGGTTTGATATCAAATTTGTCGATATCAAAAGTGATTCCGTGGGTAACTATTTTGGCTTCAGTAAATTTCTTGCCTATCATATTCATGTTGCCGCCTGAAGCTATCCGGACATTTGTAAAAGATATCGGACAGCTTTCATCGCCGGCAAGGCCTCCAAACGCCAGCTCCTCCGGATTAAAACCTATATCAGGCAATACAAGCACCCGTGTCTGATCTAAATAAACTTTCATCTGTGGCTTTTTATAGGCAATAGCAATATGATGCCAGTGATTCCAAAAATCATCATCTGATTGCTTAACCTCAACACCTTGCAGTTCCCGAGCAAAATAATCGGCACGGGCGGATTTATATCTCAAAAGTAAGATGTCTTTGTCGTTATCCGAGTTTTCCGCATCAGTAAAAAAAACATTGGCGCCGTAGCCACAATCAGCACCGTTCCAGGCAAATAGATCAAACTCGATCGTAAAAGCATTTCCCAGATAATTCGCCGTTTTCATTCTAGGTTTTACTTTCGCATAATTTCCTTCTAGTAGATTGAAAACCATTTTATCGCCGGATTTATTTACCATCCCCTGACCATTAAGAATGCTCCAATGCGAAGGAAATTCACCTTCCTGGTCATCCGTAAAATCGTCAGCAAAAAGTATGGTGTCGCCGGGAACGAAATCATAGTTCTGGTATAATTTGAGGGAAGGTGTATCTGAAGAAGCATTAACAGTAACATTTTTATCGTTGTTATTACTATTGATATTATTATCAGTATTGTTTGATCTTTTAGAATTTTTGTCCTGATTGTTATCATCACCCTTTTTACTTGTTGCATCATCAATAGTTTTATCGATCTTCTCCTCTGTTTTCTCTTTAGCTTTATCTTTTACATGATTAAGCAAATCATCGAACTGAGCATAATTCTGTAATGAGCTTAATACCACGATTAATGCAGTAAGTATAAAAACACGATCACATAAAAACTTCTTAGCTTTCATAGTTCATATCCTTTTTTAAGTGTAAAATATTTTGATCTTAAGGTGTGATCAATCGTATAAAAATATGATTTTTATAACTATGCGGATAAAATCAAAAAATAATAAACAGCTGCGAAAGAAATTTTCTCAAGTTTATAATTTTCAAATAATGATTTATCAATTAAAGATTAAACATTAATTTCTTAGCATTTTAGCAACTGCCTGAGCTTTGGAATTTACATGTAGTTTTTCATAAATGTGACGAATATGCGTCCTTACTGTGCTGATACTAATAAAATATTTATCAGCCAATGCTTTGTAACTCAGCCCATCAACAAGGGAATGAAGAATTTCGCTTTCGCGGGTTGTAAGTGAATATTCATCTTTTTTATTGGTATTAACTTTTTGAAAAGATAATATAACCTTTCGTGCAATAGTTGCGCTCATTGGTGAGCCGCCATAATAAAGAGAACGGACAGCATCAACAATTTCTTCAGAAGAAGATTTTTTTAATAAATAACCTGACGCTCCTGCTTTAAGAGCTTCAAAAATTTTTTCATCATCCTCAAAAACTGTGAACATTAATACTTCTATTCCCCTGAAGTTTTCTTTTACCATTCTTACTCCCTCAATTCCTGAAGTATTAGGCAGACCGATATCCATAAGAACGACATCTGGTTTTACCTTTCTTAATTCGCTTACCACATTCATCAGATCTGGAAGTGCGGCAACACATTGCATTGCTTCAGCTTGGTTAAAGAGATAAGTAAGCGAATCACGTAATGCATTATTATCTTCTATTATGGCAATCTTAATCATTTGATATAAATTTAACTATATAACTTGATTGATAACATCGTATATTTATTTGATTTTTACTGAAAGTATAAGTTCAGTTCCTTTATTAAGTGTTGAAAGTATTTCAATATTTGCATTTATAGCCTCAGCTCTTTTTTTCATACTTATTAATCCATTTCCATAAAATGATTTTTGCGCATCATAACCTTTGCCGTTATCTTTTATAATTATTCTCATTATATGAGATTGATAAGAAACACTTATCTCTGCATCGCTGCAATCAGAATATTTAATAAGGTTGTTAATAGCTTCTTTCATTATCAGATAAATATGCTGCCGGTGTTCCATTGATAGATGGATATTTTTTATATAAGGAGAAATGTTTATCTCATAATTAATTTCTTTAGCCTCAAATAACCTGGAGGCAATATTTTTCATTCTTGCAAAAAGGTCTTCAAGCGAATCGTTCTTTGGATTGATGCTCCACACAATATCATCCATCTTTTCCATTATGTAATGTGAGCTTTCGTTTATCTGACGAATTATTTTTTTTGAATCAAAATCGCCTTCTTTCTTGCGATGCAATACGATGTCACTTAAAATTGAAATTGAACTTAAAGTAGAACCAATATCATCGTGTAGATCGATAGAAATTCTGTTTCTTAATTTTTCTAATTTTAGATGCTGATTAAGTCGATATCTATAAAGCAAATAAAAAATCCCACTAATACAGCAAAACAAAATTGCCATAAACCATATTGTTAGCCAGAATGGGGGAAGAACTTTAAAATTGATTTGCAAAATATCCGCTGCTCTTATACCGTTTGAATTTTCACCCTTGAGTAATAAAGTATAGTCATCTGGAGCAAGATTGGTAAATGATACTTCTCCTCGCCCATTTGTTGAGCGCCACTGATTATCAATACCTTTAAGTTGGTAGTAGTAATGATTGTTTAAAGGATTGTTATAATCAGTAACTGCCCATCTAAAGGTTAAATTATTCACATTATAGTTAAACTCCATCTTGTGCAAAGCATCATAACGATATGGGCTTCCGTTTACAATCATTTCAACAATTTTAATCTGCGGGATACTTTTAATTGATAAGAGCATTTTTTCTGGTTGAAAAGCGGAAAGATAATTAGGGCAGCCAAAAATTATTGTTCCATCGCGCATGCAATAAAGTGTACCGTTCATTTCGTTTGAAAGTAAACCATCGGCAATAGTAAACTGAATAATTTGTTTTGTAACTAAGTTATAAACAAACAATCCGTTGAGAGTAGCTAACCATAAATTTCCGGCATTGTCAAATGTAATTGCCGTAATTGGTTTTTCAATTTTTGAAGAAAGATCAATTTTATGAATAAAAATACTGTCAACATTCCATTGGAAAAGAGTGGTACCAGTAAAAGCAAAACACTCATTATTACGAATTAACAATTGAGGAATGGATATTCTTTCTCCAATAATTTTTGCGAATGGTTTAGTGAATTTGTTGAGTTTGCGATCGTAAAAAATAATCCCTTCGTCCAAATCACTTAACCAAATATTGTTGTTTTTATCAAGACAAGCATCCGCTATAACCAAAGGCTTTGGTACATCGTAATCAGTTATAATATTATTAATTATTTGTGTAATTCTTTTAAATGAAGAATCAGCGATCCATATTCCGTTTCTCCACGGGAAAAGCCATATGTTTTGATTATTGTCTTTAAGTAAAGTTGTAATAAAATTATTAGTAGAAGAATGATTTGGATTTTTATGTATATGAAAAAATTTTGCAGAATGATTTCTAAAATTAATTTCTGCGACGCCATCCGAAGTCCCACATTCAATTTTATTATTCCCAATGTTCTTTATCGATAAACAAGACACATTCAATTTTGTAAAACGACTTTTATACTCGTCGATCTCATTTAAATTTTTATCATAAGCTCTCAGGAAATATTTTCCCTCACCTCCTATTAGCAGCTTGTTATCATATTCAAAAATCGGGACACCTTGACTGGTTATTGCTTTAGGAAATTTTAGATGATTAACAAATTTTTTTGATAAATTAGAAAAGTAAACACCTTGTTTCGTGCCCATCCATAGTTGATTAAAAGATGATACATAAAGAATGGTTTTAGCTGTTTTAATTTTCTGATATTGCATTTCATCACGCTCAATCAGTCTTTCTTGCTGTTCATCAAATGTATAACAATTTCCATTTATCAATATGTTATAAGAATTATCTGATTGTTTTATTTCGGCAAGACAATTTATTGGATCGATAAATTTTGAATCCATATAAGTGCTCAACCTTTTTGTTAACGGATCAAATTTTTTTATACCATTATCCCAGGTACCAACCCAGATTTTGCCCAAATGATCAATTATAAAACAAGTAAAAAGATTTGAATATTTTGGATCATTCTTTTGGCTTATTTCATGATTAAACTGATGTGATTTTTGATTGTAAGTCCACAAACCATTGTACGAACTAATCCACAGTAATCCGTTTTTATCGAATGCAATATGAGTAATGTTATTATTAGAAATTTTTTCATTCCCTTTGCCAGGAATTTCTAAGTATGATATTTTACTATTCTTTTGATCATAATAAAATAGTCCAGAGGATGTAGCAACTAAAATATTATTTTCTTCATCAATCGCTATATCTGTAACTTGTTCTTTCTGAACATTTGGTTCTGGCGATAGGAATATTCGAATAAATTGTCTGATTACGGGATCAAAAGAGTTGAGTCCCTGTTGAGTACCAATCCACAATTTTCCATTATTATCTTCTGCAATAGCAGTAACTGAGTTATTACTTATAGAATGAGGATCATCTGACTTATTCTTAAAAATTGTGATATCAGATCCATCGATTAAGTTCAATCCAAACGCAGTACCTACCCACATAAAATTATTCAGATCTTTGTAAATACACTGAATATTGTTGTCACTCAACCCCTTTTCTTCATCAATTTTCTGAATAGTAAACGTACTTACACTTTGAGCGAATAAAATGCTTGTATAGATTAGACAGATTGCAAATAATAGAAGTAGTTTTTTTAAATCAAATATGTTCATTAAAATTACTTTTTAACAAGTTATATTATAAATGAAATCAACAAAGTTATAACCTTAATTAATTTTATTTTCTTAAACAAAAACAAAATACTTCTACTTGGTTTAAAAAATAAATGCCTGATTATTTCTATACAAAAACAACCAGGCAATAAAATAACTTATATTTTAATTAAACTAAGCTTGCATCCAAAGTAATTGGCAGACTTAAAGCTTTGCTGATAGGACAGTTGTCCTTTGCAGCATTTGCAATTTCCATAAATTTATTCTGATCTATATTTGGAATCTTTGCTTTTAAAGTTAAATGTGAACCTGTAAGAGCAAGTTTATCAGGATCCATTGTTACTTCTGCATTTACATCAATTGAGTCTGCAGTAAATCCATTCTGACCAAGAATAAGGCTAAGAGCCATTGCAAAGCAGCCGGCGTGAGACGCAGCCAGCAGTTCATCAGGATTTGTTCCTGCACCATCACCAAAACGGGTTTTGAAGGAGTATTGATGATTGTTCAGAACTTTACTTTTGGTTGTTAAAGTTCCGCTACCTTCTTTTATAGTGCCTTTCCAAACGGCACTTGCATTATGTTTCTTCATGATAATAATCCTTTCATTTGTGTTTTAATTAGTTAGTATAAATTATAAAAAATAAATTCAGCGTTTTCTGTTTATAATCCCGAAAAGTTTTGCCTGTTATACATTCAAAACTTAAGTATTTAAATATATAAAGTGAATTATTCTGATTGAGTTATCTCACAATGATTGCAATTATAATAAAACAATGTGTAATAACACACACTATTACAGCATAAACCAATATTCTCAAATCCGATATAGGACATAAAAACAAAGATAATTTAACGGACAAATAATTATTTCTTAAAAATTCTTCCTTATGACTGTCTTTATTGAGCTAAATGGGATTGTTCATATAACATTTTG
>JAKIZM010000069.1 GCA_022708025.1 Bacteroidota bacterium | reverse complement strand
TTGTAGTTCTAATGTGTAGTTTACTCATATTGACCAGCTTAGTGCGACTAACAGTTTAAAAAGTAACGTTTTTAAGCCATAATCAAAACTTTTTTGCCTCTTTTTTTAATTGTCACAAGTCAGGAAACAAAGTTTTTAGCTGTAATGAAATAATATTTTTATCTAATCATATTTCTTTGCAATTTCCACGTAAGAAAATAATAGTATTTTTATGCAGTGCCCTTTTTGTAAAAACGAAATGGTCATTCTTGAACTTAACAAAGTAGAGATTGACTATTGCACCAACTGTAAAGGAATTTGGCTGGATGCTGGTGAACTGGAATTGCTTTATCACAGTTCAACCTCAACAGTTATTGATAAATTATTTAAGAAAAGTGAAAACAACTCAGAACTTAAAATCAGATGCCCCATTTGCAGAAAAAAAATGGAAAAAGTTGAATTCAAACAAACTGGAATTATCCTGGATAAATGTAAAAATAATCACGGATATTGGTTTGATAAAGATGAGCTAAGATCAATATTAGAATCGGAAGTTGATAGTAACTCTGAGATTATTGAATTACTTAAAAATATTTTTAGTCAGTAAATAAACGTTAAACTTATAATTAAAATCAAGCGGAGGCAGTAATGCTTTACTTTATTATCTTCATTGTTATCATCTTTTTAATAGGTATGTTCATTGTTTCTATTTATAATTCACTTGTTGGATTACGAAACAGAGTAAAAAATGCCTGGTCACAAATTGATGTTCAGTTAAAAAGAAGACACGATCTTATTCCAAATCTTATTGAAACCGTAAAAGGTTATATGACACATGAACGCCAGATTATGGAAAATATTACAAAGTATCGCAGTCAGGCAATGGATGCCAATACAGTTGGTGAAAAAGCTGCTGCTGAAGGTTTATTAAGCGGTGCACTCGGGCAGTTGCGTGTTCAGGTTGAAAATTATCCTGACTTAAAAGCAAATCAGAATTTTCTGGCTTTGCAGGAAGAGCTAACCTCAACTGAAAATAAAATTTCTTTTGCACGTCAGGCTTATAATGATCAGGTACTTTTCTATAATAATAAAATTCAGATGTTCCCTTCAAATATTATTGCCGGAATGTTTTCTTTTAAAGAAGAAGAATTTTTCCAGGTAGAAGACAAAGCTGAGAAAGAAGTTCCTAAGGTCAGTTTTAATTAATCAAAACTCTTAGTTAGTATGTGGGAACTTATACAAGCTAACAGAAGAAAATCTGTTTTCATCTTTTTGGGGATGGGACTATTGCTACTTCTGATTGGTTATGTTTTTGGCAGTTTTTATAACCCTGATTCAGGCGGCTTTGTTGGTTTATTCTTGGCAATAATTATCTGGGCTATTCTTTCAACTGTAAGTTATTTTGCCGGTAGTAAAATTATTCTGGGTATTAGCGGTGCAAAAGAAGTTACAAAAGAAATACATCCGCAATTATTCAATGTAGTAGAAGAAATGAGAATAGCTGCGAACTTACCAAATCAACCAAAGATTTATATTATATCTGATGCTGCACCAAATGCATTTGCTACCGGAATAAAACCAGAGAACTCAGCAATTGCAGTTACTGCAGGTTTACTGGGTCAATTAAACCGTGATGAGCTTCAGGGGGTAGTTGCACATGAAATGTCTCACATACTTAATAGAGATATTTTACTGATGACATTTGCAGGAATGATGCTTGGTGCAATCACTTTAATGGCAGATATATTTGCCCGCAGCTTTTGGTATGGCGGGGGAACGCGTTACAAATCAAAATCTTCGAATAGAGGAGGCGGGCAGGCACAATTAATTATAATGATTGCTGCACTTGTTTTTGCAATCCTTGGACCAATTATGGCGCAGTTACTTTACTTTGCGATTTCACGAAAAAGAGAATATCTGGCAGATGCTTCTGCTGTCAGATTAACAAGATATCCTGAAGGTCTGGCTTCTGCTCTTGAAAAAATATCTGTTTCTCATCTTGATCTTAAAACAGCAAACAAGGTTACTGCTCCGATGTATATAATAAATCCGTTAAAGAAAAAAGGGATGCAAATTGCAAACTTAACCAGCACGCATCCTCCTATAACTGAAAGAATAAGAATTTTAAGATCTATAAGTCAGGGTATTGATTATTCAGACTATCAGGTTGCGTTTAATCAGATAAAAGGTAAACGCTCACCACTAATACCTCTTTCAGGTATATCAGAGAAGTTAAATTTATCTTTGAGAAAACCGGAAAGCAGTGCCGGAGAAAGTGAAGAATTACTTGATACGAAAAGAGAAGTTGGTGATTTGATGATGAAACTTAATGAGTATAAATTCATTAATTGCACTTGTGGTTTGAAACTAAAAATCCCCCCGCAATTTAATAGCGATACAATTACGTGTCCAAAGTGCGGCAGAATTCATACGCTAAATATTTAAATGAAGTATGATTAATTTCTTATAGAAATAATAAAACTAATTAATATTTGTATCCTTCAATTTTAGAAATGCAGTTTCTGCAGAAACTACTTCCTTTAATATCAACTTCTTCTATACCGGGTGATGAGTGCATTACACAATCCCAATCAATGCAATGGCGCAGTCCGTAACAGTGCCCTAATTCGTGAAGAAATTCCTTAATTGTTCTTTCCAGTAAAAGATTATCGTTAGAAATGCCTGAATAAAATTCTTCATGTAAACGGCAGACAGATAAAAGGGCATGCTTTCCGTTTAGCTGTGCTTCACCAAAAATAAAGGTTAATACAGGAACAAAAATATCAACATCGGTTAACATAATTACTTTGCCATCAATATTATCTGTAAGCTTTATGGCTTCTGCTATTATTTGTGTTGAAAAATATTGTTTTCGATCTATAGAAAAAAAATCATCCAGATTAATATCCAGATCGATAACACGGATTTTTGCAGAAAATCTTTTTGATAATTCTGTTATAAGATTTTGCAGAAGTAAGGTGTTGTAAAATCTTAGGGGTGCAAGATAAATATCCATCAATAATCATTTTTACTGAGGTTGTACTTATTTATTTTATTATAAAGTGTAACCCTGTCTATTTCAAGTATCTGGGCAGTTTTTGAAATATTCCATTCGTTTTCATTTAAAGTATTCAGAATAAACTTGCGTTCCATAGCTGCAAGGCTTTTAACATCATTATTTAATGCAAAATTATTACTTGAAAGATGGAAGGGAAGATCTTCAACCATTATTGAATTGCTTTTCCCGACTACCATTGCTCTTTCTATTGCATTTTCTAATTCCCTGACATTCCCGGGCCAATTATAATTCATTAAAAAATCCAATGCTTCTTTAGAAACAGTTTTCACTTTTTTATTCATAGCAGTTGAAAATTTTTTAATAAAGAAATTAACAAGTAAGGGAATATCATCTCTTCTTTCACGCAAAGGCGGTATAACGATTGTAAATACATTTAATCTGTAGTACAGATCTTCTCTGAATTTACCGGCTTTAACAAGTTCTTCCAATGGTTCATTTGTAGCAGTGATTACCCTGAAATCACTTTTTATTAATTCATTGCCGCCGACTCTGTTAAACTGTTTTTTCTCAATTACTCTTAATAGCTCAACCTGCATCTTCGGAGAGATGGAGCCGATTTCATCGAGAAAAATTGTTCCTCTGTCAGCCATCTCAAATTTACCTTTTCTTTTAAATTGAGCTCCTGTAAAAGATCCTTTTTCGTGACCGAACAATTCGCTTTCAAGCAGTGATTCTGATAAAGCACCGCAGTTTACAGTAATAATCGGGAAGTATTTTCTGCTGCTGTTTATATGCACAGCTTTTGCAACTAATTCTTTACCTGTACCGCTTTCACCTCTGATGATAACGGTTGTATCAGTGATTGCAACACTATAAACAAGCTCATAAACTTTCCGCATCTGATAACTCTCACCGATCAGGTTATCAGGTTTAATTATTTCATCTATATTTTCTTTTAACTGAATGTTTTCAATTTTCAGTGCTCTCTGTTCAAGTGCTTTATTTACAATATGAGCTAGTTCATCAGGATCAACAGGTTTTGTTATATAATCGAATGCACCGTTTTTTAAAGCAGTAATTGCAGTCGGTACCGAAGCGAAAGCAGTTATCAGAATTACCAGGGCATCTTTATCAATCTCTTTTACTTTGGTTAATAAATCTAATCCACTCATACCGGGCATTTTCATATCAACAAGCAGAATATCATATTTTCCTTTTTCATATTTTTGTAAAGCTGTTTCACCATCTTCAGCAGTATCAACTTCATAATTATCCTCTTCGAACCAGTGATAAAGAGATTCCCTTACAATTTTTTCATCATCCACGATAAGTATTTTTTCTCTTTTACCCATAAAAATTCTCTAATCCTGTTGTTTATTTTTTGGTAATGTTATTTTAAATATTGTTCCTTCAACTGAAGTTTTTTCAACTTCAATTTTACCATTATGATTAGTAATAATTCCATAAGTAACTGCAAGACCTAATCCGGTACCGGAGGATATTGTTTTCGTTGAATAGAACGGATCAAAAATATGCGGCAGATCATTATCGGCAATTCCTGTACCTTCATCTATTATCCTGATAACAACATTACTTTTTTCTGTTGTTAAATTAATTGTAATTTTTCCTCCGTTAGGCATTGCTTCAATAGAGTTTATTAAAAGCGAAATTAATGCCTGCTGGATTTTATTTGCATTGCAGTATATCTCTATTGGAGTATCTGCATAATCTTTGATTAAAGTAATACCATTAATTTCCAGATGATGATTGATAACCGTAATACTGTGATAAATTATTTTTAACAGATTTTCTTTTGCAAACTCATCACGTTCAGAGTGGGAGAAGATCAGCAAATCTTTAACAATTTGTCCACAGCGGGCAGATTCGTGAGAGATCAGGTCAAGATATTCAATGATCTTAGCATTTTCCGGATTATCGTTTGAAGATTGCAGTTTTTTTGATATCAATTTGCTGTAAGTTAAGATTCCTGCAAGCGGATTATTTAATTCGTGTGCAACAGTGGCAGAAAGTTTTCCAAGCGAAGCAAGCTTTTCAATTTGATTTACCTGATTATAAATATTTTTAAGCTCTTCTGTCTTTTCATTTACTTTATCATTCAGAGTTTCCGACCAGTTCTTTATTTCTTTATATGCTTCAGCAAGATTTTTTGACATTTCATTAAATCTACGGGCAACCTGTCCGAGTTCATTCTTAGCCTGAATTTTGATTCTGTAATCTAAATTTCCGTTTCCTACAGCTTCAATACCATCTTTTATTGTTTTAAGTGGTTTGTTAACCAGTATTGTTATAAAAAATCCAGTTGAAAGTGAAATTACTATAACAAGAAATATCGATGCAAAAATAACCTTGGTTCTACTCTCTTCTATTATTTTATCAAGTGCATCAAGTGAGACGCCAACATCTAGAACACCTAGAATATTAATATTTGATGGATGAGCATGGCAATCAGCGTTTGAGCAATCAGGTTCATTCATAATAGGATTTATAAGACCAAGAATACGCTTATTTTCTGCATTTCTATATACTCTCATTTTATCCTGATTTGCCAGGCTTTGAAGCGGAACAGAGCTGTTATGGCAGCCAATACAAGCTTCTGCAGTTAAATCAACCTTGTTCAGAATTTCGGTAGTATCAGTTGAGTAACTAATTATACCTTGTTTGTTATAGATACGGATTTCTTCCACGCCTCTTAAAGCACGAAGTGTATTAATTATTGCATGCACATCTTCAGGTCGGTTTAGAAGCATATCATATCGTGTGGATTTTTTTATTATATCACTCAGATTATAAGAAGTTTGAAACCTTGATTCGGTTAAATAATCATTAAGGTTTTTTAAAATAAAATATGTATAAACTGAGAGAAGGATAATCAGAATAGTTGAGAGGGAAATGATGAGTCGAACGCTTAGTTTGTTAAAGACTTTTGGTTTCATATAATCTGCTAACCTTGTTATTCAAAATTAGATAATACTTTAAATATTTACAATCAGCTGTTGTTTATTAATTGTATGTTTAATGCAGATGTGTGTTAGAAGATGAGGGATTTTTTAATAAGAACAAATCAGAATAACTATAAAAATATTTTTATGTGTTTAATGAACTCAAAATATCGATGTATTTTTTTCTTCCGATAAGCTGATGCAGAAACCTGATTTGAGTTCCTCCATCCATCATTGTTTCACCTACTACAGGAACTTTTGTTTTAATATCTTCCATTACTCTGATTGCTTTGGAATGCATATTATTCCATTGTTCCTGATTTAATTTGGCACCCAGAACTTCTGAATGATTGGCACCCATAATAGAAAACCATTGTGATTTTAACGGCTCATCCGTTAGATCACCGACCTCATTGTAAATAATTAAGTTTATCGGGGAAGTAATACTGATACTTCCCCAATCACCGTTAATTTGAATTATTTGCTGTCCTACAGAAATATTTTTTCTGCATTCGCCAATTGTAACCGAGTTTACATTATCAAGAAAACTGCCCCAAACAGGATTTATACCAAGATAAAATGTATTAGCACATATCTCCTTTGCAATAAGATTATTTTTAAGATATATGATATTGGTTTCATACTTAATGCTGTTTAATTTGTTCAGGATTGTATTTACAGCATTAACTATTCCATCCATCTTTGTATCCTTTTCATCGGATAGATTTCTGATAACTTTATCAAACGGACAATTTTCACAATCGAAATTATTATCACACAATTTGTAATCAATAACTCCGGAAGTCATCCAGATGCATTTAAGCATCTCATATCTGTTTGATTTTAACTCGATTTCATTATTCATGTCTTTAACTTATTGTTATTGGCTTTGTTTTAGCTATGTCTTTTTCACTAGCTGAATGTTCGTGTTCTTCAGTAACAAAAACGGCAAAGTTTTTGGCTACCAGCCTGAAAGCAAATATTGCAAGAACAATGAGCATTAAAGTAATACTGATTTCATCAAATGACGGGAAATAATTTACACCCGAAGATGCAACCAAACCTGTAATACTGACATTTATTCTGTTCAGTATAAGTCCTGATATTACACAAATTGAAATTATGTATAACCATTTTTTATCTTCTCTGAATTTTTTCTGACTCAGCAAATAAATTGGTGCAATGGTTCCGAGTAATATTTCCAGATAGAAAAGATATGTTTCCATTGATGGAACTGTCAATAAATATAATTTACCATCATCAATAAAATCATATATCTTTAACAATAAACTTGCTATTAATGCTATTAAAACAGCAAATGCAGCTCCGGATAAAATATCCATTTTTAAACCGGTATTCTGAAAACCATCTTCTTTTGTAAGACCTCTTGCAACTAAATATGATTCAAATATTATCATCGATAAACCAGCTGCAATACAGGAAATATAAAAGTGAACAGGCAGTAAAGATGAATACCATAATGGATGTAATTTGCCTGGAACTATCAAATATAAAGAACCAAAAGATGATTGGTGAAGAGTTGAAAATAATACACCAACTATAACTACAGGAATAGAAATCATTCTAAGGATTTTAATTGGTGCTTTTAAATTAAATTTTTCAAGTATAACTGGTGCAAACTCTATTAAAAGAACTGTGGAGTAACAAATTAAACACCATGTAATTTCGAACATAACAGAATGTATGTTCCACATATAAAGTGGATGATAGAAATGTTCCGGTCTTCCGAGATCAACTATCAATAAGCAAACAACAATTGAATAGCCTAGAAATGCAGTGAGAATTGCAGGTCTTACTAACGGTTCGTATTTATGCATATTGAATATGTGAACAGTTGCCGCAATTGTAAATCCGGCTGCTGCTAATCCGACACCGATGAAATCAAATCCTATCCACAATCCCCAGGGAACAGTATCCTGTAAATTAGTTGTTGCTCCTAATCCCTGTGTAAACCTAAAATAAGTTGAAAACAAGCCAACAATTACAATTATAACTGAAGTTATCTTCCAAAATGTAGGTTTCAAAATTTCACTAACGTTAATATTCTTAATTTTCATGTTTACTTCTCTCTTCTTTAGCAATTTGATTTTTTCTTTTTGTCAGCCAATACATTCCGCCTAAGAAAATACCGCCGCCAACAACAACAGATGGAATTTTTTCCATTGCTCTTTTGGTGAACTCAGGCATTGCTTCTTTTGGTAATTCAGGAATGTATCCTAATTGTTCAAATGGTACAGGTGAAAGAACGAGTACGTGACCTCCACCGGCTTCTTCAAGTCCGTAAATATGCTGATAGTATTTATCGGGATTTTCCTGAAGTCTTCTTTTAGCAATAGCAATCAGTTGATCCATATCTCCGTACAAAGTTGCTTCATTTGGGCAAGCTTCTGCACAGGCAGGTATAAGACCTTTGCTGACACGTTCAGCACACATATTACATTTTCTGATACGCGGTGTTGTAGTTCCCCATTCGTAACGAGGAATTTTATGAGGACAAGCCTGCATACAATATCTGCAGCCTATACATTTATCAGCATCATAAACAACCGCACCAGTAGGTGTTTTTGTTATTGCCCCGACGAGACAAACTGATTCGCAAGCAGGTTCATTACAATGCATACACATTTTTCTTGCATACAAATCGTCATATTGTTCGATTACATTGAATGTATTATCAGAGAGATGATCTTTTAGAAAATCTTCACTTGTTTTCGGAAGATTATTTGCTTCTTTACACGCATCATAACAGGAACCACATCCTATACATAGCGTTACATCAAAGAGTATTCCTTTTTCTTTTAACATTTGTTTTTCCCGTATTTATAATGAAAGAAATTCTTTTTCAAAATCACTTGTACTTTTATCAACTAATGAATAGAGCATATCGTTAGATAATGTACCTCCATCAAACATAGTTTCACCAGCTAAATTTGGTTTAAGTGCATGTGTATCTAAAAAGCTTTTTAGTTTAATAAATTCTTTTTTTATCCAGTTTACTGCATCATTTCCTGAATAGAATTTTTCATGATTCTCAGAAAGATCTTTTGAAAGTAACTGAACTCCCCATGTTTTATATGGGTCAGAAATATTTTTATTTATAATATTTGGGTTAACCGTTTGTACAATACCATTGACCGGTGATAGAAATTTTACTTTATTATTTCCATAAGCACCTTCAAATAAAATATCCCCGCGTTTTATTGTTTTACCTGCAAGAGCACAATTTAGTATTGCTAACGTGCCTAATGCAGTCATTCCGAATTCATCGATTCCTATATTAACCAAGCCGTTTTTCTCTTCTTTAAGCCAGGTATGTCCTTTTGAAAAGAAAGTATTTTGAGGAATAGTAAATTTGTTTGTTTCAAACATTGATATATCAAATTGCGAGAATGATGGTTCAAACGCAGGATGATATTTCCCCTGGAATTTTAGTACAACAAGATCAACTAAAATGAAAAATAAAAATGCTGCCAGAACAAAAATTGCGACCATAGTGTTTCCTTTTTATATAATTCATTTTGATTTTTTATTGATTTAATGTTGAGCTATCATCTTTTGTGATATTCTCATCTTTATTGGTTTCTTTTGATTTTTCGTCTTCGTGCGGCTGTCCGCCATCGTACATTGTTTCACTTGCAAGTCTGAGTGTAGGATCAAATTTTGTTGCAACAGGCTTTGAAACCTTATTTTTCTTGTATGATCCTGATGCTAGTGGGTCGATTACAAATCTGACTAATAAATCAACACCAATGAAAACTGCTACTAATACTAATATGAATGTAAGCATTTTGAACTCCTTTTGTTTTAAATTGTGCTTTATAGAGGGCAACTTACATACCAGCAGTTTTTGTTTTTTATCATCTCTGTAATTCATTATAATATAAGGAGTTATAGAATTGGTGTTGCAATATTAAGCTATCGTTTTCATAAAAAGTGTTAATTATTTCAACAACACACTATTGAAAAATTCATCAGTTTTTTTGATTAGCGAAGAGGTATTCTACATAAGTCCGTTGAGGTATTAAATTTCTTTTTTGGTGCTATGTGCCTATTAAAAATATTTAATATTATTTAGTTAGCATCAATTTATTTACCGCAAAACTAACGGTAATAAAGTATTTCCGGTTATTATATTTTCTCTATCCTTAAAAAAAGTATAAAATGTTTGCCACTATTGATAAGTATTAGAAGTTAATGATTTTACTTAGCCTTGTTTCCCGCCTCTAAATATTGCGTTATTAACAAAAATCAAATGATTATTTTTTTCAAAAACTATTTTCAGAATGGCACAAAATTGTATTTAGAAAAGCAACTATTTTAATTCGTCTTGAAAAACATTTACATAATTCTTGAAAGGAATAAAAAATGTCAGGCAAAAGTCGCCGAGATTTCCTTAAAAAATCTGCTTTAGTTGGGGCTGGAATAGCCGGTCTTTCTACCTCATCAGCTAAGGCAGGTCCAAAAAATATTTTATCTGAAGATCGAATGGGTGTTTTAGTTGATACGACTGTTTGTATTGGCTGCCGTCAGTGTGAATGGGCTTGTAAAGAAGCTCACGATTTACCGGCAGGGGATCTTGAATCTTATAAAAACCGCGAAGTGTTTGATAATATGAGAAGACCTGATCATACAGCATTAACCGTTGTTAATGAATATTCACCGGGTAAAAGTTCAAATCTTCCTGTTGATGTAAAAGTTCAATGTATGCACTGCGATCATCCTGCTTGTGTATCTGCTTGTATTGTTGGTGCATTTACCAAACACGAAAATGGCGCAGTAACCTGGGATACTGATATGTGCATTGGCTGCCGTTATTGTATGGCTGCCTGTCCGTTCCAGATTCCTGCTTTTGAATATGACAAAGCATTAAATCCAAAAATAATGAAATGTGATTTTTGCTATGACCGGACGAAAGAAGGAAAGCTGCCTGCTTGCGTCAGCATTTGTCCTGTTGAAGCACTTACATACGGAACAAGAACTGAATTAGTTAAGATTGCACGCGAAAGAATTAAAAAAGATCCTGACAGATATGTTGATCACATTTATGGAGAATATGAAGTTGGCGGAACATCCTGGATGTATTTAACGAGCAAAGATTTTGCAGAACTTGATTTTCCAAAACTTGGTAATAATCCTGCCCCCGGTGTTTCAGAATCTATTCAGCACGGAATATTTGCTTACTTTGTACCGCCGGTTTCATTATATGCACTTTTAGGTGGAATAATGTGGATGACAAAACGTCGTAAAGAACTTGATGAGGAGGAAAAATTATGAGTCATGATTCTTATAATCCTGTTCCGGTAAAACATAAATTTTTTACTCCGGGTGTGGTTGGTTTAATAATTATTGCCGTTAATGGATTAGTCTTTTTAATGGGAAGATTTTTCTTTGGTATTGGTTCAGTTACGAACTTGAATAATCAGTATCCCTGGGGCTTGTGGATCGGAGTGGATGTTGCAGCAGGAGTTGCTCTTGCAGCAGGAGGTTTTACCACAGCAGCTCTTGGGCATATTATCCATAAAGAAGAGTATCATGCAATAGTAAGATCTGCACTTTTAACCGCAATGCTTGGCTACACTTTCGTTGCACTTGGTGTGTTTGTAGATATAGGAAGATGGTATTTTATCTGGCATCCGTTGATAATGTGGAATGGCAGTTCAGCCCTGTTTGAAGTTGGTATTTGTGTGATGATTTATCTTACAGTTCTTTATATAGAATTCCTGCCAATTGTAACTGAACGATTCATAGGCAGGGTTAATCTTCCCGGGATTTTATCCAAGTTAAACAAACCTGTTGATAAGCTTTTAAGAGCACTTGATCGCGGTCTGTCAAAAACAATGTTCGTTTTTATTATTGCTGGTGTTGTACTTTCTACATTACATCAATCTTCTTTAGGGACTTTAATGATCATTGCAGGGCCAAAGATGCATCCTCTTTGGCAGACACCAATATTGCCATTACTCTTTTTACTCTCAGCAATTTCTGTCGGATTCCCGATGGTTATATTCGAATCTTTGATTGCTGCAAGATCATTGGGATTAAAACCAGAAATGCACATCCTTTCAAGATTGGGATCTATGATTGCACCTTTACTTGGAATTTACTTAGCATTTAAGATTGGTGATATGTTTATACGTGAGACTTTTGTTTATTTAACTGAATTTAATACAGCAAGTGTTATGTTTACCATTGAGGTTCTGTTCGGAGTAATAATTCCGTTGAGAATGTTTTTATCCACAAAGGTATTAAAATCACCACTGTTTATTTTTATAGCATCTTCTTTGGTTGTATTTGGTGTTTTGATAAACAGGATAAACAACTTTGTTGTAGCATATACACCACCATATTCAAGCAGTTCATATTTCCCTTCATACGGGGAAATTTCAGTTACTCTTGGATTTGTAGCAATGCTTGTATTAGCATACCGCTTTATTGTTCTTAATTTTCCTGTTATCAGTTTGCCAGGCAAAGCTACAGCTCCTAAAACTAAATATACGATAAGGGGAATAAAATGATGAAGAAAATAATTAGTCTTTTATTAGTTCTATTTATAACCATAACAATCCAAGCCCAGCAAAGTCCGGGCAAAGATCATTCTAAATTAAAAGTAGATTGCAGTACTTGTCACATTTGTGATGTTCCGACAAAGAGTGATCCATGTTTGATTCAATGTCCGCGTGAGAAAATAACAACTGTATATCAAAAACCTGAACAAACACCTGAGTTAATAACGATAGATCAATTAAGTGATAGATATGGTCCTGTTTATTTTTCTCACAAGATTCACGCACAAATGTCTGAGATGAGCGGCGGCTGCGAAACTTGTCATCATCATAATACTTCTGGTCCGATTCTTAAATGCAGTACCTGCCATTCATCTACAAGAAAACGTGATAATGTAAGCGTACCTGATCTTAAGGCTGCTTATCACAGACAATGTATGGATTGTCATCGTGAATGGAGTCATGATAATGGATGCAATACTTGTCATACACTTAAGAAAGATTTAAAAAACGGTAAACAGGATCCGAATCTTCAGAAGAAATATGCCGGTAAAAATCATCCTGTAGTTTTAGAGCCAACCAAATTGGTATATGAAACAAATTCTGACAAAGGAAAAATTGTTACGTTTTATCATGATGATCACACGAAAAAATTTGGTTTGAAGTGCACAACCTGTCATAAGCAGGAAAGCTGTACAAAGTGCCACGATGTTAATAGAAAAGATAATAAGCAGCCTATCAAAGTAATTACAAAGAGAACTTTTGAAGAGCAGCATAAGAATTGTATCAGTTGTCATAAGAAAACGGAAAATTGCAGCAAATGCCACAGCAACAAAGTTCTTGAGCCATTTGATCACGCTAAGAAAACTGGTTGGCCACTGAACAAATATCATATTAACCTGTCTTGTGTAAAATGTCATGGTTCAGCTCAGCCGTATAAGAAAGTTGATAATAAATGTTTAAGCTGTCATAAATCCTGGTTTGATGGAAAATTCAAACACTCAGTAACAGGCTTACAACTGGATGAAATTCACATTGAATTAAGCTGCGACGATTGTCATAGTGATAATAATTTTGCAGTAAAGCCAACTTGCAGCAGTTGTCACGATGATTATAGTTATCCAAAACAAAAACCGGGAAAGGTTATTGGTAAAAAATAAATTTTGTCTGCAGGAATAAACTAAAATTCCTGCAGCTTTTTAAAAAAATATTTCAAACAAAAATTATAAATGTTTAAGAAAATAGGTTTTCGTTTAATCTTTGCTGTCGCTTTTACTTCTTTAGTAATTATTGGTGTATTTGCATTTTTTAATGTACAGTCTCAAAGCAACGGTTTAACTGCGGAAGTTGAACGGCATGCAAATCAATTAAGTGAAACAGTTGTATCCAGCACAAGAGTTGATATGATGCTTAATCAAAGAGACAGGATACAACAAACTATTAGTTCAATTGGTTCTCAGCCGCATATAAGGGATGTAAGGATACTGAATAAGATTGGTGAAATTATTTATTCATCAGATCAAAGCAGTATAAATCAAATGGTTGATAAAAATGCCGAGAGTTGTTATGCCTGTCATGCCGAAGATAAACCACTCGAGCAAATATCAATTACAGAACGAACAAGAATATTTAAACCACATCAGGATTCTGCGAGAATAATTGGAATAATAACTCCAATTTATAATGAAAAATCCTGCTGGACAGCTGAATGTCATGCACATCCTGACGACCAAAAGGTTCTTGGTGTTCTGGATGTATCAATATCGTTAGCAGAAGTTGATAAAGAGATCTTAAAATCAAAAATTGAAATAGTAATCTTTGCGTTTGCTGCTGTATTAATTGTGGGTTTTATTATCGGTTTATTCGTTAAAAAATGGGTTTCAAATCCAGTTAATGATCTTTTAAGTGCAACACAACAGGTAAGTGCCGGTAATTTGAATTATGCAATCAAAGAAATTGGTGATGATGAGATTGGTAAGCTTGCCTCATCTTTTAATAATATGACAAAAAAATTAGCTGAGGCACGTTTACAATTATTTCAATCCGATAAGATGGCTTCTTTAGGCAGATTAGCAGCGGGTGTTGCACACGAGATAAATAATCCTTTAACAGGCGTGCTTACTTACAGTAGTTTCTTACTTAAAAGAACTAAAGATAATTCTGAATTTCAGGAAGACCTGAAAGTGATAGTAAGAGAAACAATCAGAAGCAGAGAGATTGTAAAAAGTCTTTTAGATTTTGCAAGGCAGTCTGTTCCTAAAAAAAATCCCGCTGATTTAAATGATGTTGTTGATAAGGCAATCTCTGTTGTAGAAAATCAATTATCAATCAAGAAAATAAAAGTTGAGAAAAAATTAGAAGCTGATATTCCTAAAATAACACTTGATTCAAATCAAATGGAGCAAGTGTTTATTAACTTGTTTGTAAATGCTGCTGATGCCATGGAAAAAACCGGAGGAACAATTACAGTTACAACTCATTTGATTTCTCTGGCGCCTTTCGGAACAACACAAATAAAAAGAGCAACCTGCAGGAAAAGACATAGCCTGATTGATAATGAATTTAAAATTGATGGTTTGCCGGCAATTAAAGTGAAAGTTATATCAGATAATAACGAAGGAATAATTCATATAGATCCGGTTTACGGAAAGCACTATAACAATTATGATGTTGGTTTTAAAATAAATAAAAATGCAAAATTTGTTTGTCCTGAGTGTAATGTTTCGCTGGTGCAGGAAGATAAATTATGTCCTAAATGCGGATCTCCAATTTTAGTTTTTGATTTAGGTCCGGAAGGTATTTATGAAGTATGTTCTTCTGAAAACACTGATTGGGAAAAATGGGATTATATAGAATCAGCCGGTGTGCAGGAATATGTTGAAATAAAAGTTTCAGATACCGGATGCGGCATCAGCAACGAAGATTTACATAAGATTTTTGATCCCTTCTTCTCAACAAAAGGACAAAAGGGCAACGGACTCGGTCTTGCTGTAATCTGGGGTATTGTTGATAATCATAACGGAACAATTACAGTAGATAGTGAAGTTGGAAAAGGCACAACATTTAAAATCAGATTACCACTGACTCAACAAAGATAATGGTTATGGATAAGACAGCTGATATATTGGTTATAGATGATGAACAAGTAATAATTGATGCAGTACTTAAAATCTGTGCACTTGAAGATTATTCGGTTGACTCTGCGATTAATACAAAAACAGGATTGGAGAAAATATCTAAGAATTTTTATCCGATTATTATATCAGATATAATGATGCCTGATGGTGATGGATTTCAGATACTTGATACGATAAATAAGTATAAAAAAGATTCTGTAGTGATAATGACGACAGGATTTTCTACGGTTGAAAATGCAGTTAATTCACTTTATAAAGGAGCTTTAAGCTTCATTCCAAAACCCTTTACAGTAGATGAACTGTTGAGTGTTTTGTTCAGAGCAAAAAATTATATCAAAATAATAAAAGAGGAGAAATCTTTTTCGCCGCAGCAAAGAGATAAAGCACTGATTTATGTTACTTGTCCGGCAAAATATTTTCGTCTTGGTCATTCAACCTGGATGGTTCAGGAAAGGGAAGGCAGTGTTTTGGTAGGTATATGTGATATATATATGAAAGCAATTGAATCGGTAACCAATATTGAAATGCTGCAGCCTGAAGATGAATTAATTCAGGGAACAGCATGTGCAACTTTAACAAGCAGCGATGAAAGAATCCACAAAGTACTTGCACCTTTATCAGGAAGAATTGTTGAAGTAAATAATAACGTTATCAATAATCCGTTATTGATAGAAAAAGATCCTTACTTTGATGGCTGGTTATACAGAATAATTCCGGCTAATTTAGATTATGAAATTAAATATTTAATACCTTGTAGTTCAGACAGATTATAATATTTGAAAAAGAAATTAAAATTTATTCTTTAGGAGAAACATTATGGCGCTTTTCATATTAGCTATTGTCATTTTTATCACTGCTGATGTTTTGATCCGTATGATAAGCAAAAGAATGACAGAGCAAAAACAAAAGAAAGAGAGAGAACAAGTTCTTCAGGAAAGTCTGAAACTTGATTTCACAGGTGAAGCAAAAACACTTAAACGTGCACAGGTAGATAATCCGAAAGCAAGAATTCTATGTGTGGATGATGAAGAAGTAATATTAGGAAGTTTCAGAAAAATACTTGTTTTGGATGGCTACTCTGTAGATACAGTTGAAAACGGTCAGGAAGCACTTGGATTAATTCAAAAGCATCATTATGATTTTGTATTTACCGATCTTAAAATGCCTATGATGGATGGTGTTGAAGTATGTAAATCAGTAAAACATCTTCGTCCTGATATTGATGTAATAATTATTACTGGTTATGCTTCGATAGAAACTGCAGTTGAAACAATGAAATACGGTGCTTTGGATTATGTTGAGAAACCATTTACTGAAGATGAATTAATTGCATTTGTTAAGAAATCACTTATAAAGAGACAGGACAAAATCCAGAAGCAATTAAAACCAAAAGTGCATATAACTCATTTACCTGCTTCAGATGATTTTATACAAGGTGAGTTCTCAATTCCTGGCGGTGTTTTCATTGCAAAAAATCATACCTGGGTTAGTATGAATCAGGAAGGAATTGCTAAAGTTGGTATTGATGACTTTGCTCAGAAATTAATCGGGAAAGTTAGTTCATTGGAATTGCCAAATCTGGGTATGACAATTAAAGCCGGTCAACCGTTGTTTACAATTAAACAAGGTAACAGGACTGTAACGTTCAGCTCCCCGGTAAGTGGAAAAGTAGCTCAGGTAAATACTCTTCTTCAGGATAATCTTGATGCTCTGGAAGTTACTCCTTATGAACGAAACTGGGTTTGTGCTCTTGATGCTGAAAACCTGGATAATGAAATAAAAGAAATGACCATCGGAAAATCTGCAGTAACTTTTTTCCAGGATGATATTGAGAAATTTAAAACAATGTTTATGGAATTATTAAAGTCTGAAAAGAAATCAGATGAATATCTTGAAGATGGATTGTTTATCGGACAGTTAGGTGATCTTACCGATGTAAACTGGAATAAAATTATTGCTGAGTTTTTTATAAGATAAATTTAAGTTAACCTTCGAGGTTTAATAATAACCTCGAAGGTTTTCAAAATCTAATTGTGATTCATCATTTTCTTTTTCATCATTTCTTTGGCTTCAGCTTTAATCACGATTTTCCCAGCCTGTTTGAAAAATAAAGTAACTTCACCTTCATAGCCTTTAGGTATATCTGTTTTTAATTTCATCAGCATAACATGGTGAGCGCCGGGTTTAAGTTCAAAAGTTGATTTTGCTGGAATTACAATAAACTTAACCTCACGCATTCCCATCATATCGTTACCGGCATCGTAAGTTTCGTGAATTTCTACTTTGCCTGCAGGTTCAAATTCAACCTTATAAAGAGTATCAGCTTTGTCACTGTTATTTTCGATTTTAAAATATAAGCCCGTTGTTTGTCCTTTTGCACTTACTCGCATCCAAGGTTCTTTAATTTTTAATTTATCTGATGGATTAGAAAATAATATTAAAAGTGTTAAGAGTAATTTCATTTTATTTCTCCTTTTTCTGCTTTTGTATTCTTTAGTGTCTTGGCGCTTTGGTGGCAAATGTTTTTCTGCCACTAAAACACGAAATCACCAAACTTCACGAAAGTTATTTAATAAATCTTTTTATGCCTTGACCAATGTTAACAACATTAAAATTAATTAAATAGCTTAATCGTTTGTTTGTTAGTTTTAAATGACTTAAAATCTGCGCTTCCCAAACTGGGTTAACTAATTCCACTGCTTTTATTTCACAAATGATTTTATCTTCAACAAGAACATCTAATCGAAGTCCCTCATCAAAAACCAAGTTATCATAAACAATAGGTATATCTACCTGTCTGGAATATTTCAAATTTCTTTTTTCAAGCTCATGGCAGAAACAAATTTCATAAACTTTTTCCAAAAGACCAGGTCCAAGATTTCTATGAACATTATAAGCGGCATCAACTATCTTTTTGCCGATAATATCATATTCATCAGGAAGTTTTTCAAAGTTTAATTCTTTCAACCTAGTTCTCAATATTAGTTTTTTGTGTCCTTTAGTGTCTTAGTGCTTTGGTGGCAAATGTTTTTCTGCCACTAAAACACGAAATCACCAAACTTCACGAAAATTTATTTAATATTTCTTTTAGTGTTCTTTTATATCTCAGTGATTTGGTGGCAAATGTTTTTCTGCCACTAAAACACGAAATCACTAAATTTCACGAAAGTTATTTAATTTTTCTTTTTGTGTCCTTTAGTGTCTTAGTGCTTTGGTGGCAAATGTTTTTCTGCCACTAAAACACGAAATCACTAAACTTCACGA
>JAKIZM010000009.1 GCA_022708025.1 Bacteroidota bacterium | reverse complement strand
TTAACAGTGTGGAGCCTCCTACGTTTGTTTATCACAATACCATAGTCACAGCCAATGGTGGTTCATATCCTTTATATCACGAAAGGCCTGCTTGGGTAAAGAATAACATCATAGTTCAGTTGGGTACAAACGGACAGAATCCATCGAATTATGGTGGCTCAGGCAGACCGACCTGGCAGGGTGGATATAACAGTAGCTGGTATAATGATGCAGATTATAGCGGTCACAATTTAGTCTGGCGGGATTATAGTGGAGTATCATTTGCGGGTAACAGATGGCGTGGAGTTGGTGGATCTCCAGTTGGGACACCATCGGGCTGGAATGATTGGGTAAACAGGTTTGGTGGGACAGGATTAAATAGTAATCCACAGTTTGTAAATAATGTCAGAGGAAGGAATGGTTATGTGATCAGTTCAACTTCTCCGGCGAGGAATGTTGGTGAGGATCTGCGAGTATTTATAGAAAGTAAAGGTTTACCTTGGTCAGATATCAATGGCAATCCAAGAGATAATACACCGGATATTGGAGCTTACCAGTATTCTAGAGAAGGTGATACTACATTCTCATTATCAGTTAATGTAAACGACGATTTGAATTTAGTATCAGTACCGGGAATAAATCCTGATGGAATGGGAGTAGATAATTGGTGGTCATATAGAGATAAGAGTACATATGTATTCAGGTATTTAAACGAATATCAACCTGTCATAATTACAACACCGGGAGTTGGTTACTGGATTAAACACCCAGGGGACAGAACGTATAACACCGGAGATGAATGGCCGGCAAGCGGAATTAAAATTGTCCCTCACGTTCCAATTGTAGTAACATCGGGCTGGAACTTAATTGGTGGATATGAGCAGAGAGTGGCAACAGCAAGACTTATAACTAGTCCGCCTGGGTTGATAAACAGTTTAGTATACAAATATTCACGCGGATATCAGGCAGCGACTACCTTGGATCCCGGTTATGGATATTGGATAAGATTGGATGCTGAAGGGCAGATTATAATTCCAAATGCATTAATAAAAGGAGAAGAAATTAAGGAATGGTTCCCGGAAGGTTGGGGGAGAATAATTATGACAGATGCGACAGGAATAAGTTATACATTGTATGCAATAAAGGGTGAGGTAGATTTAAGTCAGTATGATTTGCCACCAATACCTCCAGCAGGAATTTTTGATGTAAGATATGGAAGCGGAAGAATTGCAGAGGATTTAAATACAAAAGCCCAAACAATAGAAATACAAGGTGCAATTTATCCGGTTACCGTAAAAGTAGAAAGAATAACGATTTTACTTCAAGATAAAACATCAAACGGAATTGTTAAAGAGTTGAGACCGGGAGATGAGATTATGTTTAATGATCCGGTAACGAAACTAACAATATTATCCAGTGAAATCATAGATAGTATTCCAAAGGTTTATTCACTTTATCAGAATTATCCAAATCCATTTAATCCTACTACCAGAATACAGTATACAATTGGCAGTAAGCAATTTGTTCAGCTAAAAGTTTATGATATTTTGGGAAAAGAAGTTGCGACTTTAGTTAATGAGGAAAAATCAGCAGGTACTTATGAAGTTGAATTCCAGTCCATAGTATATAATCATCAGTTAGCGAGCGGAATTTATTTCTATCAACTCAAAGTAATCGATTCCTCAACAAGCTTAGGACATGCGTATATTGAGACGAAGAAGATGATAATAATGAGATAAAACCCATTTTAATAATATTTTTAAAATATATTATTTTGATAATTAATATTACTTAATGAAAATAAAGCGGAGTTTTTATTTTCTCGGGTAAAATATTCTGCAAATATTTTTATTCGTATATTCAATAGTTATGATTCAATAAAATTGCCATCTGGGGTCTTCAGTAGTAATTTGTTGTTCTTTACCTGATTTTTTAAAGTATCTTTGATGTTTCAGCCATTCGGAAGTTATTTCAAAACCTTTAACAAAATTGTATTGTGGTTCATATTCAAGTTTTGTTCTTAGTTTATCAATTTTGAATACTAATTCTTTTTTATAAAAGTTCAGATTAATTGTTGATGCATCCTGTCCTTTAACCCAACTCCAGTTGCCAGAACCTTTTGACTTGATATATCCATAAACAGATTTTGCAAAATCTGGTGCAATTTGAACTATCATCTTCAAGATCTTTTTTAATAAGAACAGAGGCATAGATTTTATTTTGAAATTAGCTTGGCCACTTTTTTCAAGAGGTTTGCCTGTGATTGCTATTGAGAAGGCATCAAAAAATCTCTTCCATGAAAGGGTTTCGCCACTTGATACAATAAATATCTCATTGAAAGCTTTTTCATTTAGAATGCATTTAATTATAACATCAACAACGTCATCAATATAAACAGGATTACATATTCCATCAAAACAACCATAATCTTTAAGGGCACCTGACATTATTAATTCAGCCGGATATATTGTAAATGATGGAGCGAATGGACCATAAATGATTGTTGGTCTTAGTACTGTTATAGGTAAATTATATTTTTGAGAATATTCGAAACAAATTCTTTCTCCAGCAAGCTTGCCACCAGCATAATCTTTTTTTGAAGAGACCGGTACAACAGATTCATCAAATTCTCCTTTATCAGATTCATTTTCATATATTGCTGTGGTACTTAAAAAAATAAATTGCTTTATCTGGTTTTTTACTGCTAGTTTAAGCATATTCTCTAAGCCCTTGGTATCTATTTCCCAACTAATGGCTTTGTTCTTATCCTTACCATGTACACTATAGATATAAACATCGCAGTCTTTAATAGATACTTCAAAATCATTAGGATGAAGAATATCGGCATATACAATTTCTACAGGGAATCTTGCTATACGAGTTAATTTACCAAAATCCCGAATGAGGCATTTAGGGACATGTCCGTGTTCAAGAATTAATTTTTCGACCAGTCTTCCTCCAACAAAGCCTGATGCGCCCATTACTAAAACTTTTTTTACTTTTTTATCCATATCTTTTTAAATTCTAAGTTTATAATTATTTGTAACGATAATTTATTAGATAATATTTTTTCAATAATGTAAATTGATTCTATTTTATAGCCATGAAGGTTTAAAACTTTTCTGTTTTGAGTAACACAAATCAATCAATCTAATAGAGGGTAGAACATCATTGGGATCAATGAAAAGTGTTTTTGTTCCTGAGATACTATTTAAAAAGTCATCCATCATTTCTTCAAAATACTTGATTTCGGCTTTTTTGACTGGTGCTTCAGTAAAAGTATGAGTTCCCTCATGATTAACAACTAATATCTTATTACATTCATCCGGGCGGAAAAAAATTTCACCTTTTGTTAATTTAATACGATTAAGATTTCTTAAATTTCTAAGTCTGCTAATTTTTACATAAACTTTCAGTTCTCTGGTAAAGTACATTTCAAGTTCTGAGTCAGCTTCTAATCCACCATAATTATCGTCTTTATAGGATATTGTAACAGGATAATCTTCTAGAAACCAGAGTATTAAATCAAGAAGATGAGAACCCATATCTAATAAGACACCTCCCCCAGCTTTTTTTCTATCAAAAAAGAATCCTGATTTTGATTTCCAACTGAAAACAAAACCTTCTTCAGCATCAATTTCCAGAACTTCTCCTAAGCTTTTTTCGGTAATAATTTTTTTGATCTCTTTGCTAGACCAGTAAAATCTTCTAACATTAGCAACAGATAAAATAGTACCGGTTTCTTTAGCAGCAGAAATCATCATTTTTGCTTCATTTTCATTTAATGCCATTGGCTTTTCGCATAATACATTTATACTATGCTTTAAAAAATCGATTGAAATCGGAGCATGAAGAAAATTTGGGAGACAGTTAATTACTGCGTTGACTTGATTATAAATTTGTCTATAATCAGTAGTGTAAGATTCAAAACGATATTTTTCTTTTATCTGCTTTGCAGTGGCTTCATTAGCATCCACTGCAACTATTAATTGTACATCTTTCTTTTTTAAAACCTCAAGGTGTCTTTCAGCTATAGCACCACACCCGATTATACCAAGTTTTATTTTATCTTTATTATTCATTAAACCTCATTAAACTAAACTGTCAAAATTGCTATTTAAATTTTTAGTTAAAATTTTAATAATCAAAGTCTTTAAGAACTAGGGCTTTTATACAACAATAATTTTATTTGAAATACTGACGAGAGCTTCCCAATGTTTAAGTAAAGGCGAATTAAACTAAATATCCATTTACTCTTAAAAGGTAAAAAAAATAAAGACTGCAATCCATAATGCCCGATACCCAAAATTGATTTTAATAAGAATATAAAAGTATTTTCGTGTAAGCTATAATCTGCTGAACCAATAGCAATTCTACCGTAGGCGTTTCCTTGATGAGTTGCTCGCTTACAGATAGATTTGAGTTTACTTCTATTTGCTGATATTGTTTCGTATGTAATTGCTTCTCTGCAAACAACGAATTTAGCATCATATGTTGATAACAGTCTAAAGAATACTTGATCTTCGCCTCCAGAAAGTCCATATTCAGGATTAAACCTTAAATTAAACTGATTTACTTTGTCAGATTTTATCATACAATTTGTAGTTGGAAAACTTAATGGAGTATCACCAGTGTTACCAATTGGTTCAAAGTAAATTTCTCTTTGTCTTTTCCAGTTGGGTATAGTTGGATCAAAAACCGGAATAACATATCCAAATACAGCATCTGCATCAAACTTTACAATTGCATCAATCAAATTTCTTATCCAGTATTTATCGGCTGTTTCATCATCATCAAGAATAGCAAGATATTGACCAGTTGATTTATCAAGAGCCATATTCCTGGTTAAGCTGATATTCTGAATCGGTTGAGTATAGTACGAAATTTTTACAGAAGAAGTATCAGAAAATTTTTCTACAATTTCCTTTGCAGATTTTTCAGAATCATTATCAACAATAACAATTTCTAATATAATATCCTCAATATTCTTCTGTTCAAATAAACTTTGAATAAGCTCATTTAACAGTGCAGGTCTCTTAAAAGTAGCAATACAAACAGAACAAATGTTTTTCTTTGGATTATGATTTTTTTCTGTACGTTCAGGTTTCAATATTATCCCTATCTAAATACCCTTTTATTATATATAGAATTAAAATGAATAAGTTATTATATAAATATCAAATTTCTAAATTAATAAGCTAACTGATTTTTGTATTCTTGATTAAATTACCTCGTTCTAAAATAAGTGATAGAAAGTGCTAGATACGCTGCCATAAAATAAAAAGTTGTTACCCCGAAACCTACTTTGAACAATGCTGATTCAGTATAATTTAAAGTGAGGATTGCAACAAAAATCAGAATTGCAAGGTTGCTGTTTACTTTAACCATTCGATATCCATAAGCTATTATTAAAAATAAAAATAATATAGCACCTACTACGCCTAATTGAAGTATAATTTCTATAAAGCCGTTATGAGCCTGATTTACTTTAAAGCCTTCAAAATAACTAGCAAATATTTCAATTCTAGGGGTTCCCATTACCCAATATGTCGCAAAACCGTATCCAAGTAGAAATTTTTTTTCTATATCATCCCAAGCAAACTTCCAAATATCACTTCTGCCTGAAAGAGTCATATCTTTACCAAAATATCCAGGAATTAAGCTGAAAATATCAGAAGCAAAAATTAGAAATATAAAAGCAAATCCAAGTATGAATAAGAATAGCAATAACAAAAATGATCTACCAAAACCAAATTTTGAAAAAATAGATTCTATCTGAAATATTAAACCAACAAATATAATCATTGATAGCACCAAAATGCCAGTTGAACTATGTGCTTTGTAAATTAAGTAAACAGAAAGAAGCAAAAGCATAAAATCATATAACTTTGAAAGTCTTGTTTTATCAAAGCTATAAAAGACAATTGCTGTTAAAATACAATATATACTTGTTTGACCAAGATGATTTTTTTGGATTTCAATTCCACGCCAAGTTCCGAAGGCTGGATCAATAGCGGCTGGAATGAAGCGTCCCGCATATACACTAAAGAATAAATATGCAGATACAATAATTTTAAGCTGCATCAGCAGTGTTTTATGGTCAATATTGACTAATGCTTCAACTATTATCAGAAAAATAACTAACAATTGAAAAGATCTTTTAAATGACATAAAAGAATAGTCTGACCATAAAGCACTTAATAAACATACAAGAACAAATAAACTCAGATATTTCTCAGATCTTATAAGAGAAAATACATTATCAAACCTTTTTGATAAGATAACCAAAGATGAAAAAAACAGGAATAGATAAACTATCTGATTTTTTATATCAGTCGTCTCTTCTCCAAAGATATCCCCATAATTACTTGGGTCGAAAGGAATTTTAGTGGTAAAAAAAGTAATGTAAATAAGTATAAAAGAATTTATTTTAATCAGTAGGTCAGTGCTATTGATTGGTTCCTGAAACTTTTTTAATAAATCTTGCAGCATTAAATTAAAAATAAATGTTAAACGTTTTAAGTTTTAAAACAGACTGATATTTAAAGACATTCGACAATTTCTTTGACTTATTAAACCATAGATGATTGTTTTTTTGAAAAAGTTTCTTTAGTATAATAATACCAAAGGATAATCGCTGAAACTGTTTGACCGATTATAAGAGCAACCAATCCACCCGTACTACCATTTGAATGAATAAGAAAATATGCTAAAAGTACTGTTATAATCATAGTAACAAAATTAATTTTTGAAATAAGTTCAAAATGTTTTAGAACTTGTAGTCCGAAACTAGCATTTAGTGTAATAAATCCAATTGCAAAAATAGCACCCCAGTAAAAAATATAATCAAAAGAGTTTGCATACTTGGTTGAAAGTAAGATATTTAACAATATTGGTTCAAGAAAAAAGAGTATAAAAACAAGAGAAAATACAATGATAACGAATGCTACACTTATAGCTATTTGTTCTTTAAAGAGCCTAGGTAAACGTTTTGTTTCCCGGAGTTTTGAACCGTGTGGCAGTATTACTTTGCTCCATCCTTCCTGAACTAGAATGAGAGGCATAAGCAATAAACGCGCCGCCGAAACATCAGCTACTGCAACCGAACTTACAATTATTCCCAATAAATAAAGATAGCTGTATGTTTGTATATGTGTGACAGTTACTCCAAATAAAGCCCACTTCCCGTATTTCCAATTTTCTCTATAACTCGCTTTTATATCACTGCGGGAAAAATTCCATATGTTTTGTTTGATAAAAAATATTCCTACCAGCAAGGAACATAGACCCATTAGAAAAAATACAGAGGCGACATTTAATTGAGATAATATGTACGCTAAATAACCCAAGATTATAAACAATATAACATATAAGACATCAATTACTAAAACTGTTTTCGGATCTTCGTCAGCAAAAAAATACGCTCTTAGATACTCCCTTAATAATATTCCAATAAAAGCTATACTAATAGCTCCAATAATTGCAGAAAGGCTGAATTCTAATAAATTAAAATACCACAAAGCAATTGCAACAACTACTCCGATAAACGCTAATGGAAAGAGAAATAAATTTTGGCCAAAAAATAATGAGCCGGCGTATTTTCTCTTTTCATCTTCCTTTTTAGTAATCAGCAAAACAGCAAGAGGAGTGTTTATTATGGCTGTCTGGACTGATGCCATAAATAACATAATTGAGAAAAATATTGAATAATATCCATACTCTGGTTTTGAAACTATCTTTATTAAAACTATAGAAATTAAAAAGTTTAACCCTGACAGGAAGGCTTGGTCTATGGAAGCTATAACGGATTTATATAATAACGATTTGCTGATATTCTTTCCCATATTGAGTTTTAAATTGTTTAAACATTATCGAATATAATTTTTTAACATAATCCTTTGAATCTTGCGGATAATATAATTTACAAATTATTATCTCTCATCCACTTTTCGAGTACAATTAAGCTAAACAAAATTTTATGGTTATCAGCTTTTCCAGCTGTATGATCTTTATATAAAGACTGAACTCCCTGTGGTTTAAGAAATTCATACATACGAGAATTGTTATCTAACAGCATATTATCAAATTCATTTGAAAGCGATTCTTTAAACCATTTATCTACCACATTTACTGCGAAACCACGTTTCTTTCGATTAATAATTTGCTTTGGTAAATAATCGGAACAAACTTGTTTATGTATCCATTTGCGGTTCCCAAACCTGATTTTGTAATTTGCAGGCAAGCGCTCTGCATATTCAACAATCTTCTGATCAAGATACGGTACACGTACTTCCAGACTATGAGCCATAGATAACTTGTCGCCGTACATAAGTAATTCATCTGGAAGAGATGATCTGATTTCCAGATATTGAAACCCACCAAGCTCATCTGTCTTTTCGATTAATGGTTCTAAATCTTTCCAGGAAGCAAGTATTAAATCGCCAGTTCTATTGGGCAGGATATTATCCTGGAACAGTCCATCTGTAAGCGATTCAGACATTACAGAGAAAACCTGTTGATAACGAATCATCCGTTGAGGAACTTCAAGTGAATACAAACCTCTTCTTATTGATTCATTTCTTGGAAGCATAGATAAAATTCTGCTGAACGGTTTTCGTATTGCCCCGGGAATAGAACGCCAGTACTTGCCATATTGAACGCCCAGATGGCGTGTATATCCACCAAACAATTCGTCGGGTCCTTGTCCCATCAAAGCAACTTTCACTTCCTGCCTTGCTTTCTGGCAGACGTGATACATTGGTACAATAGAAGATGATGCGATTGGTTCTTCTACGCAATTGATAATCTTTGAAAGTGTTTCTTCAAATCGCTCCTGATCTATTTTAACTGAATAATGAGATGATTTAAAAATATCCGCTGTTTCTTTTGCATCTTCCAGTTCATCATCATGAAATGATTTTCCATAACCAACAGTAAATGATTTCCAGTTTTTTCCGAACTCATTCATCAGTGCTAATAACATACTTGAATCAACACCTCCGCTTAAGAGTATCCCAAGTGGTACATCGCTCAATAAATGACTTTTTACTGCCTGGCGATATAATTCAAGAAGTTCTTCTTTAACGTGCTCCTCTTTAGGAACGGGATCGAAAAGTTGTGGTTTATAATTCCACCATCTCTTTAATTCAACATTTCCATTTTCAAGGATCAGGCATGTACCTGCAGCTAATTTCTGAATACCTTTATAAATGGTATGTGGTGCGGGTGTATAACGATATCTTAAAAATAAATTAATTGCTGCCGGGTTAATATCCGGTTTTTTATTTAAACCGGCTAGGATTGCTCTGATCTCCGATCCAAAATAGAGCAGTCCATCTTCAATTTTGTAGTATACTATTTTAATACCCATTCGATCTCTTGCGATGATCAATCGTTGCTTTTTTTCATCCCAGATTGCCAAACCGAACATTCCATTCAAATGATTAAGAACATCGGCGCCCCATTGTTTATAACCATAAACTATAACTTCCGTATCTGATCGTGTTTTAAAAATATGCCCATAACTTTCAAGTTCTTTTTTTAACTCTGGAAAATTATAAATTTCTCCGTTGAAGATTACCCACACAGATTTTTCGTGATCTGTCATTGGCTGATGCCCGCCGGATAGGTCAATGATGGATAATCGCCTGAATCCAAGTCCGATAGAATCTGAAATATAATAACCCTCGTCATCAGGACCACGATGAGTTATCGTATCATTCATTCTTTTTATGTTTTGGAGTGAAACTGGATGCTTCTCTTTAAAATAATATTGACCACAAATTCCACACATTTTACTTTTTCCTAATTTCTATTAAACCTATATTTTGATCATTCGAGAAGTCTTTACGACAGTTCTTTTTTTATTAAATGGTAAGAGCGATTTTAAGCGTTCCCTTTGTTCACTTCTAACAAAATTAATGAATGCATCACTGGCTGGGGATTTTTCATTCGTAAAAAAAGCCCACAAATATCCTATTATATTTAGTGTGCTACCGATTAAAATTGGTTTATCCAATATTCTATAAAGACATCTCACAAGAAAAAAAATTGGTGAATAACCTAAGGTGTAAAACATTTTCCCGTTTCTTAAATTTGCCTTTGATAAACTTCCCATACCGGTGCCGGTTGGTCTGTGATGAAGTACTTTCAAATCAGTTAAAGTCTGGACTTCCCAGCCCATCATCCGAGCACTAGTTTCCATATATGCATCTTCGCCGCCATATTTAAAAGGTAAATAATAACCGATCTTTTCAAAACACTGTTTTCTAAAGACCTGAATGCCTCCAGCAACAGTATTAAGACTTATATTTTGAGGGGTTATCTTATTATCAAAACAATCAAGAACTATACCGCCAGCAACACCAAGTTTTGGATTTGCGTGGAATCTGTTAATTACATTCTCATAATATCGATTGTCTAGAGTAAGATCCGCATCCAGATTACCAATAAAATCAAATTCCATCCCCTCTAATTTTTTGAGTGCCCTATTGAGGGCATTTACTTTCGAACCAAAATTACGTTCTTTAGTAGGGGGGAGTGCAATAAATTCGATAAATTTATTTTTGCTACTGTATTGTTCAACAATGTTGTTTGTCTGATCTGTTGAACCATCACTTACAATTACCCATCTTTCAGGTTTGATCGTTTGATTGAGAACTGATTGAATAGTATTTTCTATAAATGATTCTTCATTCTTAGCAGCAGTTATCAAAACATATTTTACTGTGTTCACAGTCTGTTCGGAAATCAATTAAGTAACCCTTTATAAATTTCAACAAGATGCTTGCTCTGATTCTCCCATCTGTGTTCTTGATAAATTTTATAACCTTTATTTATAACCTCTGCGGCTTTTTCTTGATCTGAATAAATATTGAATACTGTTTTGGCTAAATCCTCAGCATTGCCAGCATCAAAGTAAAAAATTGATTCTTCATTAAAATAATCTTTAATACCCTGAGTTCTTGGCACCACTACAGGCTTTTTCATATACAAGTATTCAAATATTCTTGTCGGAAAATTTATCTTGGTAAAAGGAGTAAGTCTGTTTGGAATTATTCCAACATCACATTTCGGTATAATTTCCACAATTTCTTCTATCGGAACTTGCTCAAAGTACTTTACAGTATTTTCTAAATTGAGTTTTTTAACCAGTTCAAGAAAAATTGGTAAATCCTCACCGGCACCGTAAACCCATAATTCCAGTCTGGGAATTTTAGTTTTTAACAAATCTACAGCATTAACTAATTCCTCAACTCCATATCTGGTAATAATTATTCCGTGATACATTATTATAAATTTGTTCTTATTCGATTTATCTTTTAAATAATTACTGGATTTGTTAAAAATAGATTCCTGCGGGGAATTCATTACAATACTTATTTTATCCGGAGGGCATCCGCGTGAAATAAACCTATCAAGAAATGATTTGTTAGTTGTAATAATCTTATGTGCAAATTTAATGCTTACTTTCTCCTGCCATTTCAAAATTTTAGTTAACCGGCTATCTTTTCCGTTCGCAAATTTTGTAAGTGACATTTCCGGAGTAGGATCATGTAAATCCAGAATAATTTTTGAACCAAAAAGTTTTGGAATTACACCGAGGAAAACCAGAAAATCCGGCATATTATGAATATGAATTACCGAATAGCGATTTTTTAGAAATAATCTATTTAACAAGAAGAAAGAACGAATAAAAAAGCGACCATATAGATATATATAATTCCTCCTTGAAGATCGTGCTTTAGAAAGATTTATTCTGTAAGTATTAACTCCATAGATATTTTCAAATTTAGTTTGGTCGGGCAGTATTAAACAAATAATGTCAACTGTATAACCGGCATTAATCAACGCTTCAGCTTCTCTCCTGGGCCTTACATCCTCAGGAAAGAAGCTGTACACTACCATTAAAATTTTTTTATTCTGCATTATCAATTAATTGTTGTTGTTTTCTTATAATGTGCTGCGACCTCTTTTGGTAACGCATTCCAGTATCTGCCTTGATAATTATCTTTTACATACTTAAGAAAATCAGAATAATAGTTAATCGGATATTCTTCTGATGTCTTTTTGTTATTAAAATTCACATAATCAGGATGTATAATTACCAGCGCCATTCCACCATTCTTGGCAATCCAATTTAATTTATCAATCCAGATTCGTGGAGTTGTTTCTTCCAGAAGTATAAAGACTGTAAAATCCTGATCTAATGTATAAGGTAATTCAACATAAGCAGGTTGACCGTCTTCTCGCGCAACCAGAAACGGGAAAATTGTACCAACTCCGTCAGGTTGAGGCATAAAAGGATCTGTGTCAAACGTAGATAGATCGTATTCAACATTTAGTTCTGCAATCCAATCAAGTTTGTGATGTACTGCAGGAGCTCGGAATCCAACGGAATTCCATTCATCTAAGTATTGATTAATTTTTATTGCTCTTTCAGAAAATATTTCTCTACTCCGGAATAATTTCCCATCGTGTTTTAACCCATGAACTCCAACCTCAAATCCTTCTTCTACAATATAGTCACGTAATTCTTTATCAACCTTATATCTTTCAGCAACAAAATAAAATGAAGATTTAAATCCAAGTTTTTTCTCAATCTCTAAGAGTAATTTACACTTGTCATGACCCCCTCTCCATTCTACATCGTGAGTAAGCACGAGAGCAAATTCCTTACCCTCAGGCCAACCTTTCCAATTTTTAGGCTTCTCTTCACTTCCAGGAAATATTGGCCATATATTCTTATAATTTTTTGACACTCTTTTCGCATGAATTCTTCTTAGAATAAGTTGAAACCATCTTGGAAAGAATGGTTTTATTGCATAATATAATCTGAGCATAGTTATCTCCAGATACTAGTCATTATAAATTATTTCCTTGGCTTTTTTATCGGTGTCAATTAGTTCAATATTTAAAGCCTGATTTCCTAATAAAAAAGCTATTTGATTATTTTCAAAAGCTTCTCCCGGCTCAGGATTTGTTATGATACGTAATCCTAAACTTTTAAGACGTGTAATTTCTGCATTAATATCTTTGCATCTGAAGCCTAAATGATGTAATCCACCACCTTTTCTTGAAACTCTATAAACTGATGAAGTTTCATCAGTAGGTTCAATTAACTTTATAAGAAGAGAATTTTCTTTCTTTAAGAAGACAACTTTTACTTTCTGTCTTGTATTTATAACAACTTCGGTCATCTGTTTATAACCAAAGACTTCTTCCCAATATTTTATTCCTTCTTCAATCGATTTTACAACTATTCCTAAATGATCGATAATCATAACTATTTAATCTTTTTTTTAATAGATAGAAGTTTCATTAATAATTAATTATTTATAAAATTCTTTTCATCAATTAATTTTATAAGAATCATTTTTTGCAACAGGTGACATTTCATTCGAACATAAATCTTAAGTTAATTCGATAACAATTCTGAAAATAGCTAAATCTCATAAATTCCTGATTAAGAATATTTTTTATTCTTAAGCTACGTGTTTATATACCAAATTACCGATTATCTTGAGCAGAAATATAGGAAATTTGTTTAATGGAAGCCTACCTTGATTTAAGGAGCTTGTTGACGCGGAAATTTTACCGTTTTTCCCAAATTCAAATCTATAATAATTTAATAGCATCTCTTCAGCCCCCCAACCGAGTTTAAATCTTCTCAAACCAATATTTTCAAGTTCTGTTCTTCCAAAATTAAGTTCTTTATATCCTTGATCCTTTAAATATTTTATTGCTTCCCACATCAGCAGATTATTAGGTCTTATGTTTTGATATTCGAAAAGTGAAGCTCCATATTTATAGATTGCTTTCTGACCAATCAAAAGAAATACTGCACTGGCAACACTTTTCCCTTTATATTTTGATATACATATAATTCCCTTATTTTTAGTTAATACTATTTCATAAAGGTTTTTAAAAAATTTGAATGGCTGAGGGGGCAGATTATGTCGTCTTCTTGTATAACAATTCATATTATAAAAGTCTTCCAAAGCAGAAAGAGAATTATCTATTTCAAAAGTAACACGATTCCTTATTGCCTTTCTGATATTCCTTCTTGTATTATCAGATAAATTCCTGAAAAGATCTTCTTCTCTTAAAGTTAAATCCAGAATATGCTGATAGCCAGCTGGTATAATGATAGAATTATCCAGATGAACTTCACTATCTCTGAATTCAACAGAATTAAATCTTTTTTGTTTGCTGTAATTCATAACTCTGTTACGAAGACGTTTTAAATTAACACCGCTTGAAATCAAAGGCTCACAAAAATCAGTAAAGGGTAAAGATACGGCCCTTTTACCAGTAAAAAGACTATTAACCTCCATCAATGGCAAGATAGCTTTTATCCGACCAGATTCTGTAAACTTTAAGTAATGTGGCTTAAAATTATATGTTTCTTGTAATACTTTTGCCCAATCAGAAGTATGGAAAAACGTGTAGTCAGGAAAGTTAAGTATTAACTCATCCCATCTTTCTATTTTGGTCGGATCTATAAAACTAATATTCAATTAAATTCACTTGTAATTTAAACTTAATCTGTTAATTCTTTCTTTAGAATCAGATGTTTGAAAGAGAAAATTTACTGGTTCTTTATCCAAATATTCTCTGTTCAAAATGTTCTCATTATGTGTTTAGTAAAAGTTTTTATTATACCAAAATTTGTTTAAGACATCTTATAAAGAGTTTAAAAAAAACTTCATCTAATTAAAGAAAGCGTTTTGAAAATAACTAACTGACTTTTTCAAGATTCACACGCAAACAATGTAAAACAAATAATAAGCCAAATTCCAGTATGAGGAAAAACATTATATTCTATCATATTTACTAATAATTTACCAATACTAAGTAAGATTATTTAATTAGAGTTTATTTAAGTCTCAAAATGATAATTATTATTTTTTCAACCTTTATATTTATAAAATATTTTGCCCTGTAATTGAAGAACACTTTTAGGCAAATGTTTATTGATTTTCACAAAAGTTGCTTTTCCTTTCCTAGTGGAGGATGGTTCTTCTGCTTGACTGCCAATACGCCAATATTTCAACCGTTTTCGCTTGGTATTCCATCTTTCTTTAAACGTTATTAGGGACTTGTGAGTTAATTCTGATCTTCCAAAATCTACAAACCTTGCTCCGCCTCTTATTGCGATCTTAATTATTTCCCAGTATAACTTTTGGTTTGGATATAAACTTAAACTTGAGCTATCTGAAGCAGTATATTCTATATAAAAAGTATCATTAAATTTTAGAACGAATCCGGCAGCTATAACTAAATCCTCATGTTTAACTATAGGAATTAATACTCTATCATCTTTAATTAAATTTGTATAAATATTGTGAAAAAATTTATAAGGAGGAATCGGAAGTCCTAACCTTTTCCTTAAGTCAGAAAAAAGGGAATAAAAAGCTTTTAATCCAACAGTGCTGTTATCTATTTCAAATTTAAGATTATTTTTTTCTGTTTTCTTAATCAGTGCCTGAACACTGGTTCTATGAAAATTTTGGAAAGTCTTTTCTTCTGTTTCTTCCAATTCCAAAACGTGAGTCACGAAATTCTCGTTTAAACTTGCTTCTTCCATATTGCAGGAATAATCTAAAGAACGAATTTCTACAAAATCATTTTCCCCGGATTCTGAGATTAATTTATCATAAATTTTTTTGAATTGCTTTTCTTCAACTAATGGCTCACAATGCGTCGTCAGTGGAAATGATATTAACTTGCTTCCGGAAAAGAAATTTTTTACTTGTGCCAGCGGAAGAATTCCGGTCAATTCACCTGTATCTGAATTTTCGATACCTATCGGATAGAATTTGTATCCAAGTGAAGATGAAACTGAGCTTAGCCAGCTTGAAGTATGATAAATCGATGCTTTGGGATTATTTATAACAAAATTATCCCATCGTTTATCTGAGGTTAAATCGATATTTATTATTCTATTATTAATTATAATTTCTCCAAACTTTTGAATGTATGTTTGTCTGATAACAAAAATTATTTTGACAAATTCGAACTACAACATTCGATCACTAAAAAAGTGAGATTTTTTTAACCACTATATTTATGAATAATTTTACTTTCTAATCTTAATATGTTTTGAGGTAAATATTTGTTGATTTTTATAAAAACGGATTTAATGTTTCTGTAAGAGGATTCAGTTTCCTGTTTGATACCGACTCGCCAATATTTCAGTCTTTTTTGCTTTGCATTCCATTTTTCTTTAAAAGTTATTAAGGAATGATTATTAATTTCTGTTCTTCCGAAATCGACATACCTTGCCTTCTCTCTAATCGCAATTTTTATTATTTCCCAAAATAATTTATGATTTGGGTATAAATTCAATTTCGACTTATCCGAATCAGTATATTCCAAATAAAAAGTATCTTTGAACTTTAGAATAAATCCAGCAGCAATAACCTGGTTTCCAAGTTTCACAAGAGGGATTAATATCATATCATCTTCAATAAGATTTGTATAAATGTCATTAAAAAATTTATACGGGAGAATCGGAAGTCCTAATCTTTTTCTTAAGTTAGAAAAAAGAGAATAGAAAGCTTTTAATCCGGTAGTGTTGTTATTTATTTCGAATGAAAGTCCATTTTTTTCTGCACGCCTGATTGAAGCGCGAACACTGGTTCCATGAAATTTCTGAAAAGTTTTATCTTCTGTTTCTTCCAATTCCAAAACATGAATCACGAAATTCTCGTTCAGACTTGCTCTTTCTACATTGCAGTCATAATCTAAAGAACGAATTTCTACAAAATCATTTTTCCCGGATTCTGAGATTAGTTTATCATAAATCTTTTTTAATTGTTCTTCTTCCACTAATGGCTCACAATGTGTCGTCAGTGGAAATGATATTAACTTGCTTCCAGACAAGAAATTTTTTACTTGTGCCAGCGGAAGAATTCCGGTCAATTCACCTGTATCTGAATTTTCGATACCAATCGGATAGAATTTGTATCCAAGTGAAGAAGAAATTGATTTTAGCCAGCTTGAAGTATGATAAATCGATGCTTTGGGATTATTCATAACAAAATTATCCCATCGTTTATCTGAGGTTAAATCGATATTTACTATTCTATTCTTAATTATAATTTCTCAGAGTTTTATTCAAAAAAATATATTACCAGATTTTCTAATCATTTTTCAATCAATAATATATACGGCGAACTCAGTTCCACCGTAAATAAACTCCTTGCTTTTAAGTAATTTATATCTATTCTCAATAAGGGCTATAAATGGTGTAAAGTTATTAATAATTAACCATATTTTTCTTGGATTATCAATTAATGACTGTTTGATTCGTTCAATTATCCTTTCCATTATATAGTTATCAAATGGATTATAAAAGTAAAACACATTTTCATCATTCTGTACATTATATTCTAAAACATCTATATTAACTATGTTAATAGGTAATTGTTTTCCCAGTGCCTTTTCAAATTTAGCCTTGTTTTCTCTAGCTATTTCACAAAGTTGAGATGATATTTCAACACCGGTAACACGTTTGAAGTTGTTTAATGAAGCCATCAAAAGCACTCTTCCCTTGCCTGAGCCCATATCAACAAAAACACTGTCTTTCGGGAGATCTAATGATTTAATTAAAAGTCTGAAATGTCTGATACGAGTCGGTTTGTATTCTTCGCTGTGTTGTTTACTTTTTTCAGAGATATCCAAATCTTCCCGCCTGACAATTTTGGAAGTTGATATTCCGTATTTCAATTCAAAGTAAAAATCCTCTATGACACTTATTACACTCTGATAGGTTCTTGATAAACCTTTTTCCCGAATACTGTTATATGTACGTTTCAATATTTGCATTATCTGTAAATTAAGATAAAACCGTTGACTTCAAGGCAATTTTTAAAATTTATAGATGAGTGATATTTTAAAACACAAAATCAATTAATAAGATTAGTGTAGTAATTTATTTAACAGTTGAAATTAATCTTTTTACTTTGAAGCCTGTATGGAACACTAATCACTAGACAGTAATGTTCAACAACTATAACGGTTCCATTCTTAAATATTCTGTAGTTCTGATTTTTCTCTGGATATCATTTATAATAGCCTCTACATTGCTTTTTGTTAGTTGCAAAGCCTCAGCAATTTTTTCTACAGGGACATTATTTTCCCAGCCAAACCATACCGTATCAAGGATTGCAAAAGGGACTCTGTAAAAGAATTCTTCCTGTGTCTGTTCAGCACTATATGTGTCAGTAGTTGGAGTCCGTTTACGAATTTCATCAGGTACTTCCAGATATTCAGCAAGTTGAAATACTTGAGTTTTAAATAAGTGAGTAATGGGTTTTATATCTGCCCCGCCATCACCATATTTAACAAAGAATCCTTGTTCATGTTCGTTTTTATTTCCGGTACCGATTACAGCATAATTCCTGGATTCGGCGTGATAATAAAGCATACTCATTCTGCTTCTTTGCTTAAAATTTGAAGCAGCAACGATTTGCAAATATTCTTTCAATGGTAATCTTTCTGATTTTGTACTGCCATCAGGTGCAATGATCGTTAACTGGAAAACATTTAACAAATCCTTTTCTAATAAGTTAGTTGGTAAAGTAATTTTAGCTTTATAGTTATTATTATACTCAGGAAAAACATTTTTAATTGCTTCATCTCTTCTTCTATAACATCCAAACCCTGCTAAAGCATCTGTCATATTCTCAACGATATATTTAACATTAAACTTTTCAGCCAGCTTTGTTGCCAGCTCAAGGCTATCCGGATTAGAATCGTTTTCAGGCAGCATAACGCCCACCACTCTCTCTGGTCCGAATGTTTTTGCACATATAGCTAATACGACTGATGAATCAATTCCCCCACTAATTCCGACTACTGCTCCTCTTTTCTTAAGTTTTTTAGTGACATCATCTCTTAATTTTGTACTAATTTTTTCAAATTCTTTAGCTGGATCAATTTTAATTGAGTCTTTTGTGAAATTCATAAATTTAACCTTATATAATTATTTCAGTTTACTATTTTATTAAATTATTTTTATACTTATTTAATTCCCAGATTAAATAACATTTGTTAGCTTTTCATTTACAGACCGATAATCGAAGAATAAATCGAATTTGGTTGATCCATCCAAATCGGATTTAAAGTCATCTATAAAGATCTTAGATATTATTTGTGTTGAGATGATTCCAACTAAAGCCATTTCATCAAATTCACTGGCTTTATCTAATTTCTCAAGTTTGTTTATAAGTTTCTGAACTTTGCTATATTCAAATATTCCTGTTCTTTTTATTGCATCCTCAGAGCAGTAATCTTTAATCAGGTTAAGATTGTTATTTAACAGTGCTTTATGAATAGGTGCTCTGTAAGGATTTTTCCATCTACTTATAATATTTGAAGGAAGTCTGTTTTTAAATACTTGCTTCAGTAAGTATTTTTCATTTAAGCCGTTTATTTTGATCTCAGAATTTACTTTATTTAAAAGTTCAATAATTCTATGATCCAGATAAGGAACTCTTAACTCAACTGAGTGTGCCATAGCAACTCTGTCTCCCTGCGAAGATAACAAGTAATTGCTAAGAAAGATCAACGATTCTAAAAACTGTGATTTGGTTACAGTATCCCAATAAGAATAATCAGCTGGCAATAATTTCAATAACTCTGAATAGCTATCGTAATCTTTGGTATTATCTTTTATCTGTTCAGAGAAGAAGTTTTTTATTTTGCTTGTGTTTTTCCATCGAATGTTATGTGAGAAGAATGGATCGTCAGGATTGTCAATCCCGTTTTTAAAGAAGGCAATAAGCGTTTGTTTTACACGATCATCTTTAAATATATACGGATATAATCTTCCGAGCAGTAATGGTCTTAATTTGGAATCAGGATCTTTCGCCCAAAAGTTTCTGATTTTTGCTTCTTTAAATATGTCGTACCCACCAAAGACTTCATCAGCACCTTCACCGGTTAGTACAACTTTATAACCACTCTGATTAACCAGTTCAGATAAAATAAATAACGGAATAGGTCCTGTTCTAAGTAATGGTTTTTCAGTATGCCATAAAACTTTCTCTAAGTTAGCTCCAATAGCATCATTGCTTGCTGTAATTTCTGAGTGATTAACTTTTAAGAAATCAACCATTTCATTTTGGAATTTGCCTTCGTCGTAATCCTTATTTTCAAATCTGATTCCGAATGATCTAAGTTCATTATTAAAATTCTTTTTAACAGTTTCGGTTAAGGCTGAAGAGTCTAAACCGCCGCTGAGATAAGTACCAACTGGAACATCTGCTCGCAAACGGATTTTAACTGAATCCATTAGTGTTTCAGATATCTCATTTATTAAATTATCACTCTTTTTATTTATTGTTTCAGAATTTATTGGAAAATTCAGGTCCCAGTATTTCTCAGTTTTAATTTCGTATGGTGAAATTATCATATAATGAGCAGGTGGCAGTTCTTTTATTTGGCTAAAAGCTGTTTTCCCTGGAAGTGTCGTCCAGTATGTAAAAATTTGATCGAGAGATTCGGGATCAATTAACCGTTTAATTTCTTTGTTGGCAAAAAGAGCCTTTATTTCAGAAGCGAAATATAACCGTTGATTTTGAATTGTATAATGTAATGGTAAAATTCCAACTCTATCGCGGGCAAGAATCAAGGTTCTATTTTTTGAGTTCCAGATTGCGAAAGCAAATTGCCCGTTCAGCTCATTTAGGAAGTTAATTCCTTTTTCTTCGTATAAATGTAAAATAACCTCAGTATCACTGGACGTGTAAAATTTATGACCGCGATTAATTAATTCTTGTCTAAGTTCCGGATAGTTAAAAACTTCTCCATTATAAATTATCCAGAGAGATTTATCTTCATTATGTATCGGTTGAGTGCCATCTTTGAGGGCTATAATACTTAGTCGTGCATGAGCTAAAGCAATATGATCATCTAAATAAGCACCAGACTCATCTGGTCCACGGTATTGCTGAACTGAAACCATTCGCCTGAGTGCATCAGGAGTAATTGGTTGCTGATTTCCTAGATTAACAATACCTGCAATTCCACACATGCTTAAACCACCTTATGATTAAGCTTTTTTTGAAGGAATACATCTATATTTTTTAGGCTGGAGAGATTTTCTGGAATCAATTCCTCATCATCAATAGATATGTTAAATGTTTCTTCTAAGAAACTTACTAATTCAACCACACCAGTAGAATCTATGATGCCTTGATCAAAAAAATCTGTATCTAGCTTAAGTTGATCTTCTTCTCCAAAAAGAAAATTCTCTATAATGAATTCTTTAACTGCACTGATTTGGCTCATGATATTTTTCTTCCTTTTATAATGTTTATAAAAAATCTATAAAATTAATCTAATGTTGCGTCGGGGGTTACCTTCTTTTTCTTAATAGGACGAAGTCCCTTTACAAATTCTTCTTGTGTGTGTCCGGGTGTTAATGGAACAGTAACTGTCGCAAGTGGTCCGGGATTCGGCATTCCCCAAAAAGTATGTGACGGAACATTTCGTGTTAAAACAGTACCACCTTTTATAACAGAGCAATCCCCGATTTTCACTCCTGGTAAAATCAGGCAATGTGGCCCAACATAGACATCTTTACCTATTATCACCTTTCCGGAACTTTTTTTCTGCCTTGGGCCAAAATATGAATGTGTATAAATAGTAGTCCTAAAGTTAATTATTGAGTTATCACCAATTTCTATATCTTCAGGGTGTAATTCATCAAGATATACAGCTTTTGCTATCCATACATTTTTGCCCATTTTAACACCTCGTATACGATGTAGCCATGGTCTTAATCTATATCCGAATGGTGCGTAAAACGCTAAAATTAATAAAAATCTGCTAAAAATACTTTTAATCATAATCTATTATTCCCAAATGATAACCATCTTATTTGGTTTTTCTATAAAACCCTTTTAATTATAAATGATAAGTATGCTCATTACAAAAATTAATGTTCAATAATGAAGAAACAATAACTATTATTTTAAGATTTCTTCAACGAACAGAGTCAAAATTTTGTGTATTTATACTAAATATCACACCAAAATGAATTGCAAATAAACTGACAGAATTATATAGATTCATTGAAAATCTGCATTATTATATGTCTCAAATTGATGACTTTTTCTCTTAAAATGAAATGGAAAACAAATCTACTTAATCTTTTCTCAACTTTTACAATATTAAATCTAATTTAATTAGAAACCCAAAAATACTTATTAAAAAGTTATAAATTCAAAAATTTTGAGTGCATAAGGTAGATCTATCAGTCCTTTGTCAATTTGATTAAGAGAGAATATTGAATCAGGAGGAATTTACTTTAGAATGTTTGCGTACTATTGAACTCAATTTTTTTACACCATGTTTACCATTTTTATCTTTGGGGGAATTCCCATAACCATAACCATAACCATAGCTGTAGCGATATCGATAAGAGCTCTGGATCTCTGTAGCATTAGCGACAATCCCAAGTATCTTAATTTGTGCTTGATTCATGTCCTGTATTCCTCCAATCACTGAATCCTTCATACTTATATCAGGTCGTACAACTAGTATAGCATTCGTTACATATTGACCTAAAATAAGCGTATCAACAACTCTTGTCACGGGAGGTGTATCTATTATAACATAGTTATAGGCAGATGTATCAATTTTTTCAAAAAGTGATTTCATCCGATCCGAACTTAGTAATATGCTTGAATTTTCATTTATACCGCCCGATGGTAAAATATTTATTTTCTTTAATAATTTTGTATAAATTACAGGAGAGCTGCCCTTTTCAAGGAAATCAATTAATCCTGATGAGTTATGAAAAACATTGAACCTTCTAGATAGCTCACCTTTTCTTAGATCACAATCGATAATTAAAACGTTTTTATTATTTAAAGCCAAAGTAATAGCCAGGTTTGCAACGATGGTAGTCTTACCTGTATTTTCTTCACAACTAGTAACCATAATTGTTTTATCTTTTAGATCTAAATGCGACAACTTCGTATTTAGCAACCTGTAAGACTCACTAATTCCTGAGTTATCAGTTTGCAACATCACAAACTGATCTTTTTTGTCATTCGATTTTTTCATTTTATTACGGATGGATTTATCAAAAATTGGAATCAAAGCTAGTATTGGCATATTAAATTCATTTTCAAGGTCATCCAAACTAATTAGTCTTGTCTTACTTAATTCTCCAATAAAAATAATAACAATACCGACAAATCCACCTAAAAATACAGCTATTATTAAAGTAAATAATTTCTTGGGTAGAACAGGTTTAAAGGGACTGCTGGGATAATCAACTATTATTATATCTTGTAACTTCGATAACTCGGCTACTCTCATTTCCTCTCGTTTATTCAATAATACATTAAATATTTTTTCATACACTTCTTTTTCTCTGATTAATCTAGCTAGCTGACTTTCTTGTCCTGGTAATCTCTTAATTTGTGCTTCAAATCCAGACATAAGATCTTTAATTTTTGCTTGTTTTTTCTCCATAGCATCGATTACAATTCTATATGATGCTAAAGTGTTCTGGTTATAACTAGATAATTGTTCTTTTGTAAGACGTATTTGCTCATCAAGTTTTACAACATCAGGATGTTTCTCTGTACGTTTCTGCAAAAGCTCCAGTCTCTGCAACTCCAAATCTGAAAGCCGTGACATCAAAGTGGTAAATGGTGAACTGCTCTGAGATTCAGTTGATGGTGAAAGGAAGCCTTGATCAAAATATCCACTTGATTTGAGTTCACTTTTCAACGCTACTTCTTTGTTCCTATAATCTGACAGGAGAAGATCGGTTTGTAAGTTTTCAGCTTCCAAAGTACTTTGATAGTTTAGAAGTTCCTGAGTATTTTGATCAATATTCATTATTTGCTGAGAGCCTTTGAAGCTGCTCAGATTATTTTCTGCATCTAATAATTTTTTCTGAACTTCGGATAATTGTTGGTCAACAAAATGAAATGAGTAACGAACCATTTGCTTTTGCTGTTCCATTCTCACTTCTCTGAAATGACGAATAACACTATTGGCAATAATATTACAAGCAAGCGGAGACACTGATCTGACATTCAATTCAAACACACCTGTATGACCAACTCTTGAGACGTTAATTGCGTCGCCAAACCTCGTCAAGAATTTCAGGTAGTTTTTAATGTTAAAATAAATTTTACTCCCTACAGGCGCATCACTCCAGCTAAACTCAAACTTAGCAGCGTCAGTAATTACTGTCACTCCTTCAGCATCTTGCACCGATGACTTAGTCGAATCCGATAAATCCAAAGCATTAGATTCTTTAATAGAATCTGATTTACTTACTGAGAAATCGTTAAAGCTAGTTATTATATTTTTTCCCTTAGCATCCCACAGCTCAAAACGGTTTTGATTAATTTTCTTTATATAATATTCTTTCTCCGTATAATCATTTAACAGTTGAAAATTTTTAAAAATCGGAAAACTGAATGACATTTGTTTAGTATAGTTATTTGCAGAATCAGGAAAATCAACAAAAATGTTGTTGAACTCGTAAGAATTTCCGTTCGGGTCAACTACCTTTCTAAGCTCTACATATAACTTTAACTCATTAATTACTCCACTTAAAACTTCATTGGTTTTTATCAGTTCCATTTCTGTTTCAAGTTGATCTGAAGTTTGAAGTTTAACAAGTTCACTGAACTCATCCTTTTGCCCGGGATTTTCTGCAGCTTCTTTTTTTAATAATGCCTTGGATTCATATACTGGCGGAGTAAACTTAATATACAAAAACGCTAAAACTAAAGATAGGAATACCGAAATTACTATTTTAATACGTCCTCTATAGACAATATTTATTATTTCAAGAAGGGATTTTTCTTTTTTGAAGTTATTTGGAATTGTGTTTTTCATAAATTTTAATTTTCGATGCTGTAAATAACCAAATTAGTGTTGAAAAAAGATTGCATAACTCGTTACAATAAGTGCCAAAGCAGAAGCAACAATTGTAATCCATGAAGAATTGTTTACCCACCAATCTCTTGGAACAAAAATCTGATCTCCCGACTGCAAACCAAACTCCTTTGCTGTGCTACCTTCCTTGATAATTTCGTGAACATCAATCTTAATTTCCTGAAAATTCCTAATTAGTGTTATGTTACTTATATCTGCCGTTTCAGTTGTTCCACCAGCAAATGCCAATATAGCTGTAAATTTCTCAGCATCAGAAACATAATAAAATCCTGGATTTCTTATCTCTCCTAAGATGTTAATCCTAAATAGAGCATTAACACTTAAATGCGGATCCTTATACAACGAATCATAACGAGCTTCAATTTCAGATTTAATTTCTTTAAAGTCTTTATTATTTGTATTTATAGCACCAATTAATGGTAAACTAATTAATCCATTCGGCTGAATAAAATAATCACCGGTAATAAGATCATTTATGTCAAGAAAAGATATTCTAATTCCATCACTGGGATTTAAACCCTGTGCATAGATATTTAGACCATTTAATATTAAAAGTGTTGCAACTAGTAAAGTTGATAAATATTTCATTAATTCTCTAATTGATTTTGTATCGATAAATATTAATAAATCAAAAAATACTGACTAAAATAATTTAATTAAATGGCTTTGAAGTTCATACTTATATTAACAAGGCTAACACACAACAGATATTTAATAACATTTTGGACATAAAACAATATTTGTGCCACCAACATATAGTAATTTTTCTTTCTTGATAGCGCATACAATGTCAATCATATCAAAATGAGAAAATATCTTTTTTGTGAATCATATTATTACTATAATCAATTTATATAAATATAAAGATTCTTATTATACTTAATTCCTAATTTCATAATTCTGAAGTAAAGTATCAATGGATTTAATAATCTACAGGAAGGAATTGCTTTCCGTCATTGAAATTTAATAAAATTTAATTAGCATAATTCTTGCTAATAATTATATCTTATAGTTAAGTATTCTAGTTGATAAAAGCTTTTTCTCTAAAGATATTGCATTCAGTTTAAATTAGTGATCAGAGAAAGTATCTTTTTATTAAACTAGAACACAGTACAAAGATATAAGAGATAAGAGATAAGATCAGTCTGGTTATTAAGAATATACTTGACAACACAGCATTCATTTTATGTAAATCGGTTTCGTAACTTTAGAAAGAATTTGCTATTACACATAATGTAATATATTATTTGGGAACAAGTTCCAGAACAGACCCAATCAGCTAGTTCTTTAGACTTCAAGTATTAGCTCCGAAGATTAAGTAATCTTGGAAATGTGTTCTTTCAGTTATAAATTATATACAATATTTACAAATCTAAAAATGTAAATTAAAATTAATAAACTTCTTTATATCATAAACGAAAGGAAAAATAGTTTTGCAAAACAAAAATATTTTAGTTACAGGAGGAGCCGGTTTTCTTGGCTCTCATTTAGTGCATCAATTGCTAGAAAGAGGGAACAAAGTTACAATATTAGATGATTTTACACATGGAAAAGAATTACATCTAAAAGGAATTTTCAATAACCCAAATCTTAAAGTAATAAAAGGCAGTATAACAAATTCGCATGATGTAGAAAAAGCATTTGAAAATTGTCAGGTTGTCTTTCATTTAGCTGTTTTAGATTTAAGACAATCAATAAAGGAACCTGAAAAAGTTAACGATGTAGTTGTTAATGGAACCCTGAATTGCTTAAAAGCTGCCCGTGATAAAAAAGTTGAACTATTTGTTAATTGTTCATCTTCAGAGGTATTTGGAACTGCACAATATGTTCCTATGGATGAGAAACATCCTTTGAACCCGGAAACACCTTATGCTGCAGCGAAGGTTGCACAAGATGTTTATACTTTTAGTTTTGGCAGAACATACGGATTGCCTTGGGTTACTGTAAGACCATTTAATATGTACGGTCCAAATTCGCACTGGCAGGGTTATCGCGGTGAGTTAATTCCCAAGATGATTGTGCGAGCAATGAACAAGCAACCTTTGGTTATTTTTGGGGAAGGAGATCAAACAAGAGATTTTATTTATGTTGAAGATGCTGCCAAAGGAATAATTGACGTTGCAAGGAATAAGAAGTGCCTTAATAATCATTTTAATATATCTACGAAAAAAGAAACAAGTATTAAAAAGATTGCTGAGACAATTTGTAAAGAGTTTTCACTTGATCCTAATGTATATATTCAAAAACAAGCACCGCGTCCAGGTGATGTTATGAGATTATTCGGTGATAACTCTAAATTTCAACAATTAACTGGCTATGTTCCGCAGACTTCTATTGAAGAGGGTATTCATAAAACAATCGCCTGGTTCAAGAGTTTACCATATACTCCGGATGAATTGCTTAATCAGGAAGTATTAAGAAGCTGGGAGTAAAAAGATTTTACAAGGAAAAAAGTTTCTAATAACAGGTTCTACCGGTCGTTTAGGCAAAGAGATTTGCCAACGACTGGAAGACCTGAATGCTACAGTAATTCCAATAATCTTAAAAGGTTATCCTGAACTACCTAAAAGAGTGGAATGGACATCATCTGTAAAGCCAATAAAAATTTATAAAAAAGAAGATTTAAACCAACTTGAAACTTTTGATTATATAATAAATTTTCATTGGCAGGTTGATCGGTCAAAATCATTTACTGAACAGTTGTTATTTGAGATTAACTCAAATCTGAATATTCACGAGTTCTTTTGGGACTGGTTAAAAGAGAAACAACCCCAAAAATTTATTAACATTTCCACTATTAAAATATTTAGTGAGTTAAATGAAAGCCCTGTTTTTGATTCATCTGTACCTCAGCCTTTAACTTCTTATGGGATAGCAAAAGTAGCTGCTGAAAATTATTTTAAAGCTTTGTTTAATAAAACATCCACCCGAGTTATTAATTTAAGATTAGGATCCATTTCATCTTTAGGGGAAGTGCCAACTCAACTCTTAACTCAGCTATTTAACAGCGCTTTTAACAATAAAAAAATTATTGTAAATAAAGGGCATATTTCAAACATTTTTTACATTGATGAAGCAATAGATTTGATAATTAATACTACTTTGATTGGTGATAAAGATAATTATCTTCTTGTGGGAGATGGATGCTTAAACGAGGATATCTCTAGAAGATTTGAGGAGTTAAGTAATCGAAAGCTTAATGCTGAATATCGGGATCTAAATCCGGGTGTAATCGATCCTAAATTTATTTCAGACAGGGATGAATTGAAATCATCCTGGACCAGATCTTACACATTAGATTCTATGATTGAAATGATTATAAAATCAAATCTCAGAAACTCTTCCACTATTGATACAAAAAGTTAAAATATTTTTTAAATAACGAACGGATATTTGGTAAAAAAAAACTTAGCATAAAAGTTGTAGTTAAATAGTAATAAAAAATTCTAAATCTGGAATAAAAGAACCATTGCGGTGAACATAGGTCTAAGTTAATAAATTAAAAAATGGAAAATCTTTAGTGTAAAAAACCGGATTTTTAAAATAATGATAATAAATATCTTTTTATGATTTAAAATTAACTAATGGAGATAAAATGAACGTCCCTTTTTTGGATCTTAAAGCAAACTATAATTCAGTAAAAGCAGAAGTTAATACAGCCATTCAAAATGTACTAGATAATACAGCTTATATACTTGGTGCCTCAGTTCAAAATTTTGAGAAAGATTTTGCTGCTGCTCAGCAGGTTAAATATTGCTTAGGTACAAGTTCTGGTACAGATGCTAATCATCTCGTTTTATGGGGTTTGGGTATTGGACCAGGCGACGAAGTAATAATGCCAGCCAATACATTTATCGCTACTGCCTGGGGTGCAACGCTTTGCGGTGCAACTCCCGTTTTCGTTGACTGTCATCCTGAGAGTTATAATATTGATGTTTCAAAAGTTGAAGAGAAAATAACTCTTAAAACCAAAGCTATTGTTGCAGTTCATTTGTATGGTCAAAGTGCTGACTTAGATCCATTAAGAGAAATTGCAAAAAAACATAATCTGTTTTTAGTAGAAGATGCTGCTCAAGCTCATCTTGCAGAGTATAGGGGGAAGTTGATCGGTGGATTGACGAATGCAGCTTCATTCAGTTATTATCCCGGTAAAAATTTGGGCGCTTATGGTGAAGGAGGTGCTGTTACTACAAATGATGAACTATTATTTAATAAGATAAAAAAATTGAGAGAACATGGACAGTCTCAAAAATATTATCATGAAACGTTAGGACATAATTACCGAATGGAAGGAATACAAGGAGCAGTACTTAGAGTAAAACTGAAGTATCTTAACAAATGGACTGATGCTCGTAGGTCTGTGGCTGCTAAATATAATGAAGGTTTAAAGAGTCTGAAAAAAGTAATTATTCCTAAAGAAATGTCATACGCTAAACACGTATATCATCTTTATGTAATTCAATTAAATGACGGAAGCTTGGAAGCAAGTAATAAATTGCGCGACAGTCTTAAAAATTATTTAACTGAAAATGGTGTTAATGTTGGATTGCATTATCCAATTCCGTTGCATTTACAGGAATGCTTTAAATATCTGGGATATAAGAAGGGCGACTTCCCAAATTCTGAAAGAAATGCAGGAGCAGGACTATCTTTACCAATGTTTCCTGAGATGACAGATGAACAGATCAATTACGTAATTAGTAGAATAAAAGATTTCTTTAATAACTAATTATTGTGAGATTGTTTCAAATAAAATTTAGCCCGATAATTCAAATCGGGCTTTTTTTATTAAAAATTCCAGCAATTCAGCTTAAAAATTGTCTCAAATCATTTTATAAAAACTCTCCAAAATCTCATTTTGAAATTATTCTTTATATAAAGCTTTGAAAATAGTTAGAAAACAAGGATTTAACGGATGGCACAATTCCTGAATGTTATGAAAAGCTTAACTATTTCTATTAACCATATGAAAAAAAATTACAAATATAAATACTTTTTTGGAATTTCAGACTTTTTCATACTGATTTTCTCATTTTTAGTCTCAATTTTTGCACTTCGAAACAATACATCATTAAACTTTTTTGAGTTTTATGGATCGATTCCAGAGATTCTTTCGTTAGTGGTTCTGATATCATTGATTATTTTAATTATATTTCAATATAATGGATTGTATCGTCTTGACATAATTCTAAATAGAACTTCACACTTTACTCAAATTTTAAAAGCGATATATTACAGCTCATTAAAAATTGTTCTATTATCTTTTTTACTTGATTCAAGAACTGTAATTGATTCAAGGCTTCTTTTTGTTTTATTCTTTTTAATTTCAATTGGGCTATTATTTGTAATACGTGTAGAATTATTAAAATGGTTATTTATTGAATTAAGCCAAAGCAGTTTTAAGAGAAATGTTATTATAGTTGGTGATGGCAAACCCGGAAAACTTTTAGCAACAAAATTAATATATGAAAATCCGCTTGGTCTAAATATTCTTGGTTTTGTTGATGATACAAGACGTGTTGGTGATTTTGTTGTTGCGGGTAAGAGAGTATTAGGCAGCCTTGAAAATCTTCAAGAAGTTCTGAATAATTATCAAGTTGATGAATTAATAATTGCAATTGAAAATGAGTCGTATGAAAAATTTTTTGATGTTGTTGACTATTGCAAAACATTTGGTGTTCCGATTAGAATAACATCTAATCTGCTTGATGTTGTCAATCAGAAGCTAAAGATTGAAAAGTATTCCGATATACCGGTTATAGATGTTTCACCTCAGTATAACGATAGTTTTACAATAGGCTTAAAAAGGATTTCAGATGTTGTAATTGCTTCTTTTGCAATTTTATTTCTTTCACCTGTAATGGCATTTATTGCTACAATGGTTAAATTTTCATCACCCGGGCCAATATTGTTTAAGCAAAAAAGAATTGGCAAAGACGGTAAAGAATTTAATTTTTATAAATTCAGATCTATGAAACAGCTAAAAGGTGAAGATGAAGAACGCAAGAAAATGATGATTGAGTTTATGAAGAATAGTGCAAATCAAAATGGATCAGATACTAAAATTATTAATGAAAGCCGTGTAACCTGGATTGGAAAGATTATAAGAAAGACCTCACTTGATGAATTACCTCAATTATTCAATGTAATAAAGGGTGATATGAGCCTTGTTGGGCCAAGACCTTGTTTGCCATATGAGTTTGAAAATTACGATGAATGGCAAAAGAGAAGAGTTAGTGTTATTCCTGGTTGTACAGGCGTTTGGCAGGTATGGGGAAGAAGTATCGTTACATTCCAGGAGAGTATAGTTTTAGACCTATACTATATTAACAACATGTCTCCCTGGTTAGATATTCAGTTGATGTTTCAAACTGTACCAGTCATGCTTTTTTCTAAAGGTGCTAAATAATTTTTTCTTTACTTTTTTAACTAGGATTTTTTATGAAAGTAGCCATAGTTGGATTAGGATATTGGGGACCAAACCTACTCAGAAATTTTCTCGCACAGCCTGATGTTGACCAGGTCGTGGCTTGTGATACGAGAGAAGACAGATTAAAGTTGATGAAACAGAGATTCCCAAGTATAACCCTTGCAAATGATTGTGAGAAAACTTTGACCGGAGACAGTGATCTAATAGTTATTGCGACACCGGTTGCAACTCACTATCAAATTGCTAAAAAAGCATTGTTGAATGGAAAACATATTTGGGTAGAAAAACCTTTTACAGCTAATGTTGCAGAAGCTGAAGAGTTAATAGAAATAGCTGAGTCAAAAAATCTAAATATTTTTGTTGATCACACATTTATCTATAATGGTGCAGTTATTAAGATGAAAGAATTAGTAGATAAAGGGGAATTGGGAAACATACTATATTTTGACTCTGAGAGAATTAATCTGGGTTTATTTCAAAGAGATGTTAATGTTATTTGGGATCTTGCACCGCATGATCTTTCAATAATGCAGTATATTCTCGGTCTCAAAGCAAAAGCTATCTCAGCAAATGGAATTGCAAACTATAACGGTAAAGAAAATATAGCGCATATAAGTATATATTTTGAAGATAATTGTTTTGCACATTTTCACGTTAATTGGCTTTCACCAGTTAAGATAAGAAGAATGATTGTCGGCGGATCAAAAAAGATGCTTGTTTATGATGATATGGAAAACTTTGAAAAGATAAAAGTATATGATAGCGGAATTGAGATAAAGACAACCGAAGGAATTCACGAAGCATTAGTTCAGTATAGAATAGGTGATATGTTTTCACCTAAGGTTAATCAGACAGAAGCTCTTGCACTTGGTGCACGCGAATGTATAGATGCAATAAAAGAAAACAGACAGCCGCTCACAAACGGATATGATGGATTAGAAATAGTTAAATTATTAGAGGCAAGTAATAAATCATTAAAAGGTATGGGCAGAATAGTTGAAATTGAGGAGTTCGTTCACTTTTAATTAATAACTGAAGTCACTTAAAATTATTGATATTTTAATCCCTAACTAGTTTTGGAATCTTCGCTCTCTAGCAATTTTTAGATGCTGAAAGAAACCCTAACTGACGACAACCCAGAATTTAATATTACATTTAGTTAATAAATAAAACTCAGAAAATTTATTTGGAAAAGAAAAATCTTAATAATGTTAAACTTGGAAAAGACGTAAAGATATTTGATTTTGTAAATCTATACGGCTGTTCAATTGATGATAATTCAAAGATTGGGACATTTGTAGAAATACAAAAGAATGCGTCAATCGGTAAAAATTGTAAAATATCATCTCATACATTTATTTGTGAGGGCGTTCATATAAGTGATGATGTTTTTGTTGGTCACAACGTAACATTTATTAATGATAAATATCCACGCTCAGCTAATTCTGATGGTTCGATGCAAACCGAATCTGATTGGAAAGTAGTTGAAACTTTTGTCAGAAAAGGTGCTTCAATAGGATCTTCATCTACCATACTTTGTGGGATAACAATTGGCGAAAATGCAATAGTAGGTGCTGGAGCGGTAGTAACTAAAGATGTTCCTCCGAATACTATAGTTGCGGGAGTTCCTGCTAAAGTAATTAAAAAGATTTAATTATAAGATTTGCTGCTCTGGTAGTTTATTTTACGAATAGAATTACTATTGAAGATACTAGTACAACAAAATAAATAAAACCAAGCCTTGATTTTATTTTTCCCCTGTTAAGAAATGAAGACCTATAATCATACTCCAGTGGAGTTGTCAATTTCTCTTGCTCTATTTTAATAATCGAATCTTTCATAATAAAATTTCTTAAGCTATTTCTTATTAAAGATTTCAGATTATTAATCAATAATTATTCCTAATAAAAGTATTTGAAATAGCGTCGAAAATGACGTGGAAAATCAAAAATAGTAAAAAATACAGGTAGAAATTCTATAAGTAGAGATAATTGCACACGAAAATTCAGGCAAAACCAGTAATTCTAATTACTAATTTTCTCTGATAATCATTATTCTTCTATTAGCCTTGCGTCCTTCAGCCGTATTATTATTTCCTACAGGGAATGAATCTCCTAAGCCGTAAACTTCCATTTGGTCTTGTGAAGCACCCTGGGAAACAAGATATTCATAAACAGCTTTAGCTCTGTCATAAGATAATTTTTTAATAGTGTAAGCAGAGCCCTGACTATCCATATGCCCTTCAATTCTCCATTTGCTTTTTGGTTGGTTCTGTATATAAAAGGCAATTTCATTCAGAATTACTTTAGCGCCTTCTTTTAAATTTGAAGAACTATTGATGAACAAATCCTCACCCCTTAGATTGAATTGGTAAAAGGTTTCTTGTTCTTGTGTAACTTCCGGTTCAACTTCTTTATTTTCGATGACCGGTTCTTTTTCATCAAGAGGTTTATTTTCATCAACATTAAGGAGGCTATCTTTTTCACCACTTAATTCTGGTTGTTTCTCTTCTTCTTTTGGAATTATAGTAATGTCTTTTGGTTGCTCTGGTACTATATCCGGAACTTCCTGAATATTATCCTTTTTATAATCAGAAATTCCTGTAATTGCGTATGATATGCCTACCATTGCTGTTAAATAAGAATCTGAATTATTCGCTGCAGACAGATCTTCCAGATAATCTATAGAAGTTGGATGATAGCTAAGAGAAGCATTAATACTAAAACGATCAGAAATTTTAAAGTTAATATTACCTTCTATTGCAAATGTAAACACAGATTTATCATATCTGTTTAATTGATTAAATTCAAGAATACTTCCATCTTCGCTTTTAGGGCTGAAGTTAAGGTAAGTTCCGCCGATCATAATTGAGGGAATAATATAATCATTTATGGCATATCCGAAGTTTAATCCAACGCCTAAAAATATCATATCTGTTCTAATATTTTTGGGTATTTCTCTCGGACCATCATTACTTGAAACAGAACTTCTGGGGTCGTTAAATTTAAGATTTAATCCACCGCCAAAGATTTTGAATCCTAACCTGGCATCTTGAATAATCAAAGGATAATAGTCTAAGGAAGTTTTTGCTGCCAGTCCTAATGAACTGTTTTTATAGTCAGTAAATCCATATGAAATTCCCCCGTTTACAGTTGCAATGAAATTTTGTTTAAGAAATTCATTTTCACTGCTTAGTGTTTGAGAGTTTATATTGTTTGTATAAGAAAAAGTTAAAACAACTATATGTAAAAGAATAATAAAGCGATTCATATATCACTAACTAAAATATAGTAATGAAATTAACTATAATTACGAAAACACGTCCTAAATATAATTAATGTTAATTACTGAAAAAACTTAATTATTTAATAATAACATTGAAAGATTCTCGTATAATAATAGAAAATTTTCAAAATGAAACAAACAGGTTTTTATCTTTAATTAAAATTTTTATTAAAACTTCATATACTAATTGGCATAAACATTGGCTATAAATAAAAACAGGTGTTACAGTTATTTAGTCTTAATGAAAATGGGTTTTTAGATTCAAAGGATATTAAATAATTTTTGTTGTTAGTTAGGAGGGTTGTTTCGTGCGATTTATTCTTTTAGCCTCAAAAGGATAATTTTTTTTCGGAGCAACCTTTTTTATTTCTCTTCTTTGTTGCATTTCAATAAGCAAATTAAATCAGCCATTTACCGATAATTCCCTTGCTTTTACCGATTTTTATTTTTGCAAGCGGTATCTTTGTATTACTTTTCCAACAGAAAATGATATATCTTAGTAAGGAGCTGAAAAAATGGAAGAAAAAAATAATAGAGCTGATAAAAGAATTCTGCTTGGCAGTTTGTTGATAGGATTTGGAGCATTATTCTTCCTTAAATCACTTGATGTGTTTGATTTTAATTTTACACGTATATTCTTTTCATGGCCGTTCTTTTTTTTGGTTATTGGTTTATATCTTTTATTAAATACAAACAGGAAAACCCTTGGGGGGATTCTTGCAGCACTTGGTTTTATTTTCATTCTACCTAGAATATTTCCATCGATAGATTATAATAACTCCGTGATATTTGCAATATTATTAATTGCTATTGGACTTTACATTATTGTCAATCAGAGGAAAAGAACAGAAACAGAGAATGATAAATTTGGTCAGATAAACAGAGATATTATAGATGATATTGCAATTTTCGGAGGTGGAACAAAAATAATAACTTCTGAAAATTTTAAAGGTGGAAATATTACAGCAATATTCGGTGGTTCAGAAATAATTCTTAAAGGATGTAAACTTGCTGAAGGTACAAATGTAATAGATATACTTGCTGTATTTGGCGGATCCACAATCGTTGTGCCTAGTGATTGGAACGTAGTATTAAATGTAACTCCAATATTCGGTGGCTTTTCAAACAAAAGTATTAAAGATCCGAATAAAATAATTGATACAAGTAAAACACTGATAATTAAAGGCTTGGTAATCTTTGGCGGCGGTGAATTAAAAACTTATTTTTAGTATTAAGAAATGTCAACTAATCCTATCCTAAAGAGTACGAAGAATATTCTTTTTTATTTTTTCTTCATTATTATCATTGCAAATCTCTATCTGAATCTGATTAGTTATTACAGCAAGACCAGTTTGACAATTGTTGTTATCGATGCAATAGTTTTTAATTTACTTATTGGGTTATTAGGATTCAGTTTTTGGTATTCTTCAGTTTACCTTTCGATTGAAAATAATAAAATCTCAAAAATCATTTTAACACATTTAGGCGGAGGAGTATTAATTTCAGTCGTGTGGATGGCGCTTGGATATTTTATTGTTATAAGTATAGTTACCGATACTGAGCTATTCGATACTTTTTTTGTCAGTACTATCAGATCAAGATTTGTTATTGGTATTTTGTATTACTTCCTGATGACAGCATTTTATTATATAGTAATTTATTATTCCGGGTTCCAGGAAAGAATGGTTAAAGAAACCGAATTAAAAAATCTTGTTACCGAAGCTGAGTTAAGATCATTGAAGTTTCAGATTAATCCTCATTTTATATTTAATAGTCTTAATTCAATGAGTGCTTTAACTGAAATTGATCCTAAGAAAGCCAGGCAGATGATAATCAAGCTTGCTGATTTTTTAAGATATACACTTGCAAACAATGACAGACAAAAAAACACTCTTACTGAGGAATTAAAAAATATTAAGCTTTATCTGGATATTGAAAAAATCAGGTTTGAAGATAAGTTTGAATATGAAGAGGAGCTGCATGAAGAATGTGGCAAAACTGAAATTCCGAGTATGATATTGCAGCCTTTGTTTGAGAATGCGATAAAGCATGCAGTATATGAAACATTAACTACTGTAAAGATTAAATTAACTTGTGAAAAACAAGATGACTTTCTTAAGATTACTCTTTGTAATAACTTTGAAGGAGAGTCTCATAAAAAGGGCGCAGGTGTTGGTCTGAAAAATATTGAGGATAGATTAAAATTAATTTATCATCAGGATAATCTTATGGAAGTAAAAAAAGATAATAATAAATTTACTGTAAACATTTATATTCCTTTTCAAAAAACTTTAGTTTGAATTATGGCAAGCAAAATAAAGACAATTATAATTGATGATGAGTCTCTGGCAAGACAGATTACAAGAAATTATCTGACAAACCGAACAGATGTGGAAATATTAGCAGAATGTTCAAACGGATTTGATGCAATAAAAAAAATTAATGAACTTAAACCAGACCTGATCTTTCTGGATATTCAGATGCCCAAGCTTAATGGATTTGAGATGCTTGAATTATTAGATGATCCTCCGGTTATCATTTTTACAACGGCGTATGACCATTATGCAATTAAAGCTTTTGAAGTCAGCGCAGTTGATTATCTTTTAAAACCTTTTTCCGAAGAAAGATTTTCGAGTGCATTTCAAAAAGCTGTTTCGCAGCTTGGTGATCGCTTTCAGCAAAATTCTGCAATTCAAAATATTATCAAACAAAGAGATGAGAAAATTGAATTTCTAGAAAGAGTTGTTATTAAAGACAGCGGAAAAATAACAATAATTCCTGTTGAAGAAATCAAATGGATTGAAGCACAGGATGATTATGTTTTAATCAATTCTGAAAAAGGTAGATTCTTAAAGCAGAAAACGATGAAGTATTTTGAAAATCATCTAAATGAGAATCAGTTTGTAAGAATTCATCGATCATATATTATAAATTTGGATTTTTTACAGCATCTTGAACAGACCGATACAGAATCATACCGATTAGTTTTAAAAAATGGTAAGGAGTTACCTGTTAGTAAAACCGGACTTACAAAACTAAAATCAACTCTTTAATACCCTGTAACTGAATTTCTCTTTTAAACAGTCTTGACTTTAAAGCAAATTCGGGTTAAGTTTTTAACGTTTGAAAAATTTCAAAAGTAAAAATTGTCAACCATTGAAGAAAAAATAAAAAAAGAGCTCATTCAAAGATTTGGTGATGCTTATAAAGCATTTGGTTTAAGTAAATTAATGGGACATATAATTGCTCTACTTTTATTTTCGCCTGAGCCGCTATCACTCGATGAGATCACTAAACAGCTTGGAAGAAGCAAAGGACCAATTAGTCAGATAGTACGAAGATTGCGAGATAAGCATCTTATCAGAAAAGCCTGGATGCCAAATGATAATAGGAAGGACTATTATGAGGTTGAGCCCGAAATATTTGAACATGCATTCAGAAACAACCTTGAATTAATCAAAAACAATACTCGCATTGCAAAACAACTTAAAGAAAAAATAAAATCTTCCAAAAGTGAAAACTTAAAACCGATTAGTCAGAGAATGATTGAGATGGAAAAATTTTATTTATTAATGGAAGACTATTATAATGATTTTCTTCTTTCTTGGGCTAAAGAAAGAAGTAAACTTTTTAGTTAAGAACAATTATATTTTTTTAAATCTTCGTTTGAAATATTTCAAACGATAAAAACAAGGATTAACAAATGAAAAGGTTAGAAAATAAAATCGCAGTAATTACCGGCGGGGCACAGGGAATTGGAAAAGCTGCTGTTAAAAAATTTGCACAAGAAGGTGCAACTGTTGTTATTTGGGATGTTAATGAAGAAAAAGCTAACGCTGCAATAAAGGAATTAAAGGGTATAAGTGAAAAAATTGAATTTCAAAAGGTTAATGTAACTAGTTTAGTGTCGGTTACCGATGCAGTTAACAAAATAGTTGAGAAACATAAAAGAATAGATATTTTAATTAATAATGCAGGAATTACACGCGATGCATCATTTTTAAAAATGACTGAAGAACAATGGAAGCAAGTAATTGATGTTAATCTAACCGGTGTTTTTAACTGCACAAAAGCAATTGCTCCGATTATGGTTGAAAATAAATTCGGCAGAATTGTTAATACTTCTTCTGTGGTCGGATTGTATGGTAATTTTGGTCAAACAAATTATGTTGCCTCAAAGTCGGGAATTATAGGGATGACTAAAGTTTGGGCTCGAGAACTTGGAAGAAAAGGAATAAATGTAAATGCAGTTGCTCCTGGTTTTATAGCTACAGAAATGGTTGATACCGTTCCTGAAAAAATAATTGAAATGCTTAAAGAAAAAACTCCTTTGGGAAAACTCGGTGATCCGGAAGACATTGCAAATGCTTATTTATTTTTAGTTAGTGATGAAGCAAAATATATAACCGGAATAGTTCTTAGTGTTGATGGTGGTTTGGTATTATGATAAGAAATGCTCAAATAGTTGCTTCCGGTATGTATGTCCCTGAAAGAGTTATACCAAACTCATACTTTAACGAGTTGCTTGACGAAGATGTTGATACCTGGTTAGTTGAAAACCTTTCGATTAAAGAAAGAAGGTGGTGTAATGAAAATCAATCAACTGCCGATCTTTGTGTAGCTGCCGCAAATGAAATTCTGAAAGATGGAAAAATTTTTGCTGAAGAATTAGATCTTATTATAATCTCAACTGATACTCCCGAATATATTTCTCCTTCAACAGCATCAGTGGTGCAATTTAGATTAAATGCAGTAAATGCAGGAACATTTGATGTAAATACTGCTTGTGCTGGTTTTGTAACTGCGCTTGATATAGCTTCAAAATATATTAAGGCTGATAAAAAGTATAACAAGATTCTTGTTATTGGTGCTTATGCAATGAGTAAATACTTAAATATGCAAGATAAGAAAACTGTTACGCTTTTTGCCGATGGAGCAGCAGGAGTTTTACTTTCTGTTACCAATAATGAAAATGAAGGATTTATTACCAGCAGTTTGCATACTGAAGGACAATATTGTGATTGGATGGGAATATATGCTGGCGGAACTCATAAACCAATTACTCAAAAAGTTATTGAAGAGAAAGATCATTTGTTAAAGTTTGTCAAAAAATTTCCTAAAGAAATTAATCCAACAACCTGGACAAAAATGATTGAAGATGCTTGCAAGGAATTAAATATAAAACCGGATAACATTGATAAATACTTTTTCACTCAATTGAATATTAATTCAATTTGGGAAACGCTTGATAATCTTGGTGTTGATAGATCAAAAGGACATACGATAATGCAAAATTATGGTTATACCGGCTCTGCCTGCATTCCAATGGCTTTTGATGATGCGCGTAAAAAAGGTTTAGTGAAAAAGGGTGATACAGTTTTGTTTATCGGGTCCGGCGGAGGATTAGCTTTTGCATTATCAATCTTTAAACTTTAATAGAAAGTATTATGGATATTGCTTCTAAAGAATTAGTAACTGCCGGCTGGGTGCTTGTAATAGCATACAGTGCTGTTATATTATACTTTGTTATTCGTGGTGCAATAAAAATAAAAAACATCAATGATTACGCAATCGGTAATGTATCATTTTCACCGATTGCGGTTGGATTGGCATTAGCTGCTTCTATGACAAGTGCAGCCACTTTTATAATTAATCCCGGATTTATTGCTTTTTATGGAATCAGCGGAGTTATATCTTATGCTTTTGTAATGCCTGTAGCAGCAATGATTTCTTTGGTCGTGTTAACAAAGGGTTTCAGAGAGCACGGCAGTAATGTTAAAGCATTAACTATGGCTCAATGGATGGGAACAAGATATGAGAGTAAAGGTTATGGATTATTTTTTGCTTTCTTATCACTTTTATTAATTACATTCATAGTTCTTATATGTGTTGGATTAACACAAGTATTAGCTAGAACATTAAATGTTAACGAATTGACGATCCTGATCGGAATAGTTGTTTTTATTTTTGGCTATATGATGTTTGGAGGTGCCAACTCGATGGTTTATACTAATACTGTTCAGGCAATAATAATGATAGTCGTTGCATTTATTCTGCTTGGCTCCGGTTATAAACATTTTTCAGATGGAATACACGGTTTTTTAGATAAGCTTGCAGCGATTGATCCAAAACTTACACAAATAACTAATGAATCAAGTTTTCTGTTCCGTGATTATTTTGAAATAATATTTGCACAGATAGTAATTGGAGTTGCAATAGTTTGCCAGCCACATATCATAACAAAATCGCTTTTACTTAAAACCGATAAAGATGTAAATAAATATCTTATCTCCGGTATTCTTGTTCAGATGTTGTTCTTTCTTGTTGTTATAACCGGACTTTATGCAAGAATTGATTTTCCTGATTTAACTATCAATGGTGCGCCATTAAAACTTGACGGAGTTATATCTGCCTATGTTGTAAAAGAATTTCCTGTTTATGTAGGTTTAATTGTGGTAATGGGATTGATATCTGCCGGTATTTCTACTCTTGAAGGTTTGATACAATCGGTTTCAACATCAATTACTGCTGATATAATAAAGCCATTGTTCGGAAAATATTTACCAAAAGATGAAAAGAAAAAAGTAAGATCAATGATTGTAATAAATCGTGTAGTAATTATTGTAATTGCGATAATATCAATTGTTTTATCTTACGATCAAATTGTTAATCCGAATTTAAGTGTTGGAATTTTTGCACAAAATGGCGTGTATGCTTACTTCTCAGCAGCATTTGTTCCGATATTGTTCGGAATGTTTTTGAAAAATACTCCCAAGTCTGCGGTTATAACTGCTTCGCTGGTTGCAATATTTGTTCACTTTGCATTTTTCTATGGAAACCTTAAAGTGCCGTTTAGTATAGCAACAGGGCAAAATCCGGGCGTATCAGCATCCATTGCGATTTCACTTTCAGTTATTGTTGCTTCAATAATATATTTGTTTAACAGAAGGAAGGTAAATGAATAATTTTCAAACAGACTGGTTAAATAAATGGGCAACCTATACTCCAAACAGAATGTTTCTTCGTGAACATCAACGCGATATACAATGGAGTTATTACGATTTTAATAATCGCACAAATGCATTAGCCCAGTATCTGAAAGAACAATATAATATTAATAAGGGCGATAGAATTGCCATTTGTTCAAAGAACAGATCTGAGCATGTTATTTTGTTTTTAGCTTGTATGAAGCTTGGAGCATTATTGGTCCCGTTAAATTTCAGATTGATGCCCCGTGAACTTGATATTTTGATAAACGATGCGGAACCAAAAATATTTTTTTATGATGAAGAATTTTCTGATCATTTGCCAAAACTGTCTTCATTATCAAAAACCGAAGCAGTTAAGAATCTGAGTGAGTTATCTAAATTTTTATTGGAGAACAATCTTAAATCTGATTTTAAATCTTTAATTGAACTTGATGAAAATGATGCAGTTATGATACTTTATACCGCAGGAACAACGGGTCTATCGAAAGGTGTGATTATAACTTATAAGATGTTGTTTTGGAATTCAATAAATACCGGATTGCGATTAGATCTAAACTCTGCAGATCATACACAAAGCTTTGCACCATTTTTTCATACGGGCGGATGGAATGTTTTGTTTACTCCTTTTTTACATCACGGAGCTTCACATACTTTGTTAACTCATTTTGATGCTGATCTTATATTGCAATTGATGGAAAAGGAAAAAGCCACGATACTTTTTGGTGTTCCAACGATGCTTCAAATGATGGCTGATTCAGAATACTTTAACAAAGTTGATCTTTCATCTGTTAGATATGCTATCGTTGGCGGTGCACCAATGCCAATACCTTTAATAAATATCTGGCATAATAAGGGAGTTTTTATAAGGCAAGGATTTGGATTAACTGAAGTTGGACCAAATTGTTTTTCACTACATCAGGATGATGCAATAAGAAAAAAAGGATCCATCGGATTTCCAAATTTTTACTTTGATGCAAAAGTTATGAAAGAAGAGCAGATTGAATGTGTTACTAATGAAGTTGGTGAACTTTGGTTAAAATCTCCGGTTGTTACGCCAGGTTACTGGAGAAATGAAAAAGCAACAAAGGAATCAATAACTGATGGATGGTTTCATACCGGCGATCTTGTAAGAAAAGATGAAGAGGGTTATTTCTATGTTGTTGACCGAAAGAAAAATATGTTTATTAGCGGCGGAGAAAATGTATTTCCTGCAGAAGTTGAATCTTTTCTCTATACTAATAGTAAAATTAAAGAAGTAGCAGTAATTGGCATAGATGATGAAAAATGGGGCGAAGTTGGAAAAGCATATATTGTTGTGAAAGAGAATGAGAGATTAGATGAAAATGAGATTAAAGAATTTTGTTTGGGTAATCTGGCTAAATATAAAATCCCCAAACACATTGAATTTTTATCCGAGCTTCCTAAAAGTGAAGCAGGAAAAATTGATAAGAAAATATTACTTCAAATGCACAAGGATCAATTAACTAACAAATCAAAAACAAAATAAAAAGGAGAAAACAATGAAACGCATATTTTTATTGGCTCTATTTGCATCATTAACATTTTTATATGTTGGATGCGACAGCAAGAAAGATGATACTGTTGAGCCGCCCGCAGAGCAGGATAAAATTGTAAATACCTGGTATTCGGAAGGATCAGGAGTAGCCCCCGGATTAGTATCAACATTAAAGACTGTTAAGATTAAAGCAACTTTTAATTCCAATAACTCATATTCAGTAGTTGCAACGGATAGTGCTGGTACAGAAGTAACTTATTCAGGAACCTATTCAGTTTCAGAGAATACCGGAACATCTATCCGCTCAATAATTTTAAACCAAACAGTGCCTACTTCAGTTACTTCAAAAGGAATCTATGAAGTTGATTCAAGAGGTATGATGAGATATGAAGTTGTACAAACAACCCCGGAAATAACAGGAATAACACCACCAGTTCCTTCGGAAGGTTTTGGCAGCACAAAATATATGAATGTCCCACTGGGTGTAACCTGGATTCAGGGTTTTGTTCCGGCGAATCCAACTACAGAATTGTTAAATGGCACCTGGATTTCAGAAGGCACCAATGTAGCCCCTGGATTAGTTTTAACTTTAAAAACTAAAAAGATTGTTGCAACATTTAACAGCAATAAAACATATACAGTTGTAGCAACTGATAGTTCTAATGTGGATGTAACATATTCTGGAACTTTTTCTACAACAGCAAATACAGGTACATCTATAAGAAATATTACTTTAAATCAGTCTGTTCCTTCTGCCGTAACTTCAACAGGAATTTACAGAGTAACAACAAAAGACTTAAAGTATGAAGTATTACAAACAACCCCTGCTATTACCGGATTTACTCCGCCAACCGCTGCAGAAGGTTTTGGTAGTACGAAATATAATAATATTCCTTTAGGTGCTACCTGGATTCAGACATTTATTTATCAATAATTTTTTCATCGACGGCAGTTTAACTGCCGTCTTTTTTTAACAATCATTGGAGGTTAACCAATGAAAAAATTTTTACTATTTAACATCTTTTTATTTTTAACAGTTGGAAATTTTTTTGCACAGGATGATAACAGATTAAGAGATCCTGGGCCAAAAGAATTTCAATTTATTGGTTATTCTTTTACAAGAATGACAAGTTCAAATATTACTCCTACAAATGATCTTCTGCAAGGACAGGTTATAGGAAGATTGTTTGGTCAAAACTCAACTAATACTGTTCCACAAACTGCACTTTATGCTGAGCAGAGATTTGTTCCGATGTTTATTTATAAGCCATCCATACTTGATGGGTTTGCTACATTCAGGGGATTATTTAAAATTGATTATACCTGGGGTGATCAGGCTTATGGTGTAGGTAATAATCGAGGCGGTGCTATAAATGCCGGACAAGTAAATCTTCAGACACTGTTAGCAAATGTTGATATAAGACCGGATAATTCAGATTGGAATGCAGTAATTGGTTTACAAAGATTATTTGATAATGTAAGCGATCCGAATATTAGTTCTGTTCAAATGGCACAAACCAGCGGATACAAACTATCTTTCTGGGGAACTCAGGCTGTTGGTGCAAGTATTTTTGCTGATATTTCTCCGACAACAAAAGGCAGAATCAGTTATTTCCAATTATGGGAAAATGAGATAAGCAAAAATGATGACGTAACTTTATGGATGCTGGATGTTGATTCAAGAGTTCATCCGCTTATAGAAGTTGGAGGAAGCTTGTGGTATGTTTGGGATAGGGGAAAGAATGCCGGAGGTATTAGTGTTTTGGGACAAGGTTTAACCAGTGCATTAGCAGATTACAATGGTGCAACCCGGATAAGATTTCCCGGTATTAATCAAAAGTATGAAGCAAATGTTGGTTGGGTTGGAATTCACTCAGCTTACAACCGTGATTTTCTTGCTGATAGATTTTGGGCGGATGCATTTGTAGTTGCTAATTTAGGAACAATTGATAGCGTTGGAACAGTTACAAGCAAAGCTGCAAATATTTTTGGAGTAAGTGCAAATGCGAGTATCCAGTATAAGTACGGTATGACAGCAAACGATAAAATTTCATTAGAAGGATTATATACAACCGGTGATGATAATGGAATAAGTGATGGAACATTAAACAGTGTTATTACAGGAAATGTTTACGGTTCTCCGGTAGGAATTTATAGTGCACATCGTGCTTTATTACTTTTCCCCGATCCGCAGGTAGTTAACAGATACTATTCTGTTGTTCACGATATTTCCAATATGGGATTAGGAGTTACAGCAGCTTTCTTAAATTTCTCCAAAGATTTTATTCCTAATAAATTCAGTGGGAAAATTGGTGTAGCAACTGCTTTGTCTAATGTTACACCAAGCGGTGGAACTTCTTATATGGGCACAGAAGTAAATCTGGAGTTCAAATACAATCTGAAAGTATTTCTTACTCTTGGTGTAAGTGCAGGATATTTAGCACTTGGTGATTTCTTTAATGCACCATCAGCTACATATTCTAATACCCGACCAAAAGATCCATGGGTTTTATTTACCACTCTAAGCTGGTTAATGTTTTAAGGAGACGGCAATGAAAAAAATTATAATAATTCTATTAGCATTAATATTTACGAGCTGTTCCGGTTATTTATATTGGGATAAACCAGCTTTGGAATTTTCAGATATTGATTATGGTTATTCTGTAAAATATTCAGAAGGAAATCCTAAAATTGCTTATATAGATGAAGGCAAAGGAGATCAAACACTCATTTTGGTTCACGGATTAGCAAGCAATGCGGGTTTTTGGCGTTATAACATTCCGGAATTATCTAAACATTTTAGAGTAATTACTGTTGATTTACCGGGATATGGAAAATCACAAAAAGGCAATTATACTTATTCAATTTCTTTTTATGCTGAACAGATAAAAAATTTAATCGAAGAATTAAATCTGAAGAATGTTGTGTATGTTGGGCATTCAATGGGCGGACAAATTGGAATTATGTTTGCGATAAAATATCCAAATACTTTATCAAAATTAATTCTGGCTTCTCCGGCAGGATTTGAAGAGTTTCAAAGAGGTGAAGGAGATTGGTTAAGAAGTGTTATGACGATGAAAGGTGTTAAATCAACTACCGAAGAAGGAATAAGAAGAAATCTTTCCAACAACTTTTATTGTTGGGATAGTAAATGGGAATGGATGGTTGAAGAAAGAGTAAGAATGAGAAAAGCTGCTGATTTTGATGAGTTTGCTTATACGGTTGTAAGATGTGTAAACGCAATGCTTGATGAACCAACTTTTGATAAACTGAATAAGATCAAAACACCAACACTAGTTGTTTATGGTAAGTATGATGGCTTAATACCGAATCCATATTTAAATCCGGGATTTCCTGCAGATGTATTCAAAAATGGAATCGGGCAAATAAATAATTTAAAACTCGTCGAGCTTGATGATGCCGGACATATGATAATGATTGAAAAAGCAGATGAGTTTAACAATACAGTAATTAATTTTCTAAAATAATATTTACTTCGCTTCCTTCTTCGGAAGGAAGCATCTTTTCTTTTTTAATCAGATGTTTAATCAAATAGAATACAAATACAAAACTAATTTTATAAAAGTTTGTGGATACGATATAGCATACATTGATGAAGGGAATTCGTCAGATGTCTTGATTTTTATTCACGGGCTTGGCAGTTACTTAAAAGCGTGGGATAGAAACATTCCGGTTTTAAAAGATTATTTTAGATGTATTGCACTTGATCTACCCGGTTATGGCAAATCAAGCAAACAATTGCATAATGGCTCAGTAAAATTTTATCGAGAATTTCTAAATGAATTTATAAAGGCTTTGGGATTAAAAAATATTGTTTTGGTCGGACATTCAATGGGCGGACAGATTGCTTTATCTTTTGTAATAAACTTTCCTGATGTTATTAAGAAGCTTATTCTTATTGCTCCTGCAGGCTTTGAAACTTTTAATTCAACTGATGTTGATGAGCTAAAAGATATCATCTCACCAGAGTTAACTTACAATGCTTCTAATGAACAGATAAGAATTAACTACAAGGCTAATTTCTTTCAAATGCCTATTGAAGCTGAAGAAATGATATCAGATAGAATTGCAATTAAAAAAGATGAAGAGTTTTACAATCACTGTCAGATTGTGTCAAACTCATTAAGCGGATTACTTACAGAGCCGGTTTTTAATCGATTGAAGGAAATCAATATTCCAACATTGATCTTTTTTGGTAAGAATGATTTATTAATCCCGAATAGAATCCATTATAAAGCAACAACCGAAGAAATCGCATTATTGGGAGCTTTACAAATAAAGAACAGTAAACTTTTATTGATTGAAAATTGCGGACACTTTTTACAGTATGAGATACCGGATATTTTCAATTCAGGCGTTGTTAACTTTATAATTAGTGAATAGAGACTTCTAAATATTAAAACACTGCGGATATCTCTTCTGAACAATATTAAAAATTACCTCTGCTGCCTCCTGATATGAAAGTTTACTTGTATTTATAATTAAATGATAAAGCGATGGATCATCAGTATCTTTAAAAAAATGAGATTTCAAATATCTCTTCCTGCTAGTTTCTTCTTTGGCAATATATTCCATTGCTTTAGGTTTTGAAAGATTAAATACTTCCTGGATATGTTTAATTCTGGTATCTAATGAAGCAATTAATCTGAACTGAAAACAATTTGGTAATTTTGCATTAATAACCGTACTTCCTCTTCCAACAATAATTGTTTTTCCAAATCTGGATAATCCAAGAATTATCTCTGTAGTCTTTTGTACTATTGTCCACTCAGAAGGTTTAACACCAAGCAGTTCATTTACTGCATCTGATATGTGGCTGTATTTATCTTCGACAAAGTAGGCGCTGAAATTCTTTGGAAGATTAAAATCTTCAAGAACCTGAGTAATCAACTCTTTGTTAAAATATGTCCAGGGATCTTCCGGCTGTTTTGTATTTTGTTGTAAAAGGTCCAATAAATTTTTTGACACTTCATAAGAACCGGCACCGGTTTGCCTGGAAATGGAAATGCAAGGAAATATTTCTTGCTTTTCCTCAGGTTCAGCAGAATGAAGTTTTAAATACTGTTTGCATTTTTCATAAGCACCAAGCGCTAACATATTAACACCCTCCTTTTTTACAGTTTAAGAAAATGTGTTTATTTAGCAGAAATTTTGAATAACTATATTGATATTATAGAATAATTTTACACAAAGTCAATTGGTTTTAACACCGATAATTCAGTTTATTTCAAACCAGCTTTTGATTTTGTTTAATTCTTCGCTGTTTGAAGAATTATGGAAAAATTCGTTCTTACTTTTATCGTAAAAGTAATCTTTTTCCCATTCTTTTATGTTGGAAACGATCTGTTCTATCCCATTAAGAATAGTATTTAGTTCTTCATTAGTTATAGTCTGATGAATTGACATTCTTACCCATCCGGGTTTTTCGGATAGATCACCCTGATCAATTTTATCCGTGATTTGTTTCGATCGGTTTGGATCAACATGTAAAAGATAATGTCCGTAAGTTCCTGCACAAGAGCAGCCGCCTCTTACTTGCACACCAAATCTATCATTAAGAATTTTTACTATCAGATTATAATGTATGTCTTCTACATAAAATGAAATTGCACCGAGTCTGTGTTCTATGTTTCCGGCAAGTATGTGGACTTTCGGAATTTTCTTCAATCCGTTAAGTGCAAGTTTAACTAATTCATCTTCCCGTTTTCTGATATTTTCAATTCCCATTTCTTCTTTTAATTTGATACAAAGTGCAGCTTTAATTGTCTGAAGAAAAGCAGGAGTTCCGCCATCTTCCCGCGCTTCAATATTATTTACAAATTTATGTTGTCCCCACGGATTAGTCCAATCAACTGTTCCTCCGCCCGGAAGATCCGGCACTCTGTTTTTATATAGCTTGGAATCAAAAATTAAAACTCCCGGTGTTGCCGGTCCGCCGAGAAATTTATGTGGTGAGAAAAATATTGCATCCAATTTAGCTTCGGGATCTGACGGATGCATATCAATTTTTACATAAGGAGCAGCACAAGCAAAATCAACAAAACAATATCCGCCGTGTTGATGCACTATTTTAGCAAGTTTATAATAATCTGGTTCAATACCGGTTACATTAGAAGCAGCAGTAAAGGCACCGATTTTTAATTTTCTGTTCTGATATTTTTTTAATTTTTTGTGAAAGTCATCAATATCTACTAATCCATCATCATTCGGATTAATAACAACAACATCCGCAATTGTTTCCAGCCAGGTAGTTTGGTTTGAGTGATGTTCCATATGTGTAATAAAGACAACCGGTTTCAATTCATCCGGCAGCTTGATATAATCTACAAGCTGTTCCGGTATTTTAAGTCCGAGCAATCTTTGGAATTTACAGATTACTGTTGTCATTCCGGAACCGGCAGTAATGATTACATCATCTTTATTAGCATTAACATGTTCTTTAATAATTTTATGAGCTTCGTGGTATGCAAGTGTCATTGTAGTTCCGGTAACACTTGCTTCTGAATGAGTATTACCTACAAGCGGACCGAAGGTTTCACAGATTTTTTCTTCAATTGGTTTATATAATCTGCCGCTTGCTATCCAATCGGCATAGATAAGTTTCTTTTTGCCATACGGAGTATTAAATGATTCATCAATCCCGATTATATTTTTGCGGAATTTTGAAAAGTATTTTTCCAGTTCGCTCATAGTAATCCTTAAACCTTTGGTAGTAATATAATAATTTGAATGAAAGGATACATCTGATTTTTTCATGAAAACTTTTTAGGTTAAATTATATATGTAAATACAAAGGAAATTCTGATATGAAATTCAAAACGATTTTTATTCTTTCACTGAATCTTTTAATCCTGAATCTTTGTGCTCAAAACAAAAGTTATGATTTTAAAGATGTGGAATCAGTTGTTAATAATGGCATTAAAGATAAAGCATATCCCGGCGCCGTTGTTCTTATTTGGCAGAATGGAAATATTTTATATGAGAATTCATTTGGAAAATTTACATACGATGAGAATTCTTCTGATGTCAATATAAATACAATGTTTGATCTTGCATCATTAACTAAGGTAATTGCTACAACTACTGCGACAATGCTTTGTTTGAATAGAGGATTATTTAATCTGGATGATAAGGTTGTAAAATATATTCCTGAATTCGGAAAGAATAATAAAGAGAATATTACGATAAAAAATCTGTTGCTGCATAATTCAGGATTACCGGCTTTTATACGATTTTATGAAAGAGGATTAAATAATAATGAAGTATTAAATGAAATATATTCAACTAAGTTGGAGAATATTCCTGGCGAAAAAACCATTTATTCCGATCTTGGATTTATTACACTTGGAAAAATTATTGAAAAAGTAACCGGAAAAACTCTTGATAAATTTTGTGCTGATAAAATATTTAAACCATTAGCAATGAATTCTACATACTATAACGTACCAGATTCACTGAAGAAATTATGTGCTCCGACTGAAATAGATAATTACTGGCGAATGAAAACTATTCAGGGTGAAGTGCACGATGAAAATTCTTATATATTAAACGGAGTTGCCGGTCATGCCGGGCTTTTTTCAACTGCTGAGGATATCTCAAAATTAATGGCTATGTTGATGAATAAAGGAAAAATAAACGGCAAAGAATTTTTAAAAAGCAGCACAATAGAAATGTTTATAAAAAGATACGGTTCTGAGAGTACCCGCGCATTAGGCTGGGATACAAAATCCGAGAAAGGATCTACTGCAGGAAATTTTTTCAGCAGTAATTCTTTCGGGCATTTAGGATTTACCGGTACGTCAGTTTGGGCTGATCCGGTAAGAAATTTATTTGTAGTTTTTCTGACCAATCGTGTTTATCCAACTAGGGAAAATTCTGGTTTAACTAAGGTTCGTCCTGCTTTGCACGATGCAGTTATTAAAGATATTAATCAATCAGATGAGAGATAAGTTTTTCAGCAGATTATTTTTTGTATTACTTACTCTGATAATTTTTCAATTGTTCGTTTCATTTTCCCCATTGAAAAAAAATAAAGGAGAAGAGGATGTGATTGATAAACCATCAAGGGGAACGCGAAAAGTAATTGAACTTTCAGAAGAAGATGAACTCTGGGTAAATAAAACTCTTGAGTCAATGACACTGTATGATAAGTGTGCCCAGATTTTTATGCCTGCTGTGTTTGGAAAAACTTTAGATCAGCAATCAAAAGAGTTCCAGTTTGCTCTGGAAATGGTTAAGATACATGGAATCGGAGGAGTAGTAATTTCAACGGGCGATGTTGAAGAAACTGCTTCAATGATTGCTGAGTTGCAAAAGAATTCTAAAATACCTTTGCTTGTTTCAGCAGATTTTGAAAATGGTATTGGTATGCGAATGAAAGCATCTAATACTTTTCCGCATAATATGGCATTAGGATCAACTTACAATCCTGATTTTGCTTACGAAACTGGAAAAGCAACAGCAATTGAGGCGCTTATGCTCGGAGTTAATATTAATTTAGCTCCTGTTGCCGATGTAAACAGCAATCCTGAAAATCCCGTCATCAATCTTCGATCATTTTCCGAAGATAAAGATGTGGTAACTGAATTTTGTTTATCATTTGTTGAAGGATCTTTAGAAGGCGGAGTTGTTCCTATTGCAAAACATTTTCCCGGACACGGTAACACAAAAACCGACTCTCACATTGACATGCCGGTAATTAAAGGCAGTAAAGAAATTTTGATGGAAAACGAATTAAAACCGTTTATCTCTTTGATTGAAAACAAAGTTCCGGCTATAATGACAGGTCATTTAAATGTTCCCGCTTTTGAAAGTGATAATAAAATTCCGGCATCATTATCATATAATATTATTACGAAACTATTAAAAGAGCAGTTAGGTTTTAAAGGGTTGATTATGACTGATGCTCTGGATATGAAAGCTGTTACGAATTATTACTCTAATTCCGAAGCTTGTGTTATGGCGTTTAAAGCCGGTAATGATATTTTATTAATGCCTCCAAGTATAAGAGATGGAATTACTTCAATTTATGATGCCGTTAAATCAGGTAAAATTTCAGAAGAGAGATTAAACGAAAGTGTTAAAAAAATCTTAACATTGAAACGCTGGCTGAAACTTGATACAAAGAATTATAAGCAGGAAACTGATTTACCTAAACGAATCAGACTTGAGGAACATTATCATCTGTCAAAAATTATTGCAGAAAATTCAATTACAATTGTAAAAGCTGATAAAGAATTATTACCAATTGATTCAAGTAAATACTTAAAAATGTTTATTGTAGATATAACAAATCGTAAGAATATAAAAGACTCTCACTTTTCGCAGATTGTTCATGAATCGTTTTCGGTTTACTCACATATATCTCTGACCAGTGAATCAAACAGTTCTGATTATAAACTGGCATTGGATATAGCTAAGGATAGTGATTTTATAATTGTGCCTGCTTATTTTTATATACGAAGTGGTGTAAATGGTAAAACAGTTTCAGATGTGCAATTTAATTTCTTCCGGGATTTTCTTGCTCTGGGTAAAAAAGTATTAATAATAAGTTTTGAAAGTCCCTATTTACTTTCAAACTTTCCGGATGCAGATAATTATATCTGTGCTTTTAGTGATTCTAAAGCGTCTCAACGTGCTGTGTTAAATGTTCTAAACGGGACATTAGTCGCTAAAGGTAAACTTCCTGTTTCGATACCCAATACTGATTTCAGAGTTGGATATAGTTGGAACCCGGAATAAGATATAATAAATTATTAGAGCACAGATTGAACTGTTCAATAGGTTTAACAGATTAAATCCGAAGATATTTTTTAACCTAAATTGTAATGCTGATTCTTTTCAACAAGCCATTTAATGTTCTTTGTCAGTTTACTGATAAAGAAGGAAGAAGAACATTAAAAGATTTCATTCCGATTAAAAATATTTATCCTGCCGGAAGACTGGATTATGATAGCGAAGGTTTAGTGTTGTTAACAGATGATGGAAAGCTTCAGAATAAAATCTCAGATCCACAAAAAAAAATTGAAAAATGCTATTGGATTCAGGTTGAAGGACAAATAACTCAAACTGCTATTGGCAAACTAAAAAGGGGAGTGTTGTTAAAAGATGGTATTACCAAACCGGCCAAAGCAAAAATTATTGATGAACCGATAATCTGGGAAAGAAATCCGCCGATAAGAGTAAGAAAAAATATCCCAACCAGTTGGATTGAGATAAAGATTACAGAAGGAAGAAACAGACAAGTAAGAAGAATGACAGCCGCAGTCGGTTTTCCAACCTTAAGATTGATAAGAATCTCTGTTGGTCAATGGAATATTAATAATCTTAAACCAGGCGAATATAAAATAATCAACTCTCTTTAGGTGGTGAGAAGAATTTTTTCTTTATCATAAATGACAAATAAACTGTTATAATTCCTACTATAATTACAGCAACAGCAGGGATAAAAATTGCAATCAAAGATAAAGATATCGAACCGCCGGCTTCAGCAGTTGACACCATTGGATTTCCTGTACCGCCGGTTATTGCAGACGATTTTAATCTTATCATTCCTAGGGCAGCGTGTATTGTTCCTGCAACACCTCCGCCGGCAATAAGAGCAAGTGACCATTTTATCAATGGTGGAAAATCAGTTACAACAGCTCCGCTTAAAATAATACCTGCAAATACAGCAAGAGGATGACTAATTGCATCTAGAAAATTGTCGACCCAAGGAATATAATAGCTGAATATTTCCACAACTGTTGCAACGGCAAATAATACTAATGCGGGCAAGGTCCCAATCCAGGTAAAGTATGTAGATAATTCAAGATTACCTGTATAAGCAGCAATTGAAGTGATGAGAAATGGAATAAAAATTCTGAATCCAACAGCAGCAGCTAAACCAATACCTATAAAAATACTTAAAATGATATCTATCAAGTTGCCTCCGTTAATAAGAACTGAAAAATTTTTAATAACTCATATTATTTAATTTTACTTTTCCACGGAATATCCAATAAATACTAATTGTATATGCAAGAACAAATGGAATTCCTATCAGTGCAATTATCAACATTATATTTAATGTCTTCTGTGATGATGCAGCATTATAAATATTTAAACTGAATTCAGGATTGTTAGATGCTATTACAAAATTAGGAAAAACACCAAAAGCAAATAACGCAAGCAATGCAGCAATTGATGCACAAGAAGATAAGAAAGCAAAAAAGTCTTTTCCTTTTAATATCTCTCTTGGAATATTAGCAATTGCAAGCATATTTAATATAGCCAAAACAAAAAGTGCCGGAACCTCTTTGAAATGCTGAATCATATGCGGATAATAAATTAGTGTTGACATTGTTGTTGTAATATAGCAGATAATAAAGAAAATTATTGTATTGTTAACCCAGCCTCTTAATTTATCGTGTAATGCTTGCTCAGTTTTCATTACGCCATATATTGCTCCGTGCATCATAAAAAGTGAAACAGTTGTAACACCGACTAATACAGTATAAGGATTTATTAAACCCCAGAATGATCCGATAAATTCTTTATTTGCGTTTAGTGGAATACCGGTAATCAGATTTCCTACTGCAACTCCGGCAAGAAACGCTATAAGAATACTTGCAATACTGAATGCAACATCCCACATTTGTCGCCACCATCTCATTGGTCGTTTACTTCTGAATTCAATTGCAACAGCTCTGAATATAAGCATAAATAAAAGCAGCATTATTGCAGAATAGAATCCCGAAAAAACTGTAGCATAAACGTGAGGAAATGCAGCAAACAATGCACCTCCGCCAGTTACAAGCCAAACTTCATTACCATCCCAAACCGGTCCAATTGAGTTAAGCATTATTCTTCTTTCGGTATCGTCTTTAACTAAAAGGTGAAGTGCTCCGACTCCAAGGTCAAAACCATCTAGAATTGAATAGCCTATCAAAAGAATTCCGATTAAGAAAAACCATATAGTATTTAAATCAAAAGTAAATTCCATTTCTTTTTTATCCTTTATGATTTTGGATGTCCGATTTCAGACGGAATTGAATCAACATCTTCGGGTCCGTGCTGAATTTTTTCATTAAGCAGATAGATAAATAAAATGAACAATCCAATATAAATTAAAGTAAATAAAATTAAAGAAAACCAAACCTGTCCGATTTCTACTGATTTGGATAGACCCTCAGAAGTTCTCAGTAATCCATAAACTATCCATGGTTGTCTGCCGACTTCAGCAGTTATCCATCCAACCTGATTAGCAATCTGTGGAAGTAAAACAGAAAAAACAAAAATCCACATTAACCATTTTTGTTTGAACAATGTTCCGCGAGCCCATAAGTAAACTCCGAGTAAACTTAATAAAATTAGTGCCATACCTATTGCAATCATCAAATGATATGCTTGAAATACAATATTAACAGGAGGTCTGTCTTCTTCTTTAAATGAATTTAAACCGGTTACCTTAGTATCAATATCGAAGCCAATTAAATAACTTAACATTCCCGGTATTGCAATACTAAAACTCACTTCCTGTTTATCTTCATTAACCCAGCCAAACAAATAAAGCTGTGCATTTGTCTGATCATCAAAAACTGCTTCCATTGCTGCTAACTTTGCAGGCTGATATTTACTAACACCAACTGCGCTGGAATGTCCTGTAAATAATTGAAACAATGAAGCTATTAAGGCAACAACCAATGCAATTTTAATTGATGATTTAGCAAATCTGATATGACGATTCTTTATGATATAATAAGCACTTATACTGATTATTAAAAAAGCACCGGCTAACCAGGCACCTGATATTACATGTGAAATTCTATCAACAGAAGAAGGATTGAAAACCAATTCCCAGAAGTCTGTTATTTCCGCACGGGCGTTAGCACCTTCTCCAACAATATGATATCCTGCTGGAGTTTGCTGCCAGGAATTTGCAATCACAATCCATACAGCACTAAACATTGATCCCAGTGAAACCATAAGAGTAGAGAAGAAATGCATTTTTGGTCCGACTTTATCCCATCCGAAAACCAAAACTGCAAGAAAACCTGATTCAAGAAAGAAAGCAAAAATACCTTCGGCAGCAAGTGCACTTCCAAAAACATCTCCTACAAAACGTGAATACGTTGCCCAGTTAGTACCGAATTCAAATTCCATTACTATTCCGGTTGCAACTCCGATAGCAAAAGTTAAAGCAAAAACTTTTACCCAGAACTTTGTCATGTTTTCGTAGAACTTATCTTTAGTTTTAAGATATCTGCCTTCCATTATAACAAGTATGATTCCTATGCCGATACTTAATGGGGGATATATATAATGGAAAGCTATTGTGAATGCGAATTGTAAACGAGAAAGTATTTCAAAATCCATTACAAACCTAATTTGTTTGATTTGATATCACAAAATAATGAAAACAAAACTTGTTAGGAACACATTACGATGGTAATAATTAAATCAGATTTTGAAATTTATATCAAGGTTGATTATTGACGGATTGCAAATAAAATGCGGATAAAGATAAAACTGGTCAGGATTTAAAAATCATTAAAAGTTTTTCAGCAGCTAATGTAGGGGTTATTTTATCTTTAGTAATTTCTTCTTTTATTGATTTAATTGCCTTCTGAATTTTTTCATTGTTATAAAATTCATCTCGCAAAGAATCTTCTACCATTCTGAAAACCCATTCAATAGATTGATCTTTTCTTCTTTGCTCAAAAAATCCTGATTTTTTTATCGTTACTTCAAACTTTTTTATCACTTCCCACAACTCGGGAATTCCTTTTCCTGTTAAAGCCGAGCTTGTATAAGCTTGTGGAGTCCATCCTTTTGTTGCAGGCTGTAGATAATGGAGTGCATTGTTGTAATCAGCTTTTGAAATATTAGCTCGCTTTTCATTATCACCATCAGCTTTATTGATTAGGATTGCATCAACTAATTCCATAATACCGCGCTTAATTCCCTGAAGTTCATCACCGCCTCCGGCAATTAAAACAAGCAAAAAGAAATCCACCATTGAACGAACAGTTACTTCGCTTTGTCCAACACCGACAGTTTCAATAAGTATAACATCATATCCGGCAGCTTCGCAGACTGTAATTGTTTCTCTGCTTTTTCTTGTAACACCACCGAGTGTTCCGCTTGAAGGCGAAGGACGAATAAAACAATTTTTCTCCTTTGAAAGATTTTCCATTCTTGTTTTATCACCAAGAATACTTCCTTTAGTAACAGTGCTGCTTGGGTCAACTGTAAGCACTGCAACTTTATGACCCTGCTTAATCAGATACATTCCAAGAGATTCAATCAAAGTGCTTTTACCAGCGCCGGGAATTCCGGTAATTCCGATTCGCAATGAATTTCCTGAATGAGGAAGAAGCTTTGTTAAAACCTCTTGTGAAATATCGTGATGGTTTGGATTATTACTTTCGATCAAAGTTATTGTTCGAGCGAGAATATTTCTATCAGATTTCAAAACACCGTTGACATAATCATCAACAGAAAGTTGTTTGCGTTTAATATCTTTTGCTTTAGATGTTGTTTTTTGATTTGAACTTTCAGTACCTTTTACAATACGCACAGCGAACTCATCTCCTGCATTTTCAGGAGTCCAGTCCGGTTTGTATGTGTCAGGTTTTTGTTTTTTCATTTAATAAATATCTTAAATAAGAAAAATTGGAACACAGATTAAACTGATATGACAGATTAAAACGGATTTGATCTGTATAACTAAGTAAAATTCGTGTCGTCTTGTTTTTGCTTTAAAATTTCTCCTTTATCAACGCAATTATTTGGCAAAACCTCCGAGGTTTAAGATAGAAGGTTTATTAATATTTAAAATCTTTCCTTTATCAACTCCATTATTTTAATTCCTGTTTCCGGAATTTTTGTGCCGGGACCAAATATAGCAGATGCACCGTGTTCATAAAGAAAATCATAATCCTGTGCAGGTATAACTCCGCCGCAGATTACAATTATATCTTCTCTTCCAAGTTTTTTTAATTCATCAACAAGCTGAGGTAAAAGTGTTTTATGTCCCGCAGCAAGTGAGCTCATTCCAACAACGTGGACATCGTTTTCAACTGCTTGCTGTGCTGTTTCTTCCGGTGTTTGAAATAACGGACCGACATCAACATCAAATCCCATATCTGCATAAGCAGTTGCAACAACTTTCGCTCCGCGGTCGTGTCCGTCCTGTCCCATCTTTGCGATCATTATTCTTGGTCTTCGACCTTCGTGTTTAGCAAATTCATCAGTCATTTTACGAACCTGTTCAAAAAGCTCATCATCTTTTGAATATTCGCTGCTATAGACTCCTGATATTGTTCTTGTCACGGCTTGATACCTTCCACTAACTTTTTCAATTGCTGTTGAAATTTCTCCAAGTGTTGCACGCGCTCTTGCTGCAACTATTGAAAGCTCAAGTAAATTACCTTCACCGGTTTCTGCACATTTGGTAATTGCATCCAGAGCTTTCTGAACATCCTGATTATTTCTGTTTTGTTTAACTGATTGAAGTCGTTTGATTTGTGATAATCTTACTGCTGTGTTATCAACTTCCAGAATTTCAATCGGATCTTCTTTTTCTAATCTGTATTTATTAACACCAACTATGGTTTCTTTTCCCGAATCAATTCGTGCTTGTCTTCTTGCAGATGCTTCTTCAATCCGCATTTTAGGAATTCCCGCCTCAATTGCTTTTGTCATTCCGCCGTAGGATTCAACTTCAAGAATATGCTGCCATCCTTTTTTAAGAAGCTCATCAGTTAATGCTTCAACATAATAAGAACCAGCCCAAGGATCAATTACCTTTGTGATATAAGTTTCATCCTGAAGATAAAGCTGAGTGTTCCGCGCAATTCGTGCAGAAAAATCAGTTGGTAATGCGATTGCTTCATCTAAAGAATTAGTATGAAGTGATTGTGTATGACCAAGTGCTGCCGCCATAGCCTCAATACAAGTTCTGATAACATTGTTAAAAGGATCCTGTTCAGCTAAACTCCACCCTGAAGTTTGCGAATGAGTTCTTAGCGACATTGATTTTGGATTTTTAGGATTAAATTGTTTAATGAGTTTTGACCAGATCAATCTTGCAGCGCGCATCTTTGCAACTTCCATAAAATAATTCATTCCCTGTGCCCAGAAAAATGAAATCCGTGGTGCAAACTCATCAATGTCCATTCCCGCATTTATTCCTGTGCGAACGTATTCTAATCCATCAGCAAGTGTGTATGCCATTTCAAGATCAGCAGTAGCACCCGCTTCCTGCATATGATAACCTGAAACGGAAATGCTGTTGAACTTAGGCATATTCTTAGCGGTGAACTTAAAAATATCAGCTACTATTTTCATTGACATTTCAGGCGGATAGATATATGTATTGCGGACCATATATTCTTTTAAAATATCGTTTTGAATAGTGCCGGTTAATTGTTCGTGCTTAACTCCTTGTTCTTCAGCTGCAACGATGTAAAAAGCAAGTATTGGAAGAACAGCTCCGTTCATCGTCATTGAGACAGACATTTTATCAAGCGGAATATGATCGAAAAGAATTTTCATATCAGCAATTGAATCAATAGCAACGCCTGCTTTTCCAACATCTCCAACTACTCTCGGATGATCTGAATCATAACCGCGATGGGTTGCAAGATCAAATGCAACTGAAAGACCCATTTGTCCTTGTGCGAGATTTCTGCGATAGAACGCATTACTTTCCTCGGCAGTAGAAAATCCTGCATATTGTCTTATTGTCCACGGACGCTGAACATACATTGTAGAATATGGACCGCGCAAAAACGGTGCTATTCCGGAAAGATAATCCTTGTGTTCAAGATCTTTAAGATCATCATTTGTGTAAAGTGATTTTACAGGAATTTGTTCCATCGTTTCCCAGATAAAATCCTTAAGTGATTTTCCGGTTTCTTGTTTAAACTTTTCTTCCCAATCTTTTTTTGTAACAGGTTTTGAAGATAAGTCGAGTTTTATGTTTTTAAAGTCTGGTTTCATTTTAACTCCGTTGAGAATGCTATAAGCTCAATACTCAATTTATAATGTTCAATGTTGAATCTTCAGTGTTCAATGTTTTGATAAATTTGATTGAGCTGTTTTAACAATCGCTGTAATAATTCTTATTAATTCATCTTTTTTTTGTAACTGATTATTGAAATCTAATTGAACTAATTTACTTTTTGAAAGCAATCTTAACCAATATCTTATTTCCCTTGCTTCCTTAGATGCAATTGCCATTTTGGTTACAAAATCTTTTTTAGTTTGTGCGGCATTTGCCTCTTCAATGTTAGCTCCGATACTTGTTCCGCATCTTAAAAGTTGTTTTGATATTACAAATTCATTTTTATTTTTTAATAACTTATATAGTTCGATAATTTCCAAAGCAAAATCAAAAGACTTGCTTAATACAATATTATCCTTATCAAACTTATTGTCCATTAAAATCCCTTAATAACTTTTACACTGGTTGTTTATCATTGACCATTGAACATTTATCATTAAGCATTACTTAAAATTCTTTCTAATAAATTTCCTAAAATCTGATGTGCATCTGCACCGAGATAAATAAAATCATCAACTCCGGATTTTTTATGTTCTTCAATCTGATCTTTTGGATAACCGGCAAGTATAACAACTGTATCTTTTGATTTTTCTTTTATTCCTTTTACAATCGGAGGAACAAGTTCAAGATAAGTATCATCAGTTGAACAAATAACAACAGCCTGAGCTTTAGAATCAATTGCTGCTTTTACTGCATCATCAGTAGAATTAAATCCGTTTGGATAAATAATTTCAAATCCGCCTACTTCAAAAAATGCTCTTGAAAAATCAGCACGAGCTTTGAATTGTTTCAACGGACCCATCGTTGCTAAAAATATTTTTGGCTTACTGCCTGTTTTAGATTTAAAAGCTTCGGCAGATAATTTAAGCTCTTCGAACATTTCTGCAAGACGAAATTGTTTTAGCGGCTGAACTGAAATTCCTTTTTCAGCAGAAGCGCGTATAGATTTTGAAATTTCACCAATTGATGCGCCTTCAATGAAAGCATCAACTGCATCTTCAATCATATCATAACTTTTTGTATCAGCAATTTTCTGCAGCTTGTTCAAAATACTCTGATGTTTTTTATCTTCTCCGGTAATTCTGTATTTCTGAATATACTCAACCCGCTTTTTATAAATTGCATCGTAGTCAATTTTTTTAATTTTAGTTATTTCTTCTTTCGGATTTGCATACATATTTGTTCCAACAAGAACTGATTTGCGTTTTGCAAAATCTTTTTTTCTTGCTTCAGCAACCTTAGTAATTTCTTCCTGCACAAAACCTGATTGAATTGCTTTTATCATTCCGCCATTCTCTTCAATAATCTGGAATAATTTCCAAACCGCCTTCGCGATATCATCAGTAAGCTTTTCAACAAAATATGAACCACCGGCAGGATCAATCACCTGATCGAGATGTGATTCTTCTTTTAACACGATCTGAGTATTGCGGGCAATTCGTCTTGAAAAGTTATCGGAAGGATTAAATGATTCATCGTAAGGATTTGAATGAATTGAATCCGCACCGCCGACAATTGCAGAGAAAGTTTCTGTAGTTGTGCGAAGCATATTTACATAAGGATCTAAATAAGTTTGATTAAACTCAGTTGCTTTACAATGGATAAACATTTTACTGTTTGCCTGCTGAGCTCCGAATGCATCAAGAATTTTACTCCACAACATTCTGGCTGCACGAAGCTTTGCAATTTCCATAAAATAAAATGATCCAACTCCAAATGTGAATTTGATTCGCTTTGCAACTTCATCAACACTTAATCCGCGGGAGATCATTTCATTTAAATATTCAACTGCAGTTGCAAGAGTAAAAGCAAGTTCCTGAACAGTATTTGCACCTGAGTTGCAATATGGTAATCCGCTTACACCGATTGTTTTAATTGCTGAATTTGATTTGATCATCAGCTCAGTTGCTAATTTTATCTCATCAAAAATCTGATTTAGTGAAAACGGTAATACGCCTTTTGTTAGAAGATATTCATAAGGATCTGAAGTAATTGATCCTTTAATGTTCATTAAGCTTGTTCGTGTTTCATTTGCATAAGCATTAAACAAAAGAGTTATCGGCAAAGCTGAAAAACCACCTGAAATATTTATCGGCTGATTTGATAGCTCAATATCTTTAAAAAGCACCAGCATTTTTCTAACGCCGGAAATTGATAAACCATCTTTACCGACTTCGCCGGATTTAGATTGATCTGCATCCAGACCAAGCTGAGTCGGATTATCAAGAACAATATTGATCGAGTTCAATCCTCGCTGCAGATCATAAAGCAAGGCTTCATTAAGATCTTCCGGCAACGATTGATTATACTCCTGGGCAATTTCCCAATCTCTTCCGTTAAATCCTGCGGCAAAACTTCCTCGCAGATAATTTTCAAAACCGGGCAGCGAATTTAATTGTGGTAAATCTTTTATATCGTTTGAAGTATAAATCGGCTGAAGGTCAATTCCTTCATAAGTTTTTGTGATAAGTTTCTTTTCAAATGATTCGCCTTTAAGGTCTTTTTCAACCTGTGCTTTCCATTCATCAAAAGAGGGGACAGGGAAATCTTTTTTTAGGTTCAGCTTCTCTTCAAGTTTTACTTCCTGAGACATTGTTACTCCTGAATTCAAAAAAATGTTATCGTAAAATTACTAAAAAGTTTTGTGTTTATAGAGAGGAATAGTTAATGAATCCTCCCCATTAATACCGTTTTTATGAGTTATAATGAGGAGGAAAATAGCAGGTTAAACTAAGCCGGAGGATTCCAGGTTTCGTGTTTTAATTTTTTATCTTTTTGCAAACTGTTTTTTATTTCAGTTACTCTGAAAACAGTGCGATTAAAAACTCCCCGCATATTATCTATGTAAAGACGAATTGCTTCTATATCATTTTCGTCCGGTCTCTGATGTAAAGATTCGACCATATCTGTATAGATCATATCCAGTAGTTTGATTTCTTTTTCGAAATTTTCAGTTGATTTTTTTTCTTCGCTCATTTTATTCTCCTCTGATTAAAAAGTGTTCTTATGTAATTCTTCAATAGCATTAAGCACAGAATTTATTTTTTCTATTTTGTTTTTAGGATATTCTTCTGATGGTTTATAGCTCAGTGCTTTTTCATAAAGTGATTTTGCATCTGAATATTTTTTCTTATTTAAAAGTTCATCAGCTCTTTTTATACTTTCATTATAAGCTGCAGTATGATCGGTAAATATATTTTTCATTTTAAGAGCATCGCCTGATTCTTCAACAATCAGTTTTTTAAAATCGTCCGGATAGCCAATATTTTTTGGTCTGAAAAACTCAGTTTTTCCAACTCCATCCATATGTTTCAGAATTAAATCTTCTCCCAGTTTTTTCCAGCTTGTAAAAGTAATCTCAGCAGATTTTAATGAATGATTAGTAAGATATTCAATTGCTTCACCTTTAGAGTTCTTTAACAATGATAAAGCAGTTGATTCAATATTTTCCTGTTGAGCAAGAAATTTGCCTTCCAGTTCATTCTGCATTTTTTGAACATCGTTTATAACAACAGAATAAATCGGGTAAGAAAAATTTGCCACAAAGTTAAAAACCCAAAATGCTGAATCCCAGCTAAACTCTGAAAACGATCCAACACCGTGAGAAAAATTATACGGCACTTTCGTCATTGATGCATACATTGGAGTATATACAGTAAAATAAGAATCATCAACACCAAACCACAAAACTCCTCCAACTTCTCTCGGCATAAAAGAACGGGCTTGAGATACAAATGAAAAACCAGTTTGAGGTGTAGAAATCGGTCGTTCATTAAAATACATTTCACCTTCATATTCCCAAACCAATGGTCTCCAGCGATAAGGCATTTGATACGGTCCGGCAGCAATTCCTTTAGTCATATCAAGTTCAGTTCCTTCATAATGATCGCGCATTAAATTCATTACATCGTGAACTGATAGTTTTTTGTCCGGTTTGATATATAACGGCATTCTTTCCAAAGATTCGCCGCGAATGTAAGAAATATATTTATCCGCTTCTGAATTGCATCTTCTGAACAATGACCAGACTCTTGCATCACAGAATCTTATTGCACCAAAATCTATCGGAGCATAAGCTGCAGAAAAATCAAACTCAGAATCTTTTCCGTCAAAGTATCCTTTTTCTCTTGCGAATGAAATTACATCGTGTGAATACATACAGTTTTCAGGATCGTTTAATGGGAAGGTTGTAATCCTTGCCTGATTAGCGTGTCCGGAAATGTATCCATCCGGAATTTTTACTGCAACCCAGACAACTCCTTTATTGTCTTTACCTTTGCCTATCATTTCAAGAATCCATGCTTCATTTGCATCTGCAATTGAAAATGATTCCCCGCTGCTGCAATAACCATATTCATTAACAAGATCAGTCATAATTTTAATTGCTTCGCGAGCAGTTTTACTCCTTTGTAATGCGATATACATTAAGCTGCCATAATCAATAATACCATTTGCGCCGGAAAGTTCTTCTCTGCCACCAAATGTAGTTTCACCGATTACAACCTGATATTCATTCATATTACCGATAACATTGTATGTAACAGGAGCCTGTGGAATTTTTCCGAGGAATTTACCGCTATCCCATTCGTATATTTCCAGCCATACACCGTTTTGATATACTGCTGCAGGATAGTGAAAAAGTTCGCCGTAAAATCCATAAGAATCAGCAGTATAAGTAACCATAACAGAACCATCTGTGCTTGCGCCTTTGGTAACAATAAAGTTTGTGCAGGGATAAATCTTTGAAGAAAACAAAATGATAAAAAATAATAAGATTGTAAAAAGAAGTTTTTTGATCATACAATATCCATTATAAATAATTATTAAAATTATTGATGAGAAGATAACGAAAATTGGCGCGATTTGAGAATGAAAATCAATGGTGCAGTGATTAAAAAAAGAACTACTGCAGACTTGTAAACAATCACTATTTGTTTAGTCTGCAGCAGATTTTTATTAACAAAGTATTATTTAATTTTTATTCTGATCCCTTCAGAATTACTTGAAAACTCCGGAGCATACATACATTGGATTGAAGTAATTCCATTTGAGAAATTTCCTTTATAAGTAGCTCTTAACGGATACTCAAAAACATAGGTGCCGACAGGTAATTTATATATGAAAAAATTGGTTGCAGCATCTTTAGTATTTTCATAATACCATAAACCATCCTGATATTTATTTGTTGATAAAACATTTATCGGTTCTAAACCTGATGCTCTCATATCTTTTAGATGAATATATTCCATAGCTCTATCGACTCGGATTTCAATTCTTACAATTATTTTATCTCCTGGTTTTAGCTCAGTTTCTTCATTAATCGGAGTTATCTTTTTTCCTGTTTCAGTATCAATTTCTAGAAAGAGTTTTTTATTGATCTTTAACGGAGTTTCTGAAGGAGTAATTTTATCGAGCTGTTCAAAATATTGCCAATACATTGCACCCCAGGAAACAACGCTGTTATTATTTGTTACTGTGATATCACCCATTTCAGATTTTATCTTATCACCTTTCCAGGATGTTTTAAAATAACCTGTTCCTTCTTCTATATGAATATCAGGATTGTTTTCGATTTGAAGATTTTCTTCTCCGATTTTTATATCAGGTAAACGGGTTTCAGCAAGCCACTCAGTTCCTCTCAGTAAAAGTGCATAACAGGCATTTGCAGTTGCAGTTGTGGTTTTCCAGTCATTTGTTTGTTTGTTTTTAAGCAGCCAGGTCTTCATTAAATCAACAGATTTTTGATCGTTAGCAATTTCATCAACAGCTTCAATCAACAATGATTGCGTTTCTATTGGTGCCTGATACCAGAACCAGCCCCGTTCTTCTTTAAAATACATTCCCATTTCATCGTTGATAACTGCATTTTCAAGTATTGATTTTATAATTGCATCTGCTGTTTCATTATCGGAATATCTGTAAAGAGCAAGTGCAATCATTCCCTGCATATATTTTCTATTTGAAAGCCAGTATTCCTTAGCCTGTCCTTTCCAATAATCGAATGCCTCCTGATGATTTTTATCAACAGGAATATATTGGAAATAACTTCTGCCATAAAGATAAAATATCTGATCATAGCTGATATTCTTTATATCCAAAGGCAATTTAAGAATCTTTAATCGCTGATAATCTTCATACATTCTTATATCAATATATTTGATAGCTTGAAGCAACATACGAAACATAGTTTGATTTTCTCTAATGTTTTTAACTCCAAGTCTTTCAAGATGTCCGAATCCCGCAACAATATATTGAGTTATATATTTACTCTCCGGCAAACCTTTAAACCAGGGCCAGCCGCCGTTTGAATATTGAAGTTTTGATAATTTATCTTCAGCTTTTTTGAGCTCATTTGACATTTTAACAAGATCAAACAATAAACCGATATTCCTTTTTCTTGCGGATTCATTCTGTGCTTCTAATACCCAGGGAGTTTCTTCCAATAAAGCATTTTTCAATTCCTGATTTTTTTCCAGATTGGAAAGCAATGCGTCTTTATCAGTTGTTTTCCAACTGTCAAATGCTTTTTTGATTTTTGGATTCGAGTTCGCAATAAAACTTGCGATACTGTTTGCATAATAACGACTAAATATCTGTTCACTGCATTCATGCGGATATTCCATCAGATAAGGTAAAGCCTGAATTGCATACCAAGCCGGATTGGAGGTGAACTCCAATGTTAAATTATAGTTCTGTAAAGTAGTTGATTTATTATTTTTTAATTTATCAAATGTAAAATCCTTTGTCTGATTTGCATTTACAGGAAGTGGCAAAGTTTCTGTAACCAGCATTCTGTTTGTAAGAACCGGAAGAACATTTTCTTCCCCATCTGAAAAATTATCCGATTTTGCAAATACACGATAAACTATTGCTTCAGTTTTTCCGGTTGGAATTTTTAATCTCCAGCTTAATCCATCGCTCTTTTCCTTTTCTAAACTGAATGATTTTATGTTATCATTATTATCAAATAAATTATCAACAGGCTGCATTGTAAAAGCATCGAATAATTCCAAAGTTGCTGAACCAGAAATTGTGGTATCCGATAGATTACTTACTTTTGCAGTGAAATATATTTCGTCATCTTCTCTTAAAAATCTTGGTGGATTTGGCTGTATCATCAGATCTTTTTGAGTAACTGTTTCCCTGGTTATAAATCCGAGTTCAAGATCTTCGGTATGAGCGAATCCCATAAACTTCCAGCGTGTTAATGCCTCAGGAGTTGTAAAAGAAATTATTACTTCTCCGTTTTTATTTGTTCTTAATTCAGGGAAAAAGAAAGCAGTTTCATTTAAGTTTTTTCTTGGGATAATATCTTCAAACTTTTCTTTGTCATCTGTTTCAGGAATATCTTCATCACTGCTTTCACCGCCGGTTGGAATAGTCTGGATATCTACACCTAACATAAAGCTTACTGCATTAGTAGAGGATTTTTCAATCAAAGGTCGTTCTGAAACAACAACTACTTCATCAAGACTTACAGAGCTTTCTAGATAATCAGATCCTTCTTTTTTAGTTAATGATACTTTATCCTTCTTCTCTTTCTTTTTAGGAGGTTGATACACATACCGATTTCTGTATCCAAATCCATAAAATGAGAACCCGAAATTGTTCAATTGAGGATATAATAAATTGTATCTGAGATTATAAGGTTTATTAAATTCGATACTGTAAAAAAATGAACTGTTCATTATAAAGCAGTTTGAACTGCTCCAGAATAATTTAGCACCTAAACTCGAATGTATATTTAAGCCCCAGTAAATGGGCTCAAACTGATCTAAAGAAGCATCATACATTGAAGCAAGAAATTCCGCATCTGCTTTCTTGCCTTTGAAATCAAGAATTTTAAATGACCATTTTTCAGGCACACCGGGAGTTATTTTATCACGGAATGTTTCAGCAGTAATATTCTTAAATCCGAAATAGAAATACAGAAAGGACTATTTAAATATCAAAAAAAGGGATAAATTAGAGAAAAAAATATTCACCAATTGGGTGAAATAAATTTTCAACAATACTTATTCTTCATATGAG
>JAKIZM010000068.1 GCA_022708025.1 Bacteroidota bacterium | reverse complement strand
ACAGTCATAAGGAAGAATTTTTAAGAAATAATTATTTGTCCGTTAAATTATCTTTGTTTTTATGTCCTATATCGGATTTGAGAAATTGACTTTAGAAACTAATTTGGTTAGATTTTTAGTGTAAATTCAAACTTTTTTAGTTTTGTTCTAAATATATAATTGGCTCTTGAAAGATAATAAAGCCTTCAAAAAAATTATTACTCTAATATTTAGAGAATCATTTAATTAAGGAGTAAGAATCTATGAGAAAATTGCTACTCTTTTGTATACTCATCCTAACCATTTTTTCAATACCTTCATTTGCACAAGTCGGTAAAATAACCGGTGTTGTTAAAGATGTTTCAACCGGTGAAGCATTGATTGGTGCAAATATCATTCTTGAAGGAACAACTATTGGTGCTGCTACCGATATTGAAGGATATTATGTTATTCTTAATGTTCCGCCGGGATTATATAATATGAGAATATCAATGGTAGGTTATACACCGCAATCATTTCAGGATGTAAAAGTTAATATCGGCTTAACAACAGAAATTAATGCAAATCTTCAACTAAGCTCTTTCCAAACGGAAGAAGTGGTTGTTGTAGCTACACAGCCTATTGTTAAGCAGGACGTGTCATCAAGTGTTGTAAACCTGAATGTTGAAGAAATCAAAACACTGCCTGTTGTCAATGTTTCCAGTGTAATTGGTTTACAAGCCGGTGTTCAGGGTTTAACCATCAGAGGCGGTGGTTCCGACCAAACTGCATTTGTTGTAAATGGAATTACTCTAAGAGATGAAAGAGATAATACACCTTATACCGGAATCAGTTTTACATCCATCGAAGAATTACAGATTCAAACCGGCGGATTTAATGCTGAATATGGTAACATTCGTTCAGGCTTAATTAACGTTGTTACTAAAGAAGGTAAAAGAGATAAATATAATTTTTCAATGCTTGGCAGATACCGCCCGGCAGGAAGAAAACATTTTGGTGATCCGATAAATTCTGTCAATTCATACTGGATAAGACCTTATGTAGATGATGCTGTTGCCTGGGAAGGAACAACAAACGGTGCGTGGGATATTTATACTCAAAGGCAATATCAGCCATTCAGAGGCTGGAACAAAGTATCAGAAGAACTTCTTGGTGATGATGACCCAACAAATGATCTTACACCTGAAGCTGCACAAAAAGTTTTTCTGTGGCAGCATAGAAAACAAACAGATATTACTCAACCGGATTTTGATCTTGATATGAGTTTAAGCGGACCAATTCCGGGTGGTGAAAATCTCGGAGGGTTAAGATTTGCTGCTTCTTACCGGAGAACTCAACAGATGTATCTATATCGATTAGCTACCAGCGGTTATAGAGATTATAATGGACAGATAAAAATCACGTCAAATGTAATGGAAGGTATGAAGCTTTCCATCGAAGGATTACTGGGCAGACAAACCGGAACAAACAGCAGCCGTTCCGGCGGACCTGGTTTGTTTACTTCTCCAAGCAGTTTAACAAGTGAACTAGATGTTCGCTCAGGTGCTAGTTACCTTGATTCAAGAGTTTATGCTACTGATTATTGGAATCCGAGTGCTATTAATACCAATATGATAGGTTTTAAATTGTCTCATGTTATTAGTCCACACACTTTTTATGATGTAGTGGGTAGCAGGGTTGGAACTGGTTATGATACAAATCCCGGAGGACCAAGAGATGTATCGAAAATATATTATTTTGGCGGAATAGGCTTTGATGAATCTCCTTTTGGTGTTTTCAGCGGAACAAGCAGCGGTATGGGTTCATCAATGAATATGGGACTTGGATTCAGTAACTCGCGTGACAGCAGTAAAATTGCTGTTTATACATTGAAACTGGATTACACAAGCCAGATGGATAGATTCAATCAGGCAAAAGCCGGATTTGAATTTATTTATGTTGATAATAATGTAAACTACGCTTTAATCGAGCCCTCACTTCCAACCAGTAACTCAAGATCTGTATGGCATACATTCCCTAAAAGAATTTCTGCCTATGTGCAGGATAAATTAGAATTTGAAGGTATGATTGCAAATCTGGGATTAAGACTGGATATTTCTGATCCCGGCGGAGATTGGTATATTTTCGATAGATTCGATCCTGCTTTATCAGGAAAATTTGCCCCCGGTATTGACACTATTCTTTCTAAAGAAAAGGTTGATATGCAGGTTAATCTCAGTCCAAGATTAGGTGTGGCATTTCCGATTACAACCGATAGTAAATTATATTTTAATTACGGTCACTTTTTCTCAATGCCAACTCCTGAAGACCTTTTCTTACTGCGAAGAAGCGAAGCCTTCTTCAATGTAACCAGAATGGCAAATCCTTCTAAAGAACTGCCCAGAACAATTGCTTATGAGTTAGGATTTGAACAAAATATGTTCGATCAATTCCTGCTTTCAATTAAAGGATATTATAAAGATGTAACTGATCAAACAAGACTTGTTACTTATATCAGTAGAAACGGAAGTGTTAATTATTCTTTACCTGAACCAAATAACTTTCAGGATATCCGTGGTTTTGAAATTGATATCAGGAAAAACAGAGGTGATTGGATTACAGGATTTATCAACTATACTTATCAGGTTTCAACTTCTGGTTATTTTGGTTTAGGAACTGTTTATCAAAATCCCCTTGATTATAGAAATGAAATGCGTAATACCAGAAAATTATATGAATCACGACCGGTGCCAAGACCTTATGGCAGAGCTAATATAGATTTGTTTACACCTGTTGGCTGGGGACCTCAGCTTGGTAGCGTGTATATGCTCGATCAGTTCAGATTAAGCATTTTAGCTGTTTGGACCTCAGGAAATTACTTTAGCTGGACTGGCGGCGGCGGAGTTATTGGTGGTTATGCAAATAACTTCCAATGGAATGATTTCTTTAATGTTGATCTCAGACTTTCAAAAACATTCGATTTAGGACCGGTTGATCTGGAACTCTTTATGGATATTATCAATGTCTTTAATATTAAATATATGAGTTACAGAGCAGGATTTTTTAACGGTGATGATTATGATTATTATATGAAATCACTTCATTTACCTGCAGATAAAGTTAAAGATTTTGGTTCCTATGGTAATATCCCGGGTGATGATAATCCAGGTGATGTAAGAGCTGAAGGAGTTGCATTCCAGCCTCTTGAATATGCTTCATCGTTAAGTGCAGTTACCAATCCGAATACTGTAGCATATTATTTTGATGCCAGTACAGGAAGTTATTATCAGTGGAATGGAAGCAAATGGTCTTATATAAGAGAATCAGTTATTAAAGATGTACTAAATAACAAAGCTTATATCGATATGCCTAATTTACCTTATGCTTCATTTCTTAATCCAAGAGATGTATTCTTTGGATTTAGAATAAATATCGATTTATAGAAGTTATAAAGAATTTAATAAGAGGTACTAATGAATCTTTACAGAATTATAAATAAGCAGATAAAATTCCTTCTGCCTCTAATAGTAGTTTGGTTTATTCAATCAACTTCAAACGCACAGTTTGATAATGTCTGGATGAATTCTGGTTCTTTACACAACTGGTATTCATCGATAGGCTGTGAAATTGAAGAGGGATTTGTATTGCGCCAGCAATATGGTATGCAATGGCCTGCTATTTACAGAGCGCAAGATATGCAAGCAGCAAAAGGCTGGTGGATTGGTGCTAAAAACTTTACTGATGAGAATGGAACTTCATTCCCTTATAAAGTAGTAACTGTCGGTCCTAGAAATCCGCAGTTTTTTGCAGCCTATCCGATTGAAATGAAAATAATTTCAAAATTTGAACCCACAGTGGTTTCAGTTGATGGTACACCTTCTTATTCTAAGGATGTTACAATTGATGAAATTGATGAAACTATGAAATGGGATAGGTTAATTTATAATAAGGTGAACACACAGCTTGGTATTACAATGGAAAGAAAAATATTCCAGTTCAGTCAGCAGTATAACGATAATTACATAGTTTACGATTATACTTTTACGAATACCGGCAATACAGATGCAGATGATGAAATAGAACTTCCCGGAAATAATATCGAGGACTTCTACACTTTTTGGACATACAGAAATGCGGTTAATCAATCTGTCCGATTTGTTATAGGTAATTCAACCGGATGGGGCAAAAATACAATGAACGATGCCCGCGGTGACGGAAGAGTTGATGCTGATAATCCAAATAATTTCAGAACTCAATATTCCTGGCATGGTTATACAACTGAGAAAGATGTTGCATACAATAATATCGGAGGTCCAATTTGGGCTCTTAATTCTAATGCCTTAACCTGGAATGCTTCTGATGATACAATAGGAAGATTAGGCGGTACACAGTTTTTGGGAATTTTGACTCTTCACGCTGATAAATCTTTTACTGATCGTACTGATGATCAAAATCAGCCATCGACAACTTCTTATTATGATTCTGATGGTGAACTTTTTACAGCCAGAGATAATGCTTACAATATTGGCCGTATGACACAGCAATATTTGAAGATGGCACAAGGGCATATTAATCCCAGACATGCTGAAGTAATAACCGGCGTAACAAGTCCTGATGTAGTTGCTTTGGCTAATCAAACTGCTAATCCTTCCCTGAATTCCGGAGGCGGATTCTCATTTGATAACGCTTATGGACCTTATAATATTCCTTTTGGTGAAAGTATTCGCATTGTTTTAGTTGAAGGTGCAGCTGGTATGAATCGGGCTGATCAGGTAAAATATGGAAGACAGTTTAAAAACGGACAACTAAGTGCTATTGATAAAAATATTTTAGTAATACAGAAGGGGAGGGATTCGCTTTTTACTACTTGGGAAAGAGCAACAGCTAACTTCCAGAGCGATTGGGATATTCCGCAACCGCCGCTGCCTCCAAATACTTTTAACGTTGATGGTGGTGGTGATAGAATACTTCTCAGCTGGGAATTAAGAGGCGGCGACCCTAATCCCCCTACAGGAATTCGGATTTACAGAGCACTTGGAGATTATGATAAGGATTATGAAATGATTGCTGATCTGCCAGCTTCTGCAACTAGTTATGAAGATGTGAATGTTATTAGAGGATTCAATTATTTTTATTATATGACTTGTTATCGTAATAATCCCGGTGGTGTTGCAACCCCTTCAGGCGGTGTTTTAGAGAGCAGCAGATATTATACACAAACTTATGATCCTACTAATTTGAAAAGACCTGCCGGAAAAAGCTTAAGCGATATTAGAATTGTTCCAAACCCATTTGTGTATAATGGAATCAAATTCCCCGGAAGCCTTGATGAAGATAAAATAGCTTTTTATAATATTCCCGGTAAGTGTACAATTAGGATTTATACAGAACTTGGAGAATTAGTAAAAGTTATAGAACACACTAACGGTAGTGGTGATGATTATTGGTACAATGTAACTTCTTCTAATCAGATTGTAGTTAGCGGAATTTATATTGCAGTTATTACAGATAATGACTCTGGCGAAAAACATATTTCTAAATTTGCAGTAATCAGGTAGCCGCTATGAAAAATGTTATAAATATTAAAAAGGTATTTCAAATGAAGAAATATTTAATAGTATTGTTTTCAATTATTATCTTCTCATTAACCGGATGTGATTATTTTGAAAACAGCGATACACTTAATACTGCATCACTTGAAGTTAATCTGACAGGCTTACCTGCAATACCTGATACTATGACATTTGTTTGCTGGTATGCACAGGATAACACAAAGTTTAAACCTATCAGGGCTTTTAATTTAGATGCCGATGCAAACGGAAATATTTACTTCAAATCTGAGCAGCCATTAGGTCATTTAACTAATGCTCAGATTTTAAAAGTAACAGTTGATAGAAAAGCAGCAATTAATGATTCAAATTTTTCTTTTAGTTCAGCAAGGGTTATTCTTTCAGGAAGAATTAAAAATGCTAATTGTACTTTTGATGTTGGTGAAAGAGCTGAACAAATGAAGGATATTTCGGCAGTATATACGCTCTCCACTCCAACAAACGGAACCGGTACAGATGAATTAAGCGGTGTTTGGTTTATTGACTCGCTGTTAACTGCTGTACCAGTAGCTGGATTAAAGTTACCAGCATTATACAGCGGCTTGAGGTATGAAGGCTGGGTTGAAATTAATGGTACTTATGTATCAACAGGAAGGTTTTCAAATCCAAAGGCTGCAGACTTATTTAAAGGTTATTCTTCAACATCTGCTGGCTATCCGTTTCCGGGAGAGGATTTTCTGTTGAATGCACCAGCTGGTTTAACATTTCCAACTGATTTATCAGGTCAAAAAGTTCTTGTTTCGCTTGAATGGAATAACGGAAAAACTTCAGGGAATTCACCAGCAATCGTTTTATTTTCTGCGGCAGTTCCAAATTCTGCTCAAAGCGGAGTTTCATATTTAATGCAGCGGCAAAATAATCCTGTGCCTTATGGTACTGCTGTAATTAAAGTTGACCTTTTTGAATAAATAATTCGCTCATTAATTTGATGAAAAAATTATAGGTAAATAAATGAGAAAAAATAATTTTATAATCGTAACATTTTTTATTACGTTTCTGCTTATAATTCAGAGCGGGTTTGCTCAGAAAAATGAAAAACTTGCTCAGGCAGGATTAAAGTTTTTAAGTGTTTCACTTGATCCGAGATCAAGCGCAATGGGAGATGCTGTTACTTCTCTAACAAGTAATTCCATCTCACAGTTATATAATCCTGCAAGTATGTCTGAATTAAACGGAATGACAGACTTTGCTTTCGGAACAACTAAATGGATAGCAGATATTAATTATATCTACGGAACGGTTGGCTTGAATTTATTTGACGGTGATTACGGTGTTTTCGGTTTATCACTGTTAGCTGTTGACTATGGTGAGTTTCTTGGCACTGTGGTTGCTTCTAACGATGATGGATATCTTGAAGTAGGTACATTTAAACCAATTGCAATGTCTATTGGTTTGGGTTATGCAAAATCACTTTCAGAAAAATTTGCTATCGGAGGCAATATCAAATATGTTCGCCAGTCGTTAGGTACCGTCGTAGCAGGATTGTCCGGCACGGGTGATCAAATTGTGGAGACAAAATCTGTTAATGCAATGGCATTCGATTTTGGTATCCTTTACCATACCGGATTTAAAAGCCTGGATTTTGGTATGAACGTAAGAAATTTTTCTACCGAAGTTAGATATGATGAAGATGGATTTCAACTTCCATTGATATTTAAAATCGGTTTATCAATGAATATGCTTGACCTTTGGGAAATTGACAAACAGATGCATTCATTCCTTTTTTCTGTTGATGCTTCACATCCAAGAGATTATCCTGAGCAGATTTCTTTTGGCGGTGAATATACGTTTATGAATACATTCTCCCTTAGGGCTGGAATCACCACACCAACTGATGAACAGGAATTTAGTGCTGGTGTTGGTTTTAAACAAAAATTATCAGAGGTTAAATTTTCTATTGATTACTCTTATACACCATTTGGTATTTTTAATGATGTTCACAGAGTATCAATAAACATTGGTTATTAATAATATTTACGAGTATAAAAAATGATAAAATTATACAAATACTTAAACATAACTTTTTTAGCTGTATTCTTGGTAACAGGTTGTAATGAGGATCCAAATCCCGGGCTTGATGATTTAATCTCTCCTCCAACAACTCCGCCTTCAATTAGTACCATTGAACCAAGCAGCGGCGGTTTAGCTGGAATAACAGTGCTTACAATTAACGGTTCAAATTTTTCTTCAGATCAATCTAAAAATGCGGTGTTTTTTAATGGAGTTAAAGGTGAGGTTTTATCTGCAACATCAACTCAATTAAAAGTAAGACCACCAAATGTTATTTCTGATTCTGTTCAGGTAAAGGTATCGGTATTTAAGGTTGAAGATTTTAGTAATATAGTATTTTACAAATTAGCTCCCGCTGTTGTAGAAATATTCAACTTTGATCCAGCTAATAGTGGAACTCCTTACGGTATTACTGTTGATGCCAATGAAAATGTTTATACTTCTGTTGCAAGACAAATAGATCCCGGTATTTATAAAGTGGACCCGCAGGGTACCCTGAGTCGATGGGCACCCAAAGGTGCAGAATCTTTCTTTCATTCATTAACTATGGGTCCTTCTTCGACTATTTATGCTACCAGAAGAGTAAGAGGAATTATTCAGGTTTTAGAAAATACTACACCTGCTACTTATGTATCATATGCTGCCGGCGTTGGCGGAGCAGCAGCTGATACTGATTTTGATCAGGACCTAAATTTATGGGCCGGTGCAAATGGAAATATTATCAGTGTTACTCCGGCAAAGGTAGTGCAGGGATTTCCTTTCGATGGAAATATAAATGCTATTAAAATATTTAATGGTGCAATTTACGCTGTTGCTGCATCAAACGGTCAGCAGATTTTATGGAAAGTTCCTATTATAAGTGCAGACAATATTGGAACACCGGAAGTTTATTTTAATTTTACTTCAGAGGTTGACTCTGTAATCAAACTTAATGATATTTCAATCGCTGCAGATGGAGACATTTACATAGGAACAGATGCTAAAGAAGATCCTATTTATGTAATTCATCCTGATAAATCCTTTGAAAAGCTATATCCTGGGATTATTAAATCAACAGTAAATTCATTATGCTGGGGTACCGGTAACTATTTATATATGACAAGAAACTTGTCAAATGATTTTACACAGACCATTATTAGAATTGATATGGAAAAACCTGGGGCTCCTTATTTTGGAAGATAAATAGGCTTAATTAACAAACTACTTAAAACATAAAAGAGAGGTAAGTTATGAAACAAAAACTTCTATTTTCGCTGGTTGCAGTGTTATTATTAACTGTAACTGGACATTCTCAGTGGGTTAACTCAGGTGCGTGGCCTGATGGTTCATTACTGGGGCAGTTGCACGGTATCGCTGTAGATCCGGATGGAAAAGTCTGGGTTGGAAATTTCAATCCTGAAAAATATCTACCAGCTGGTTCGACTGATACTGTAACAGCAAATCTGATTCGTGTTTTCAATCCTGATGGCACTCCGGCTTCTTTCTCACCAGTTTGGCGTGTTGTTGGTGCAGGTATTAATGATACACTAAAAGGCAGTAACGTTAGAGGAATGAGAGCAGATCATAATGGTAATATTATTATTACATTTGGTAATCAAAAAATGTACAGGGTTAATTATCAAAACGGTGAAGGTATGAATAAAGTGATTCTTACATTAGGGACTTCACCCACAGCACCCGCAGTAAGCGATGATGGTAAGATTTTCGTTGGTCCAGTTGTCAATGCAGGCTCAATGATTCAGGAATATGATGCAGACTTCAACTATGTTGGGGATGCTGTATCATTTTCATTATCAGGTTTCTCAAGAAGTATGGAATGTTCTGCCGACGGCAACACTCTTTATTTCCCCAGCTATTCAAGAGGTTTAATAATTGTTTATCATAGACCCGATGAATTATCTGCATTTGATTCTGTAGGAACCATAATGGACGGTTTTGATTGTGAATCAATTGTTTTTAATAAGGCAACCGGACACTTATGGGCATCTGCTGGTTCTTATAATGATCAACCAGATCCGCCATATACACCTAATACCTGGTATGAGTACAATCTTGCTACAAACCAAGTCCTTGACAGCTTGAAATGGGAATTTGTAGTTCCATTAAACCCCGCTGAAAGACCGCGTGCAATTGATTTTAGTCCAAATGGAAATACAGCTTATATAGGCTGCTTCGGTGGTTCAGGTTATATGCTGGTACAAAAAGTTGATAAGCTTGTTGGAGTTGAAGATCAGGGTGAAGTTGTTGTTAATGGATATAAACTATCACAAAACTATCCTAATCCATTTAACCCGACAACAAAGATTAACTTTGAACTATCTTCAAGCGGTTATACCACATTAAAGATTTATGATATGCTTGGTAATGAAGTTGCTACACTAGTTCAGGGTGAATTATCAGCAGGAACACATTCTGTTAATTTTAATGCTTCTAATTTAGCATCTGGTACTTATTTGTATCAACTGAATGTTAATGGAACCAGAATAACAAACAAGATGGTACTCCTGAAATAGTAGCATTAACATATTCTTACTACGAACAGGCACGGTAAATCGTGCCTGTTTTTTTATCTGGTGGTTTACCTTATCGGAAAACTTGATTAAATTTAAACATCTATTAACCATTATTATGTAGTATCATGAGAAAGCTTATCATAACATTATTTTCACTTTTCTTTATTACATCACTTTATAGTCAATCAGTTCCGCCCAAAAGGGAAATGCGTGCAGCCTGGATCGCAACAGTTACTAATCTGGATTGGCCAAGCTCAGGTTCTGCTCCGGTTGCCGTGCAAAAACAGGAATTAATTAATTTACTTGATGAACTTGATCGTGATGGAATAAATACTATTATTTTTCAGATACGGACTGAATGTGATGCATTTTATAGCTCCGCTTATGATCCGTGGTCTTATTGGTTAACCGGTTCACAGGGAACAGCACCATATCCTTATTATGATCCGCTGGAATTTGCTGTTGAAGAAGCCCGCAAAAGAGGTATGGAATTACACGCCTGGTTTAATCCATATCGTGTTGAAAGAAGTGCTGGTAATTATACTACTGCACCAAATCATGTATCCAAGCTGCATCCTGATTGGGTAATTCAGATTGGTAATATAAAATTTCTTGATCCGGGTTTACCGATGGTTAGAGATTATGTTACATCAGTAATTTATGATGTAGTCAGCCGCTATGACGTTGATGGCGTTCACTTTGACGATTATTTTTATCCATATCCTCCAGATCAAATTACAAATCAGGATAATCAAACATTTGCAAATTACCCAAGAGGTTTTACAAATATAAAAGAATGGAGAAGAGATAATGTTAACTTGCTTATCGCTCAGATAAATAATTCAATCCAATCAGTTAAACCCTGGGTTAAATTTGGTATTAGTCCTTTTGGAATTTGGAAAAATGGTGTGCCACAAGGAATCACAGGTCTTTCTGCTTATGATGATATTTATTGTGATGCGATTGCATGGCTTCACAATCGTTCAATTGATTATCTTACACCGCAACTTTACTGGCCATTCGGCGGCGGACAGGATTATGGTAAGTTACAACCATGGTGGGCTGATTCTGTATATGCCAATCAAAGACATTTTTATCCGGGACACGCATATTACAGAATAGTCAATTGGGCAAATCCGAGTGAAATACCAAGACAGATCAGGTTTGATAGAAATAATCCCAAAGTCGGTGGCGGAGTATTCTTCAGAGCAAAGAATTTTGGAGAAAATCCGAAAGGTGTGACTGATTCATTACGTAATAATCTTTACAGATATAAATCAATTCTGCCAGTAATGAATTGGAAAGATGTTATAAAACCCAATCCTCCAAGAAATTTAAAGTTTGAAAGATTGGCAAATGGACAAGCAGGATTAAAATGGGATGTTCCGCTGATTGCAAGTGATGGCGATACTGCAAACAGATATGTAATATATCGATTTAATACACCTAACATTCAGTCATCAGATTTAGAAAATTCTGCTAACATTTTTGATGTTGCCGGTTACCGCGAAAACATTCCGGGTGAACCGCCTTCACCAACCGGTCCATATTATTTTGTAGTTACTTCACTGGATAGGAATTATAACGAAAGTACGATGAGTAATATTCTGCAGGTTAATCCTCCGCCAGTTCCGGTTTTAGTTTTTCCTCAGAATAATGCTGCTAATATTTTAGATACAGTTATATTGAAATGGAACTATCCTGAATTAGCTTCTTCTTACAGATTACAGATTTCAAGGTCTGCCACTTTTGATTCATTGATGTTTTTGGATGTAAGCGGCATTAGTGATACTTTCAAAGTAATAACGGAAATGGATGGATTTACTAAATATTACTGGAGAGTTAATTCACTTAATGCAGGAGGAGTAAGTAATTTTTCAGCTCCGTTTAATTTTACAACTGGTTTTCCACCGAAGTCTATGCTTGCGGCACCTTTAAACAATACACCAAATATTCCTGTAGATACAGTACTTTATTGGCATAAAACACCAGGTGCAGAAACATACAGATTACTGTTGGCACGGTCACTGGATTTCTCCCAGAATTCAATTGTAGTTGATGTTTCCGGTATAGTTGATACATCTTATGCTGTATATGATCTTAGAGAAAATGCTTTGCACTTTTGGAAAGTGAGAGCAGAAAATGAATATGGTACCGGTTTATATTCGGATATCTGGAGATTTAAAACTGTTAATCCGTCAGGTTTAGAAGATGAAGGAATAATGCCGCAAGAATTTTCACTTGAGCAGAATTATCCTAATCCTTTTAACCCTTCAACAAATATTAGATTTAGTATTCCTAATTCGGGATATACTACTTTAAAAATATATAATTTACTTGGACAGGAAATTGCTGAATTAGTTAACGGATTTCTAAGTGCAGGATCATATTCATTTGAATTTAATGCCTCAGATATTGCAAGCGGAATTTACCTTTACAGATTAAAAGTAGATGATCTTTCGGCATCTAAGAAAATGTTGCTCGTAAAATAAAATTCTAGCCCGGTTCTGCCGGGCTTTTAAATTCTGAATAATTATGCAAAAAATTAAAATCTTTTTTTTGTCCCTAATACTGCTATTTATCAATTCCTGCAGTACATCAGAAGTTATTACTTTACAATCAGAGTTTGATTATTGTAATGCAGATTTTATCTCTCAATTGGATATTATCAAACGTGATTTTAACCTTTCAAAATATGTTAAGTTAAATAATGTTCTGTTTGATAGTGTTAATAAAATTATTACTGTTCAGTTTAGTAAAGAGCTTGCTTCATTACCTATAAGGGAGGAATTTTCTGCTGATTTAAAAAATACTATACGTAATTATTTTACGGGAAATTTAAGTGATTATGATTTAGTTGTTACATCTATTGGCTACAATATTGATGAGCTAATTCCGAATTTTTATAGAGGCGATAAGAGTAAAACAGACAGAACAAGAATCCCGAAAGTAATTAAAGATAGAATTCCAATTGTTCAGAATATAAGCCAGCCGATTAAAATTATTAAAGGCTTAAATAACAGAAACATACTGTTATGGCATAGTCACGGATGGTATTATAACAATAACGAAAAAAGATGGGTGTGGCAGCGAGCCAGACTTTTCCAGACGATTGAAGATCTTGGACCGGCAAGTTTTACAATCCCGTATCTGATACCGATGCTTGAGAATGCAGGAGCTAATGTATTTGTTCCGCGCGAACGGGATTTACAAATTAATGAAGTTATTGTTGATAATGATAATCCTGCTGATGAAACATATATCGAAACTTCTGTATCAGATAAAATATTCTGGAAAACTTCATCTGAAAAAGGATTTGCATTAAAAAGTTCAACAATAAAAGAAGGCGAGAATCCATTTAATAAAGGCACTGCCAGATATATTTCTTCAATGATAAATCCGCTTTCATCAGTAAGCTGGATTCCTGAAATTCCAAAGACAGGATATTACGCTGTTTATATATCTTATATTGCTTCAGATAAAAATGTTAATGATGCACATTATAAAGTAAAGCATTCAGGCGGTGAAACAGATTTTCTTATCAATCAGACTGTTGGTGGTAAAACCTGGATTTATCTGGGCAGATTCAAATTTGAAAAAGGAAAAAACAAAAATCAGGGCGTGTTTTTAACTAATCAAAGCAAGGATGCTGATAAAATTGTTTCTGCTGATGCTGTTAGATTCGGCGGAGGAATGGGCATTATCGAAAGGGAAGGAACCACGAGCGGAAAACCAAAATTTACAGAAGGATCAAGATATTGGATGCAGTTTGCTGGCATGCCTGATACTTTAACATACAACCTGAATAATAACAGCAATGATTATAATGATGATTATCAATCACGTGCTGAGTATGGAAATTATTTATATGGCTCACCTTTTGGACCGAACAGGAAACGTAATGAAAAAGGATTAGGAATTCCGATTGATCTTTCTTTAGCATTTCATACGGATGCGGGAATTACAAGAAATGATACTGCAATCGGAACATTAATGATATACAGCATTCCCGGTTTGGATTCTTTGAATGTTTTTCCTGATGGAGTTTCGAGACTTGCTAACAGAGACCTTGGCGATATAGTTCAAACTCAGATCGTAAATGATATAAGAAGAAATTATGATTCCACCTGGACAAGAAGACAGCTTATGAATTCAATGTACAGCGAAGCAGCAAGACCAAATGTCCCATCGATGCTTTTGGAATTATTATCACATCAGAATTTTTATGATATGAAATTTGGTTTGGATCCAACATTCAGGTTTGATGTTGCACGATCTATTTATATCGGTATGTTAAAATTCTTATCTGCTCAAAGCGGTTTTGATTATGTTGTGCAGCCATTACCTCCTAAAAACTTTTCTGCAATTCTTAATAATAATGGCGAAGTTGAATTAAACTGGAAGGCTCAGATTGATCAGAATGAGCCAACTGCTGTTGCCGATAAATATATTCTTTACACACGTATAAACAATAAAGGATTCGATAATGGCAGATTGGTTGAATCTAATAAAATAAAATTATCAGATCTGAAAGAGAATAATATTTATAGTTACAAAGTAACGGCTGTAAATAACGGAGGTGAAAGTTTTCCATCAGAAATCCTGTCAGTTTGTTTTAATAAAAAATCTCCGAATCCGGTTCTGATTGTAAATGGTTTTAATCGTGTTTCCGCACCAGCTTATATTGATTCACCGGATTTTTCAGGATTTACTAATTTCATTGATGAAGGCGTTCCAGATAAATATGATTTAGCATTTACGGGTACACAATTTAACTTTGATCCAAACTCAAAATGGATTACAGATGATAATCCCGGGCATGGCGCAAGTAATTCATACAACGAAGGGAAAGTTATTGCAGGCAATACATTTGATTTTGTTTACACTCACGGAAAAGCATTAAAGGAAAATGGACTAAGCTTTTGCTCTGCAAGTAATGAAGCTGTAATTAGTGGCGAAGTTGATTTAGCAAAATTTAAAATGACAGATATAATATTTGGCGAACAGAAAAAAACTCAATCGCCTAAATACAAAGACAAAATTAGATTTGAAGTTTTTCCGGATTTGCTGAAAGAAAAAGTAAAATCTTATTTAAGTAATGGTGGTAAATTATTTATCAGCGGTTCGTATATCGGAACTGATCTTTATTCAGATAAAGATAGCATTGGGATTAAATTTGCCAATGAAGTACTGAAGTTGAAATTTAAAACCGGGTGGGCTGTAAAAACCGGAAAATTATTTTCTGTTAATGAAAAGTTTTTGCCTAAAAATCAAATACTGGAATTTAATACAGCATTTAATGATTCAATTTATAAAGTAGAAGCACCGGATGAACTTGGAGAAATAAATGGAAGCGAAGTTCTTATGAGATATTCAGAAAATAATTTCAGTTCAGTGATTGGCTACAAAGGAAATTACTCAATAATAGCATCAGGGTTTCCTTTTGAAACAATTCTTGGAGAAAAGCAGCGAACATTATTGATGAAATCTGTTTTAGAATATCTCCGGGTTAAATAAATTATTTTTCCTGATTTTTCTTTTGCTTTCAGAAAATTGTTTAAACTTAGTTCAGATGCTTCTGAGTGCAGAGAAAAAAAATTAACTCTTTAATCCTATACCCGGATAATCATTTAATGTTACTCTACCATCAATAACTTTCATTCCTTCAAAAGGATCATTCTTTATCAGTAAAGCTCCATCAAGATCAGCCCAATCAGCCATTGGTGAAAGTTGTGAAGCTGCAGATATTGCACAGCTTGTTTCAGTCATACAGCCAAGCATTATTTTTTTATTAAATGCTTTTGCCAGACTTATCATTTTATTTGCTTCACGCATTCCGGTACACTTCATAAGTTTTATAACAACACCGGAGTAAACATCTTTCATCTTAATTAAATCACTAATCCTTTGAATTGATTCATCACCTAAAATCGGCAATGGTGAGTTTTCTGTTATCCATGCATTTTCATCAATCATTTCTTTCGGCAGAGGCTGCTCAACATAAAGTACATTTTTATCATTTAACCAGTTGATCATATCCAAAGCCTGATGCTTATCTTTCCAGCCCTGATTTGCATCAGCAGTTAAAGGAACATCTGTAACTGAGCGGATAGTTTCAATCATTTCCTTATCATTGTCTTTACCAAGCTTAACTTTCAGAATTTTAAACTCAGCAGCTTCTTTTACTTTTTGTCTTACAACATCAGCAGTATCAATCCCGATTGTAAATGTAGTATAAGGTGTTTTGGATTTATCATATCCCCATATTTTATACCACGGCTGATTTAATAATTTTCCTACTAGATCATGTAAAGCTATATCAACAGAAGCTTTTGCAGCAGTATTATTTTTATCAACAGAATCCACATAAGAAAGTATTTCTTCCATTTTAAATGGATCATCAAACTGCTCAAGATTTACTTTTGATAAGAATGCTGAAGCAGATTCCTGAGACTCACCTAAATACTGCGGCATCGAAGCCTCTCCGTATCCAACTACTCCGTCATATTCTATTTCAGTAAGCATAACCGGTGTTGTAGTGCGGGAATAGACTGCGACTGTAAAAACATGTTTAAGCTCAAGTGTATATGGTTTAAATCTTAACTTCATTTTAGAGCCTCTGGATTTGATAAAGTTTTTTGCAAATGACTTAGAAGGAATTGTAGCTGCAGCAGAAGCAGCAATTATAAGTCCGCTGGTTTTTATAAAATCTTTTCTGTTTTGTTTCATCTCTGTACCGATTAATAATTTTCAGTTAACTTTCTTAATTCAGCTGAATGAGTATAAAATTCCTCAAGCGAAAGTTCTTTTAAATAAACCATTCCGTATGCTGCCTGCACTCTTGGATGAGGATGTTTTAAGAAATAATCTTTTCCTAAACATAATCTTATTGTTTGATATTGTTCAACCTGAATTCTTTGAGCTAATCTTGAAAAAGGACCATCATACTCCCAGCTTGGAAAACTTGCTGAACGCTGAGAACCATAACTGTTAAGGAAAGTATTTTCCATAATTGCCATTGAGTTAAGACTGACAGGAATAAAAATATTTGCTTCAGCCGGGTGGAATCTGTACCAAACATTTCTATAACCCCAGACTTTAATATCTTTTATTCCGGTTTCTTTCTCATATAATTTAAGGGCTTCTGAAGTTGCCTGTAATACTTTATAATGTGTATCAGGACCGCTGCCTTCAGGATCAAGTGCGACTGATACAATAGTAGGTTTTATTTTTTTAAGAAGATTTAAAATCGGTATAACATCTCTGTCCATTTCAGGATTTTCTGTAAAGATATCTCCCTGATAAAATCCAAGACGCATATGTGAAACAGCACTGGTATTAAATCCAAAGAATGCCCAGACAAGTTCTTCTTCCCATTCACGCATCATTCCTTTTAACTTCTGAACATGAGGAATATCTTTTTTACCCGGATATTGTGTCTTAAAGTAGTTGATAAGTTCATCAACTCTGTCTTCAAGATAAGTGATATTATCTTCTTCATAAATTTCTATCATATTTCTTAGCAGTCTTCTTGATACTGCTTCTTTCCTGATAGTTTTACTGTGAGCTGCCAGTCCATCAAGATAAAGATGAATATCTCTGTCTTTTCCTTCTTTAAATTCAGGATCAAAATATCTTTTTGTAAATCTTGATGCAAAATCAGATTGACCAAGATAGTATTTCAGATCATCAAGCAGTCCCAGCATATAGGAATTTGTTACTGCTGTGAATCCGCTGGTCATAGTTACAAAATGATGAGTGTTGCTGGCATCTCTTACCAGATGAGTTATATAAGGCAAATATCCAAGTGGTATATCATCGTGATGCGGGCCTGTATGTAAAATTACCTGATTAGAAACAGGCTGCATTCCTCTTTCAAATCTTTGTATGATTGAATCACGGATTTCTTTGCCAAATTCTTTTGGTGATTTGTTTATTCTTTCTAAAACTAATTTAGTCAGCTTATTTGATTTATAATCTTCTGTAGTAAGATCAAGCAGTGATTTGTTTCTTTCCAGACACAAATTTATAACCGCTCTTTCAGCCGAAGTATGCGATATTTCTGGTTCATCCATCACATCATGATATCGTCTTTCAACCAATCGGAATGCAGCACCGTTGGTTAAATAAAATCTTGCATTCGGCAAACGCTGTAAAACAGTTGCGGGATATTTATTTGATATAGGACTTTGAATTGAATCGCGTACAATATTTCCTTTTGCTTCACCTGCTGCAATTATGATTGCAGTTGCATCAGGATTATAAGTAATTGTATCAAGCCCAATAGTTATAACTAATCTTTTCTTCGCTACTTCTATACCTCCAAGATCAGTTGCAGCAGCAGCCTGTGTTTCATAATTGGTTTGAATTAATCTTGTTGTGGAATAATGGTCGCTGCCCATAACATTAAAACCAATATGACCGTCCGGCCCTATTCCTCCGAGGAAAAATCCTATTCCGCCTCTATCTCTTATTTTCTTTTCATAATCGGTACAAAACTGATCGACTAATTCGATTGTTTGTTTTTGATATCTTTCAAGTGTGGTAGAAGCCCATCTGGTCCTTAAAGTAAGATCTATATTTTCATCCGGAAAAATTTCCGATAAAGGCAGATTGTTAGCAGTTGGTATTTCATTAATATCCATCAGCAATGCTTTGTTAACATCTAGTCCCCAGTTACTGAAATAATACTTCTGAATGTAATAGTAAAAGCTGTTATGCTGATGAGAATCAATCGGATAAAATTCATCAATTTGTATAAACTGAAGATTTTCCATAGAAGGTTTATTGCTCTTGTCGATTCCTACATTGTTCAGAACCTCAACAATATCATTCTTATCCCAATTCTTTAAAAAGTAAGCTACCCATTTAATAAAATGTTCAGGTGTTTTTCCTGTAGGCAATGAAATAACTCCCTTTGGATTTTGCTGTACCCATTCAAGAAATCTTAATGCAGTCATTTTACCGAGTTCAGGAAAATTAGGAACCTGAATAACAGGAATTTTTTCAGTTGGTTTGTATGTTAATTCTTTTTGTGATAATTCAAGGTAGTATTGTTCAACTTTTGATGTCATTTTTTATTTCAATTTTTATAAGGTTAAAATTTAAATTGCAGGTACAAATATAAGAACGTTAATTCTGTCATAAAAGACTGTTTGAATACATCTTAAATCCGAAATAGAAATATCTTAAATCCGAAATAGAAATACAGAAAGGACTATTTAAATATCAAAAAAAGGGATAAATTAGAGAAAAAAATATTCACCAATTGGGTGAAATAAATTTTCAACA
>JAKIZM010000067.1 GCA_022708025.1 Bacteroidota bacterium | reverse complement strand
TGCTCCAGCCTGATGAACCACCGCCCCAGCTACTACTTCCACTTGACCAGCCGCCTGTTCCTGTGCGATAAATTCCACCTGGGGCAATTGGACCCGATTTACTGATAATTAAAAATATAACAATTAAAAATATAACAGCAAATATAAACGTAAATATATCATCAGATCCAGAATCAGATTCTTCGGCTTTGTATTCTCCGCCAATTGCCTTAATAATTGCATCAATACCTTTTGATATGCCCAGATAATAATCCCCATTTCTAAATTCTGGAGTAATCTCGTTTCTTATAATTGAGCTGGCAATAGCATCCGGAACAGCGCCTTCAAGACCATATCCAACTTCAATCCGTAACTTCTTATCATCTTTAACAATTAAAAGTAAAACTCCGTTATTGTTTTTTCCCGTTCCAATTTTATTTTTTGTTGCAGTTTCTTCCGAAAACATTTCTAAAGGATATCCTTCAAGTGAAGGTATTATCAGCACTACAAGCTGAGTAGAAGTAGTGTCCTGATAAGTTCTTAATCTGTTGTTAAGATCATTCAGCTCTGATTGACTTAACGTTCCTGTAAAGTCATTAGCCCACATTGTAAGTTTTGGTATTTCGGGCTGGGCAATGATAGAAACAGAAAAAAGAAGATATACCCAAAAGAAATATTTCATTTTAGAATTCTACTTTTGGTGGTGTTTCAGCTCCCTGAATTGCTTTAAAGTATTGTTTTTCGCTAAAGCCAAATATTCCTGCTAACATTGATGCAGGAAATCTTTTTATTGTTGTATTGTATTGCTGAACAACTTCATTAAATTTTTTACGTTCAACAGAAATCCTGTTTTCTGTTCCTTCTAATTGTGCCTGAAGCTGTAAAAAGTTTTCATTTGCTTTTAGTTGAGGATAATTTTCAACTGTTACTAATAATCTTGATAATGCACCGCTCAACTCGCCCTGTAAAGATTGAAATTTAGCAAAAGCCTGCGGATCATTTAATACTTCTGGAGTAATATTAAACTGACTGACTTTTGCACGTGCTTCAGTAACCTGGGTCAGAACTTCTTTTTCAAAATCTGCATAACCCTTTACTGTGTTTACAAGATTCGGAATCAGGTCTGCTCTTCTTTGATATTGATTTTCTACCTGCGACCACTGCTGCATTACAGCCTGATCCTGTGAAACCATATTGTTATATGTACTCATTCCCCAGAAGAACAGCATTGCGAGTGCTAAAAGAATTACACCTCCAATTGCGCAACCGATCATCATTCCTTTATTTTTCATTTGACCTCCTTGTTTTCGTTTTATTTGGAGTTAACAATATAGATTATGATTATTTGTTTATAAAAAATAATATATTATTTGATAGAAATGTATAGATTTCAGCATTATTTTTATCAGGGTTTGCTGCCTTTAAAATTATATTGTAGCCAATCAAGTGCATTATTAGTAACAATCAAATTCTTCTCTTTCGCAAATTTTTCAGCATTCCGGGTATTTCCGCCATAAAATCTAAGCCATAAAAAATTAGCAATCATTATACCATCAAAAACTCTTTCTTCAGCAAACGAATTAATTGTCAAATAGCCAAAAAGCACATTCCAGCCTAATGAAATTAATCCGTTTAAATATTCGCCGGTATAAAATTGCCCGAAGCCCGGAAAAATATACGAACTGTATTTTGCGAAATTTTCATTGTAAAGATCATCAACAACTGATTTACAAATATCAGCTAAAGTGGTATCAAGGTTTTCTTCTGAAAAGATCTCTGATGCTTCCTCCCATTGGTTTGAAAATATATAATTCCAGCCAAGCCAATATTTTATTTCTTTTTTCCTGTTATCATATTTTGAGTTTGCAAGTAATGAGTTTAAGATTTTTTCAGATTGTAGTGTGGTTCTTCTTAAAATGTTAGTTCTTGCTGATAATATACTCGCATTAAAAAATTGTTCATCATTCTTTGTATGCATTTCCGACAGACTAAAATATTTTAGTGCATCATTATATTTTGCGCCTGCTTTATAAGACAATCCGATCATCAGATTGGCATCAAAACCATATAAGTTTTCTTTATCAAAAAATAAAAGTCTTTTAAATTCTGTTATTGCATCAAAATATTTTTCCTGATCAAACAGACTTTTTGCAAAATCAAATTGATCTTTCAAAGAATTTTGTGCTGAGCAATAGCCGGATAACACAATAAGAATTACAAATATTTTTCTATTTACAGAAATCATATTCAGGAATAAAATAATTTTTCGCTTCAATAAAAGAATTAACATCATTAATAAAATCAAAATTTATTTTTACATTAAATATCTGTGCCGATGCTACTGAGCCATAAATATTTCCCGCATAAAAACCTGCACCAGCTACAGTAAATATCCATGCCCGGGTTAAATGTCTATGTTCAAAATTTGTGTAAGCCAGATATGAAAATATTCCGGTTATTAAGAATGCTGTTATTCCATCGCTGTAGTTTTCAGTATAGATTTTTCCCAAGCCCGGAATTATAGCAGAATAAACTCCAGCCAGAATTTCACTTTTATAATCAGGATTTGTTTTACGCAAATAAAAATTTTGAACTATTGGTTTTTCCTGATCATTAAAAGGTGCTAAAAATAATTTTTCTGCAGGTATTGAATAATTGTTCAGCAAATAAGAAATACTCAAAATTTTATCAGCACTTAATGAATATTCTGATTTTAAATTGTGTATCTCACTAACCTTTGAAGATAATTGAGGAAATAATTTTAACTTAAAAAATGATTTCAGTTCTTCAATCTGACTTAACTGATATAATTGTGAAGCCTCAGAAAGTTTATTAAAATTTTTTAACGCATTAGTATGCTCATCCATTAAGGAAAAAGCCAGCGCAATTTTAAATCTGATAGTATCATTATCAAAAAAGTTTAAATATTTTTCATATTCATCAATAGCTCTTAGATAATCATGATCGCAAAAAAGATAATCGGCAAAGAGCTTAATATTTTCCGGGGAGTTAAAATCAACACTCTGAGCAAGAACTACTGTTGAAATGATTATCTGAATAATAAAAATTTTCATTTAATTTTTTTAACCTGTGTGCCTGCAGGAATTATTTTAATCAGATCTTCATCAAGAGTGTATAAATAAACCGGATCATAAAAATGATGTTTACCGTAAAAAGGATAATGTGATGATCTTTCAAAAATATTTGTATCTCTAGTGAACCGGTCAAAGAACATCAGCGTTCCCTGAAAAATATTTGTTTGCTTTATTGATGTAAAAAGAAAGCTTGAACAGGAAGGATAAAAAGGACAATTATCACCATCAACATCCGAAATAAAAAACCAATATGCATTTATAACCGGTTTTAAAACAACATCGCCGATTGATTGGATTGATAGATCGTATTGTCTTTTAATTGTTTCAGAAGGAATTTTATAATCGGGGTCAGATTTTTCCCATCTGACCCAATCAGTTTGTGAATGAGCAATAATACTAAATAAAAAAATCAGCAGTAATAATTTTAACTTATTTATTATCAAGTAAAGCTCTGGCAATTACAACTTTCTGAATTTCTGACGTTCCCTCATAAATCTCAGTTATTTTAGCATCACGTAAATATCTTTCAACCAAATATTCACGAACATATCCGTAACCGCCATGAATCTGAATTGCATCGAGTGCATTTTGCACAGCAACTTTTGATGCATAAAGTTTAGCCATTGCTGCTTCTTTATAATATGGTTTACCGGCATCTTTTAATGCTGCTGATTTTAATGTAAGAAGTTTTGCGGCATCAACTCTTACAGCCATATCGGAAAGCATAAACTGAATAGCCTGAAAATTGGAAATTGTTTGTCCGAAAGCTTTTCTTTCTTTTGAATATTTTATTGCAGCTTCAAGCGATGCTTCGGCAATACCAACAGCCTGAGATGCAATTCCAATTCTGCCGCCGTTTAATGTATTCATTGCAAAATTAAAGCCTTTGCCTTCTTCCCAAACCATATTAGTTGCAGGCACTTTACAATTCTGAAATGTTAAAGAACAAGTATCAGAGCTGCGAATACCAAGCTTATCTTCTTGAACTCCGTGATCAAAACCTGGTGTTCCTTTTTCAACAATAAAAGTTGAAATACCTTTATGTGCTAATTCTTTATTTGTAGTAGCCATTACCAAAACATAATCGGCAGTGGTGCCATTTGTTATCCAGTTTTTAATTCCATTTAAAACAAAATAATCACCATCTTTATCGGCAGTAGTTTTTTGTTTTGTTGCATCACTCCCTGCTTCTGGCTCTGATAATGCAAAGGCTCCAAGCTTTTCACCTTTTGCTAATGGAATTAAATATTTCTCTTTTACAAAATCAGATCCATATTTCTCCAAACCATAACAAACCAAAGAGTTATTAACAGACATTATAACGCCAACGCTTGCATCAACTTTTGAAATTTCTATCATAGCAAGAACATAACTGATCGTATCAAGTCCTGCCCCGCCAAATTCAGGCGGAACCATCATTCCCATAAAACCAAGTTCGCCCATTTTTTTAACTATCTCCGCAGGAAACTCAGCAGTTTTATCTCTATGAACAGCAGAAGGTGCAATTTCATTTAAAGCAAAATCTTTTGCTGATTCCTGGATCATCAGATGTTCTTCAGTTAGATCGAAATTCATGGCTAATCCTTTTTTAATTTTAATAAAACATTTAATTTTAAGTTGCTTGTTAAAAGCATTTATTTTATCCAAAAATAAACTAATAATTCAAATGTATCAAACTCGGGGAAATACCAGTTGGTATTTTTGTCGAAAAAAATTTAAGATCAGGATATGATAGAAGAAGCAAAAACTGAGGAACCAGTAAAAAAAACTTTATTGAAAGGACTGACTCCAAAAGAATTAAAAGATTTTTTTGCAGCAGTCGGTGAAAAAAGATTCAGAGGAGATCAACTATTTGAATGGGTTTACGGACATATGGTTGAAAACTTTGATGAAATGACTACTCTGCCAAATTACCTTAGAAAAAAACTCAATTTATACTGTGAACTAAACTCACTTTCTTTAGTGACAACACAAACATCACCTCGCAGCGGCACAAGAAAATATCTGTTCAAAACTTTTGATAATCAATTGATTGAATCTGTGATAATTCCCGAACCAAAACGGATTACTCTTTGTATTTCAACCCAGGTTGGATGCCCGCTTGATTGCCAGTTTTGTGCAACAGGTTTAATGGGATACAGACGCAATCTCAGTCCTGCGGAAATATTAGATCAGTTTTTATTAGCTTCAAAAGAATTTGGAAGAAACAAAATCTCAAATATAGTTTATATGGGAATGGGTGAACCGCTTCTTAATTATGCAAATACTTTTAAATCATTACAGATTTTTGCTGAAGAGAAAATAAGAGATATCAGTTTAAAAAGAGTTACTGTTTCAACTGCCGGAATTGCTCCGAAAATAATTGAACTTGCTGACAGTGGATTAAAGGTTAAGATTGCATTTTCATTACATTCTATGTTTGAAGAAACAAGAAGTAAAATAATGCCGATAAATAACAAATATTCATTAGCAGAGAATCTAGAAGCAGTAAAATATTATGCAAAACAAACAGATACACGTATAACTTTTGAATATATAATGCTCAAGGATCTCAATGACAGATCGGATGATCTTAATGCGCTGATAAAGCTATGTAAATCCATTCCCTGTAAAATTAATGTTATTCCGTTCAACTCAATCGCACATATGAATCCAACCGGATTTGCGAAAGAACTTGAGCCTTCACAGAAGTTTGTAATTGATGAATTTGTTAAAACCCTGCGCGATAATAACATAACCGTAATAGTTCGTTATACACAAGGAGATGATATCGCAGCAGCCTGCGGACAATTAGCAAATAAAACTATTTCGGAACCTCTCGCTAAAGCTGAAGTTAATTAATATGCGGAAATTATCTCACGATGAAATTTCCAAAAACAGAAGTACACTTGAAAACATTGATCTTGTAAAAAAACTTCCTGTAACAGTCCTTCTCAATTCCATCAGAAGCTCATATAATGTCGGTTCAATATTCCGTACATCTGATGGTGCAATGATCGAAAAATTAATTCTTTGCGGATATACGCCTCATCCGCCATTAAACGATTCCAGAGAAGGAAATAAAGATGTTCTTAAAACTGCATTAGGTTCTACTGAAAGTGTTAAGTGGGAATATATAAAAAGCCCTATAGAAGCTATCAGGAATCTGAAAGAGAAAGGAATTAGAATCTGTGCACTCGAACTGACAGAAAACAGCAAACCTTATTACATCACTGAGCAATACAACTTTCCGATGTGTTTGGTTGTTGGCAACGAAATTACAGGTGTATCACAGGAAGTTCTTAATCTATGCGATTATTCGATTGAGATTCCGCAGTATGGAATAAAGCAGTCGCTTAATGTTGCAGTAGCTTATGGTATAGCAATTTTTGAATTGAGAAAAATATTTGATAAGAAACAGTTTACTACATCGCAGCCGTAAAAAACTCTTCCCCGTTATCTTTCGTATGAATCATCAATAAATTAGCGCGAACCATTTTAACAAGGGTTCTGGAGGCTCTTCTTTCAGAAATATTTACAAGATTGCTTAACTCTTTCACTGAAATTTTTTCAGTTTTATTTAAATATTCAAAAACGCTTTTTTCAACAGGACCAAGAACATATTTCTTTAGTGCAGTCTGATTTGTTTGCACACGCAATATCCGGATCATCTCTTTACTTGCCTGAACACTCTTATCGTTAACTCTTATTGTAACAATTGCTGAATTAATATCAAGTTCTGATTTATAATCCTGCAGTCTGTGCGGTTTATATTCTGATTCAGGAATATTTACGATAACGATTTCTTTTCCATTTACTTCTCTGTAATCGATATTAACATCCAGGGCAGGTTCACACAGATTTTTTGCAACATCATTAACTAATTCGGCTGTTTCTTTTTCACTTTCAACACCAACAACTTTTTTATCATCATCAACACCAAATAACATAAAACCGCCTTTAGTGTTTGCAAAAGCAATCATACCGCGGGCAATTTTTTCAGACGAAGAAAACTCTCTCTTGAATTCGCATTGCATATTCTCCCCTTCTTCAATCATGTCCAGAAGTTCTCTGTATTTCATTTTAGATCAAAGTTAGTTTTACACTAATTAAAATGTTTTCGCGGATCCCAAAGTGGTTCTAATTTTTTCTTAATTGGCGGTTTTAATTTGTCTTCTTGATTAACAAATTCTATTGGTTCTTTTCCACCGTTTTTCTGATTTATTTTAATTTCATCATCAACTATGGAATTTTCTTCTGCCCCTTGTTCATCTTCTTGTTGAATTGTATTACCTGCAATCAATGTGCTGTCAGTAACGTGCTTTTTATTTAATGCGGCAAGACTGTCTTTTAACATTTGTGCAAGCTTGGTTTTTTCCTGTTTATAAGCTGTTACTTTTTTTGAAACCTGTTTTACATACTGACTAGAAGGATATTTAGCCAGTAAAGTGTCGTAAACTACTGCTGCAGAATCCAGTAAAAACAGATCATTCTCAAGTATCCATCCGGTTGTATAAAGAGCCTGCGGCGCTACTGGTGATTTTGGAAAATTATTATAAATACTATAAAACTTGATTATTGATTGGTCGTAACTACCTTCAAGCATTAAATCCTCTGCTGAGGCATATTCATCTTTGGCAGGATCAAATCCAAGATTTATTAATGGTTTGTTAAGTTTGTTTGCCGCTGCATTAACAATGGTTCTATCTTTATATTTATCATAAATAATTTCAAACAGACTGTCAGCTTTGGCTTTATTGTTAACAGTCAGATAGTAACTGCCGAGTGCATAAAGTGTATTGGGATAATAAACAGGTGAAGGATATTCTTCCAGAATATTATTATACAGCACTAAGGCAGAATCCTGCACATTTAATTCTGCTAAAAATAAATTCCCAAGTTCAAGACTGTTTTTAGCCAGTACAGTCTGAGCAGAATCAATACTGATCTTTAGTTTTTGCGGCGGATTTCTTTTAAACTTAACACTATCAAGACTCACTTTACTATTCTTCAGAATATTGTCTGGATTTCTTGGATCCTTAAGATCATTTAATCTCTTTGTTTTAAGTGAATCAATCAGTTTTTGTCTTAACCCTATTGAATCCTGGGGATTGAATAATCCAATCTGAATCAGGCTATCAATCTTAACCAGACTATCACGAACAAAAATCGAGTCTTTAATAAAAGTTGAATCCTTCAGCTTAGGATTTTTCGGATATAACAAAGTATCAACACCGCCCCATATTTCCTGCATTTCTTTTCGTTCAAGAAACTCAGTTAAAAGTTTAAGAGAATCAGCAACATAATTAGAGGAATCTTTTTTAAACACTTCCGGATTCTGAGAGTAGTACAACTGCCTGTTAAGTCGATTAATATCTTTTCTAAGATTAGCATATTTGGTAAAAAGTTGATTATTGTTTCTTGCTTTTTCTTTATAATCTTCAGGCAATGTTGATGTTGAAGCTTTGCTATAATAGTACCCGGCACTATCGTAATTCATAAATCTTGTTCTGTAAAGCTCAGCCATTTCAAAATTGGAAGCGGAAGCAAATGCAGTATTTCTATAAGTTGTATCAACAATTTTAAATTGATCATAAGCACGGTCATAATCCCCGAGTTCAACAAAAGTTTTACCTATCTGAAAATCGATCTCGCCGTAAGACTCGCGGAATTTATCTTTCTTTCTTATGTCTTTAAAAATCTCAAGTGCTTTATCAGATTGTTTATTTTCTCTTAATGCGTTCGCATATTTTATGGTTGCGGTTATCTCAAGATCAAAATCCGGTTCATTTTCAAAAACCTTTTCATACGCAATCAAAGCATTTTTATCATCATCAAGCTTAGAATACATATTACCCAGTTCGTAATAAATCTTTGCACGTACTACATCATCGTCATAAACTTCTGCAAATTCATTGGCAAGTATAATAGCTTTTGAAAGATCGTTTTCTTTTAGGCGGTATTTTATTTCCTGCACATAGCTTTCTTTTATAATTTCATCATAAGCTTCTCCAACCGCTTTGGCTCTGACTTCTTCTAAAAGTTTTAAGGCATTATTAAAATCTCTAAGCTCAAACGCGCATTTTGCAAGCCAAAGATTTGCTTCGGTTATCTCTTCTTCATCGTCAGTTTCTGCAGCAAGAAACTCTTCAAATTTCTTTTTTGATTTCAGATAATTGCCCTGATAATAAAAAGATTTACCGAGCATCAGTAAAGCATCATTAACATATGACGAGCCAGAATAGAATTGAAGAAGTTTTGAACTTTTTTCGATTACTTTTGTAAGTGATGTTCTAGCTGTAGCAGGAATAACGAGTGGTTCTGTAGAAAATAAATCTCTTTTCTGTGAGAGAATTTCTTTTTCTGCATCTTCAAACAATGTGGAAGTATTATAATAAAGATTGAAATAGGTAGTAAAATTCTCCCAGATGGAACATCCGCCAAATACAAACAGAGGAATTATTACAAGTAAATATTTAAAGGATTTGTTTCTTAAACTCATATTTGAAACTATCAAACCTTAGAATAAAGAAAAAGGTATTTTTTTCTACAATGCCTGTGGTCCTGATTCTTCCGTCCTGATTCTGATTACATCCTGAATATCTGAAATGAAAATCTTACCATCGCCAACCTGCCCTGTTTTAGCAGAACGAACAATTGCATCGACAGCTTTATCAAGATGCACGTCATCGACTACAACTTCAATTTTGATTTTTGGAATAAACTCAATTTGGTATTCGCTTCCCCTGTATGTTTCAGTATGTCCTTTTTGTCTGCCGTATCCTCTTACTTCAGAAATAGTAAGTCCTCGTATTCCTTCTTCAATAAGTGCTTCTTTTACTTCATCAAGTTTAAAGGGACGAATAATTGCCTCAATTTTTTTCATCAGATTCTCCTGATTTTATTTGCCATGGCAATGTTTATATTTTTTACCGCTGCCGCAGGGGCATGGATCATTTCTACCGACTTTTTGTTCAACTCTTACGGTTTGTACTTTCCCTTCAGGATTAGTTTGCGGAGATCTGCTTGAAAGTCCGATATTTTCAGTACTCTGTTTACTTTCCATCATTCTTACAGGTGCAGTCCTTCTTCTTTGAACTTCTTCACTTGCCTGTGGAAAGAATTTAAATGCAAATGAAACTGATTCATTCCTAATTTGACTTAAAAGATCCACAAATAATTTAAATGCTTCTGCTTTATATTCTACCAAGGGATCCTTCTGCCCATAAGCTCTTAAACCAATACCTTCTTTAAGATCATCCATTTCTCTCAGATGTTCTTTCCATTTATGGTCTATAACACTAAGCACAGCATATCTTTCTAATCTTGCCATCAAATCAGAGCCAAGCATCTCTTCTTTGCGTTTGTAAAAATCATTCGCAGCCTGAACTATTTTGTTGTTCAAACCATCCTTACCAAGTGTTTCAAATTCTTCAGGTTCAAGTTTTATATCAACTAAAAGATATTGCAGCAATTGTTCTTTAATTCCGATTACATTGACATCTTCAAAATTTTTATCAACAATTTCTTCCACCAGTTCTTCCATCTGAGAAAGAACTTCACTTTTCAGCCTGTCACCCTGCAAAGCTTTTTGTCTTCTGCTATAGATTACTTCACGCTGTGAGTTCATCGTGTTATCATACTCAAGCAGACGCTTTCTGATTGCAAAATTGTTTTCTTCAACCTTTTTCTGTGCTCTTTCAACAGATTTACTTATCATCGGATGCTGAATAACTTCGCCTTCTTTAATTCCAATTCTTTCCATAACAGAAGAAATTCTATCACTTCCAAATAATCTCATCAAATCATCTTCAAGCGAAAGATAGAATTTTGATGTTCCCGGATCACCTTGTCTTCCTGATCTTCCTCTTAACTGTCTGTCAATTCTTCTGGATTCATGTCTTTCGGTACCAAGAATATATAATCCGTCTTTATCTTTTACTCCTGAACCAAGTTTAATATCGGTACCTCTGCCAGCCATATTTGTTGCAATAGTAACAGCACCAATCTCACCAGCGTGTGCAACAACTTCTGCTTCGCGCTGATGCTGTTTTGCATTAAGAACATTATGCGGAATACCTTTTCTCTTAAGCATTCTGCTTAAAGTTTCTGATACTTCTACCGAAGTTGTACCAACAAGAACAGGTCTTCCTTGTTTTCTTAATTCTTCAATCTGCTCGATAATTGCGTTATATTTTTCACGCTTGGTTTTATAAACAGCGTCATCCTGATCTTCTCTTGTAATAGGTCTGTTAGTAGGAATTACTATAACTTCAAGTTTATAAATTTCGAAAAATTCACCTTCTTCGGTTTCTGCAGTACCGGTCATACCTGCAAGTTTGTTATACATTCTGAAGTAATTTTGCAGAGTAATTGTAGCAAGCGTCTGGGAGTCTTTTTCAACTTTAACATTTTCTTTTGCTTCAATTGCCTGATGTAATCCATCGCTGTATCTTCTTCCGGGAAGAATACGACCGGTAAACTCATCAACTATTGCAATCTTACCTTCTTCAGTAACGACATATTCAACATCTTTTTCAAACAGAGTATAAGCTTTCAGCAATTGATTAATTGTATGAATTCTATCGCTTGCCTCAGAATACTTTTTATATAAGACATCTTTTCTCTTTAATTTTTCTTCAAGAGTTAGAGTATCATCATTTTCAAATTTACTTATTTCATAACCGAGATCAGGAAGAATGAAATACTCTTTTTCCATTCCGCTCCCTTTTGCTAGCTCTTCTCTTCCCTTTTCAGTAATATCAATCTGATTTCCTTTTTCATCGATAACAAAATATAATTCATCATCAATGATGTACATATTTTTACCTTTTTCACGCAGATATTCCAGCTCAGTTTGCTGCATCAGCTTTTTGTGTGATGGTTCTGATAATACCTTTGTAAGCTTGTTATTTTTAGGCAGCCCGCGATATGATCTGAACAATAATACTCCCGCTTCAGTATCATTTTCATTTCCTTTATTCAGCATATCTTCTGCCTGCTGAACAAGAGTTGCAACAAGATTTTTCTGTAGTCTGAACAATCTTTCAACTCTGGGTTTCATATCATTAAACTGTTGATCATCACGATCAACAGGTCCTGAAATTATAAGCGGAGTTCTTGCTTCATCAATCAAAACTGAATCAACTTCATCAACAATTGCATAATTATGTTTTCGCTGAACCTGCTGTGAAATATCAACCGACATATTATCACGCAAATAATCAAATCCGAATTCGTTGTTCGTTCCATAGGTAATATCGCAGGCATACATTTGTTGGCGCTGAGCAGAATCCATTGTATTAAGAATAACACCAACTGTTAAATCGTGGAATCTGAAAATCTCGCCCATCCATTCACTATCCCGTTTTGCAAGGTAATCGTTTACAGTTACAAGATGAACACCACGTCCGGTTAATGCATTAAGATAAAGAGGTAATGTTGCAACAAGTGTTTTACCTTCACCGGTTGCCATTTCGGCAATCTTACCCTGATGAAGCACAATACCGCCAATTAACTGAACATCATAAGGAATCATTTCCCAGGTTATTTTATTGCCGGCAACAGTCCAGCTTTTTCCAACTAACCTTGCACAAGTGGATTTAACAACTGCAAAAGCTTCAGGTAAAATCTGATCCAGAATTTCTTCATATCGATCGTTAAGAGTATCTTCAAGATCTTCAAGTTCATCGTAAGCTGTATTCCGATCAAAGTCTTCATCAGATTGAAGTTTAGCTCTAAGTTCATCAATCTGTTTTTTTGTTTCTTCAATATGAGCCTGAATCTTTTCTTTAAATTCTTTTGTTTTGTTTTTTAGTTCATCATCAGTAAGGTTCTTTATGGTTTCATAATGTTCATTAATTTCTTCAACTATCGGCCATAAAGGTTTAAGATCTTTTTCGTATTTATCACCAAAAATCTTTTTAATAATCTTTAACATTGTGCGTAAATTTCTCCATTCGTAATTACTATTGAAAAATTAAAAATAGCTAATATGATATGCAATTTAAGAATTATTGGACTAACTATCGCTGTATAAACAAGTATCGGAATTTTATTGCTTAATAATATTCAAATATTTTAAGATATTATAAGTGATATTTATCCTAGAAATAAAGCTTTCATCTGGTTTTGTCGTTCCGATGTTTATAGCAAAAAAATAAGCGTTATTGTGAGCTTCAACATAACCGACAAACCAACCTATTTCTTCATTATCTTGTGTTCCCCAACCGGTTTTAGCTCTTATTGTATAATCTTCATTTTGTTCATAAATCATAATATTTTTTACAATATCGATTGTTCTTTGAGAAAATTTAACCTTGTTGAGATATAAATTTTTCAGGAATTCTATTTGTTCATCAGGTGAAATTCTTAAATCTCCTTTAAGCCAGAATTTATCAATACCGCCGTTAATATTTTCATTGCCATAATGATTAGCTTCGATATAATATTTCATTTTATCGTAACCAACTCTTCTTGCTAATTCCTGATAAAACCAAACCGCAGAATATTTATAAGCTCTTTTCATATCCAGATCCTGATTCCAGGTATCATAAGATCTTTTAACACTATCCCATTTAGTTATTTCATTTTCATCTTTAACTGCACCTGTTTCCAGACTAGCTAATGAATTGAATATTTTAAATGTTGAAGCAGGAATAAATCCTTCTTTACATCTTTCAGAATTGTATTTGAAATATTCATCTTCATTTAAATTATAAAGAACAAAGCATCCGTTTTGGTTATATTCATTGAAAAATTTCTTAAAGTCGTTCCGTTCAACAATGCTCTGTGGCAGAATTGAAAAATTGATTAAGATGAAAAAAATTATAAGGGATTTCATTATAAACTCTTTTTTAATGCTGTAAGAAACTTTTAATTATATGCGGTTTAATATTAGATTCCATTTGTAAAAAAACAAAATTTTAATGTTACGACTCAGAAATCTTTCTGAAAATTTTATAATAAAAATAATAGAAAAAGCTGCCGGCAGAATTTCTCAAAAGATGCTTGAGGATTTTCTGTCTGCTATCGAAACAGAGATAACGAAACATTATTTTACGAGATCATCAGAATCTAATCTGCTTCGAATTATTTTATCTCAATTTGACTTTGCTTTTTTTGTAAATGAATGTCTGAAATATCCGAATCACTTTGAAATTTTATTAGCAATCAGCATTAACAGCAATTATTTAACCGATATACTTGTTCGTAATCCTGAATATTTTCACTGGATTATTAATCCTTCAATATTAGAATACAAAACCGATAAAAAATATTTTAACCAAACTCTTGATAAATCGTTATCAGTTTATAAATCGTTTGAATCTAAAGTAAATGTAATCAGAAATTTCAAACGAAAAGAAATTTTAAGAATAGGCTGTAAGGATATCTATCTTAAACAGAATATATCCAAGACAACAAAACAGCTCTCAGATTTGGCTGAAGTTATTTCATCAGAACTTTTTGAGCTTTGTTATTCGGAAATCCTGATTAAAAATAATTTAAGAAATGTTAAAAACAGATATGTAATTTTTTCATTAGGAAAACTCGGCGGCAATGAATTAAACTACAGCTCAGATATTGATCTGATCGCATCTTATGATAAAAATTCTTTCATCAGCAAAAAGATTAACTTTAATAAGCTTTTAACCGATGCAATCCATTTATTTATAAATACTGCTGGTGCAATTACAAGTGCTGGATTTTTATATCGCATTGATTTCCGTTTGAGACCTGATGGGCGCAATGCTCCGTTATGCGGAAGTTATCTTGATTATCTCAAATACTATGAAATGCGCGGAGAAGACTGGGAACGGCAAATGCTGATAAAGGCAAATTATCTTTGTGGAAGCAAATCTTTATATAATAATTTTTTCAATTATCTTTCTAAGTTCATCTATCCTGTAAGCTTTAATGTTTCACCAATCGAACAAATTAAAAAATTAAAACTAAACATAGAAAGAAGAAACAAATCTGATGCAAACATAAAACTTTCTCAAGGCGGAATACGTGATATTGAATTTTCAGTTCAGGCATTGCAATTACTTAACGGCGGAAAATACGATACATTAAAAAACGGAAATACTTTAACAGCTATTAAACTTTTGAAAGAAAAAAATATTTTATCAGATAATGAAGCTGAAACTTTTACTGAATCATATATATTATATCGCAAAGTTGAGCATTATCTTCAACTGATGAATGATCAGCAAACTCATCTTATTCCTGAATCCGGAGAGCTAGCTGAAAGACTTGCATATTATTTAGGATATAAAAACCTAGGAGATTTTAAACGCAAAATTCAAAACTCGAAAGAAAAGGTTCATTCAATTTACCTGAGTATTTTTGAACAGAATGTTATTGAAGAATTAAAACCCGATACTTCCGTAATTAATTTTTTTAATTTGAAAAGAAGTGAAGCAAATCTTGAATACTTAAGAACCGGTAAAGGACTTTTCGAACAAAAACAATTCGATACCAGAACAACAACATCTTTTGAAAAAATTGAACCGGAAATAATTGAACACTTAAAAAATTCATTCCAGCCTGATCTTGCTCTCGATAATTTTGTCAGGATTATCAGATCAGCACATTTTCCTCATTTATGGTATGATGAATTTTCTGATAAGAAATTTTTAAACTTAACTTTTCAGTTATGCGATTATTCTCAAAAAGCCATCGATATCTTTGCAGAAGATAAACCTCTGAGAGATGAGCTTCTTTCCAGAATCTGTTTAATTCCTTTAACGCAAATCGATATTTCCACATTGTCTCTTAAACAATTTCTGTTCAGAAGTTCTGTACAGCTAACTGCATCAATTTTAACTGCAGAAAATTTTTCAAAACTTTATTCGAATTTTTTAACAAACAAGATATCATCTGTAATAAATAATAATTGTATTGATAAATCCTGGAAAGATAATTTTATTGTTCTTGCAATGGGAGGATTTGGTAATCAGCAGATGTCGTTTGCTTCGGATATTGATTTAATATTTATTGTAAATGATATTAACAGTTATCCTTCTATTCAAACTGATTTTCAAAAACTGTTGAATATGATTCGTGATAATTTAAAAGGACTGGATATTGATTGTCGTTTACGACCTGAAGGAAAAAGCAGTCAGCTTGTTTGGGATGTTGAAGAATATAAAAAATATTTTTTATCGCGAGCCAGGATTTGGGAGCTTCAGGCATTTATTAAATGCAGACTTCTTTATGGCAGCAAGGATATTTATAAAGATTTTTATTCAGCTTATCTTGATGTTATTAAATCAAAGAATAAAACACTTATAAAATCAGAAATGGCTGAAATGAGAAAAAAACTCCTGCCGGTTAGTTATAATATTTTTGATATTAAGAAAAGCAAAGGAGGATTATATGATATTGATTTTATCTTCAGCTATTTGCATTTAACAAATCAAATGACAACATTATCAAAAAGCTCTGATGATTCCATTCAGAAAGAGAATATGTTAAATGAGTTAAAAAGAAATTTCAGTTTTCTTAAGTTGGTAGAAATATTTAATCAGAATATTTTTAACACAAAGTCATCAAAAATTCCTATTGATGAAATAAAATTAAAAAAATTATCTATCTCAGCAGGATTTAAAACAAAAGAAAACTTTTTAAATAAATTAGATGAAGTAATTCATTCAAATAAAAAATATTTTCAAACTATATTCAACAAATAATATTATGCAGTATTTAAAGAAATACTATTTCATCTTAACCGGCTTAGCAGCCTTTATAATTTATATTTTAACATTAGCACCATCTGTAATTGAAATTGATACTGGTGAGCTTGCCACAGTTCAAATTACATTGGGAATTGCTCACCCAACCGGTTATCCTCTTTATACAATGTTAGGATATTTATTTTCACTGCTGCCATTTCCTTTCTCAAAAATATTTCAGATGAATTTGTTGGCTGCTGTTTATTGTTCGGCAGCAGTTGCGACATTTACTTATACATCAAAGCTAGTTTTAGATAACCTTAATCAATTTCAGTATGTTAAAATTAAAAAGGAGAAATCAGGTAAGAAGAGTAAAGGGAAAAAAGAAGTAAGTAAAACAACATCTCCACAATTTGAGATATCAGAAACCTTGAAAATTTTGTCATCAACTGCCGGCGGATTGTTTCTTGCATTCAGTAAAACATTCTGGTTTCAAAGCACTTCTGTTGAAGTTTACAGTCTGCATTTACTTTTAATCTCAATTATCATTTTAGTTTTATTGAAAGCTTATCTGTTTGCAAAACAGGAAAAAGCAGTTGATAAATTCTGGATATTTTTTGCAATTGCATTAGCATTTGGTTTCAGTAATCATATGACAACACTATGGATAATCCCTGCTACAGCATTTTTATATTTTTCACAGAATAAATTTACTGCAAGAAGTATAAAGCAAATCGGAATTATGCTGATTATCTTTTTCCCATTGCTGATTTTAATTTATTCTTATTTACCAATCAGAGCATCACAAAGTCCTTTACTTAATTGGGGCAATCCGGTTGATTGGGAACGAATAATCAGACACATTTCGGGTAAACAATATCAGGTCTGGCTTTTTTCATCAACTGCTGCAGCGTCAAAACAGTTTAAATATTTTATCAATAACCTTACATCCGAATTTTCAATTTCACTTTTAATTATTGCTCTCGGATTATTTGTTTCGTTTATCAAAGCAAGAAAATTTTTTGTGTTTAACATTGTCATTTTTCTTACTACGGTTTTACTTTCTATAAATTACGATATCAACGATATCGACTCATATTTTTTACTTGCATACATATCATTAGCATTTTTTGCTGTATTTGGTGCTGTTTATTTTCTCCTGTTTACATTGAGCAGAAAAATAAATCTGTCAGTTTCAGTTATTGTATTAGCTGTTGTATTATTTATTCAATTATATGGTAACTTCAATTCAGTAAATCAGAGTAATAATCATATTTATGAAGATTACACAAAAAGCTTAATCAACAGCGTTCCGAAAAATTCAATTATCTTCAGCTATCAATGGGATTATTTTATTTCTGCTTCATATTATTTTCAAATCGTTGAAAAATTCAGAGATGATGTAATAATAATTGATAAAGAATTACTGCGCCGTTCCTGGTATTATAAGCAATTGAATACTAATTATCCGGGTTTGCTAAGCGGAGTTAACAGAGATGTTGAACAATTTCTTGAAGCATTAAAACCATTTGAACGGGATGAAAATTTTAATGTTAATGCTAATCTTCTGGAAAGTTTATACAAAAGAATTATGACGGAACTTGTTTTAACCAATATCGAAAAGCATGATTATTTTGTCGCTCCTGAGCTTATTGATGGAGAAATGAGAAGAGGCGAATTCCAACTGCCTTCCGGATATACTTTGGTGCCGTATCTTTTTCTTTTTAAAGTGGTAAATACGAATGATTATGTAGAAGCACCTTTACCGGATTATAAAATAAGATTTAATGAGGTTGAAGATAAATATCAGACAGCATTAAAGGGATTTATTTCGTCTATGTTAATACGCAGAGCGATGTATGAATTGCAATTTCAGAAAATTGACTTTGCGAAAACTTATGTAAAAAAATTAAAAGTAGATTTTCCTGATGTCAGCCTTCCCGCTCAGTTATCAGGCTTTATAGAATAATCGGGAGAGTTTTAAGGACAAACCCAATTTCTTTTTAACAACAAACCCAATTCCTCAAAGGAATTGGGTTTGTGAAAAGACAAACATCACTTTAAGAGCATCATCTTTTTAGAAGAAATGTACTGACCGGATTGTAATTTATAGATGTAAACACCACTGGCAAGTTTACTTCATATCTGCCTGCGGACTGATGTGAGTTTACAAGCGTAGTTATCTTCCTGCCAATTATATCAAAAATTTCTAACTGAACTAAACCGTCTTTTGGTAAATCATACCTGATTGTTGTTGTTGGATTGAACGGATTTGGATAGTTCTGTTCAAGGGAATATTCATTTGGAATTATTTTCTCACTTTCACCTGAGTTTACACCAAACCTTGATTGAAGTATATCATTTAATCTTGATAGATAGTCAGATGTACCTTTTACCAGATATTTTCCACCGCTTATTTTACCAAGTTGCGAATTAGTTGTATCAAGATCCAATGCTGTAGTCAGGATATCAATCTCTGCATAAACTGCTGCCTCACTGTTCGGGTTTTGCTGAATGATATTATCAAACTTATTTATTGCTGTAATATATTCGCCTTTGCTTACATCGCACAATATTGATTTTTGAGTTAAGGCTTTTAACAATAATGTATCTGTTTCAATTTCCAGAATTGATGTATAAGCATTTTGTAAATTTGTAAAGTAAGGTTCTTCCTCTTTCAGTAATTCACCAATTTCATAAAGTTTGTTATAAGCATACA